>DXBX01000066.1 GCA_019116285.1 Candidatus Bacteroides merdigallinarum
CTCCACGGAAGACCCCTTGTGGATGACCAACTACGAGCTGATTTACAGCCACCCCGAACTGATGATAGCCTGGTATCCCATCTGCGGTAACCACGAGTACCGCGGCTCGACACAGGCCGTCATCGACTACAGCCGCGTCAGCCGCCGCTGGGAGATGCCCGCCCGCTACTACACCAAAACGTTCAACGAAGAGGGCACCACCGTGCGTATCGTCTTCATCGACACCACGCCCCTCATCGACAAGTACCGCGAGGAGAACGACAAGTATCCCGATGCCTGCCACCAGGACATCAACGCCCAACTGGAATGGCTGGACGCTACCTTGGCCGCAGCCAAGGAAGACTGGGTGGTCGTAGTGGGCCACCACCCCATCTACGCCGACACGGACAAGGACGACATCGAGCGCCTCAACCTCCAACAGCGCGTAGACACCATCCTGCGCCGCCACCACGTGGACATGTACATCAACGGACATATCCACAACTTCCAGCACATCCGGGCGAAGGGCAGCAAGATTGACTACATCACCAACTCCTCCGGCTCGCTCAGCCGCAAGGTAGCCCCCGTGGAGGGCACCGTGTTCTGCAGCCCTGAGCCGGGCTTCTCCATCCTCTCCGCCAGCCCCGCGTCGCTGGAGCTGCGCATGGTGGACAAGCACGGGAAGGTGCTCCACACCGTGACACGCACCAAATAAGACGATACGGCAAGACACTGATTATTGCTTCTTTTTCAAAAGAATCCCCCGCCGCGCGGCTTCCTTGCCGCGGACGGGGGATTGCTATTTCCGGGACCTCATCACCGGCCCAACGGGCGGTCCAGCCGCACCGTACGCGGACGGCCGAACGGACGGCTCGGCGCGGCGGCACGGGTCTGCGTAGGCTTCACGTAGGTCTGCTGGTCGAAGTCGATGAACTCCTCCAAGGTGGGCGTGCGGCCTTCGCCACGCTTGATGATGTTGTTATAGAGGGCGCGGCGCGACGGCGCGTTGAAGCCCATGGTATTGCCGTTCATCATGCTCTCCTCAGTCGAGCGGTAGGCGCCGGACATATACGTGCAGGCTCCCTCGAAGATGCCCAGGCCTTGGTCGTCATAGCGCGGGTCGAAGAGGAAGGGGCTCCACAGCACGGCCTGCTCATCGTCCGTGAAGTCCACGTTCAACCACCAGCCGAAGTCCTCCTGCTGCTGCTGTGTCTGTGCAATCTCGTCGTCGGGCATCAGGGGATTCTCCTCGTAGGAATACTCGTCGTGCAGTTTGCCGATGCCGTGGCCCACGGTCTCATGCACCAGCACGCGGCGGAAGTCCTCGCTCTCCAGGTTGCCGATGATGGGGAAGTAGGCGATGGAGAAGTTGCTGGGCGTGCCATCCGTGTACCAATAGTTATAATTTGTGCCCTTGTAGGCGTCAGAGTTCAGGATGACCACCACCTGCGTGTCGTCCAGGTCGATGCCTTCCACCTTTTGGGCGTATTGCTGCACAGTCTCATCATTACCGCCCACGCCGGTGCTCGTGCCGGTCTCCATCCAGCAGCCCAGGGCCGTCTCGCCGTAATTCTCCTCGCCGACGCCGAAGTTGCCGTTGGGCGACACCACCTGCACGCAGTAGATGTCGAAGTACTCCGCCATCTCGCTGATGGGGTGTTCCGTGAAGAGATGCTCCACCGCCTTGTCCATCACCTGCTCGTAATAGCCGCTCGTTATGTCAGTGTCGAGGAATCCGTCGCCCATTATCACCAGAGGGATGCCTTCGCCTGCCGTATGCTCCTGCAGGACAACGACCTTTCCGTCTTCCTCATAACTCTCGCTGGTGCCGCTTCCCTGGCCGGCCTGCACGATGGTGGCAGTGGCGAGGATGTAGTTGTTGGCATGGTCATTGTCAAACGGCTCTTTCACAAAGTAGAACTGGGTCGTGCGGGACTGCTTGCCCTCGTTGGGCAAGACACGCAACTGGACGTTGTAGGTATCTTCGTCCGCGCGGGTGGCTGCCGCCTGTCGGTCCGTAATCCAGTCTGCGCCCGAAGAGTAGACATTGAAGTTCGGATTGTCCGGGGTGCCCTGGTCTATGGTCGTGAAGAAGTTGATATCCAGGTTGCCTCCCTCGGCCGGCACATTATACGTTTCCTTCTCCACACGGATATATTCCTCTTGTATAATGGTAATCCGCAGAGGCGTCGAACCGGAGATGAGCGACAAGGTGGCGGTGCGGACATCGCCCGTATCATTAGGCTTGATTACACTCAGCTTCAGGGTATAGTCGCCGGCCCCGCCGCTGCTCGGCTCCACCTCCAGCCAATCTTGGCTGACACTCGTAGTCCAGTTCTGGTCGGCGTGGAAGTCCAGCTCTTGGACAGCTCCCATTTGCGCCTCCAGCGGCACGTCTTCACCCTCCGGCCAATCGACCGACATGACCGAAGAACCGCCCGAGCCTCCACCCGGCGTATCATCCGAACAAGCGTAGGTCATAAATAACAGTCCCAACAGCAGGGACCACAGCAGATAAGTCCTGTTTCTCATAAGCAAATATCATTTGGTAAGTAACCGCCAAAAATAGGCATTCTCTGCGAATAACGGAAACTTCCGTCCCTAAAAATCGCCCGGACATCGGCGAAATCGGACAAAAAGGCGAAAAAACGGCCGTTCTTCTTCCGGTTACTAACGATTTACGCTATCTTTGCGCACGAATAGACAGAAAAAGGAATATGGCTGTAACAATCAAGAAAGTTTCCAACCGGCGAGACCTGAAACGCTTCATCCGTTTCAATTACGAACTGTACAAACACAATCCCTACTCAGTGCCCGACTTGTACGACGACATGCTGAACACGTTCAACAAGCAGAAGAACCCGGCGTTCGAGTTCTGCGAGGCCGACTATTTCCTGGCCTACAAGGACGGCAAGCTCGCAGGCCGCGTGGCCGCCATCATCAACCACAAAGCCAATGACACCTGGCAGAAGAAAGAAGTGCGCTTCGGCTGGATAGACTTCATCGACGACACAGAGGTGTCCGAAGCCCTGATACACACCGTGGAGCAATGGGGCAAGGAACGCGGCATGACGCACATCCAGGGTCCCCTGGGCTTCACCGACCTGGACGCCGAAGGCATGCTGATAGAAGGCTTCGACCAGCTGGGCACCATGGCCACCATCTACAACTATCCCTACTATCCCGCCCATATCGAGCGCCTGGGCTTCCGGAAAGATGCCGACTGGGTGGAATACAAGATCTACATCCCCGATGCCATCCCGGAGAAGCACCAGCGCATCTCCGAACTGGTGCAGCGCAAGTACGGACTAAAGATTAAGAAATATACATCGAGCAAGAAGATAGCCCACGACTACGGCCAGGCCATCTTCCGCCTCATCAACGAGGCCTTCGCCCCGCTCTACGGCTATTCCGCCCTGTCGCAACGGCAGATAGACCACTACGTCAAGATGTACCTCCCCATCCTGGACCTGCGGATGATCACGCTCATCACCGACGCACAGGACCAGCTGGTAGGTGTAGGCATCTCCATGCCGTCGCTCTCCCGCGCCTTGCAGCAGTCCCACGGCCGTCTGCTACCCTTCGGCTGGTTCTATCTGCTGAAAGCCCTGTTCTTCAAGCGCCGCTCCCACATCCTGGACCTGATGCTGGTGGCCGTGAAGCCCGAGTACCAGAACAAGGGTGTCAACGCCCTGCTCTTCTCCGACCTCATCCCCGTCTACCAGCAGCTGGGCTTCGAATACGCCGAGAGCAACGTGGAACTGGAACTGAACGGCAAGGTGCAGGCCCAATGGGATTACTTCAAGACCGAACAGCACAAACGGCGCCGGGCATTCATTAAGGAAATTGAGAATTGAGAATTAGGGATTGAGAATTATACTTGGCGCGGGATAAATTTGTGCATTAAATAGGAATTTAGCGAACCCGTTGAAACGGAGGTAACTTATTTCTCCTCCTCCGGGGAGGAGGAGTACCCGAAGGGGGAGGTGGTAGCGGCCAATTTACTTATACACAGTTGTTTATTCTAATAACTAAGCGTTAGTTGTTGCCGCTACCACCCCGGCCGTTGGCCACCCCTCCTCCCCGGAGGAGGGGAATTGAGTTACCGCAGACGTTTCATATAAATTACCATTCAGGAATGCACAAAGTCATCCCGCCCCAAGTATAATTCCCAATTCTCAACTCTCAATTTTCAATTCTCAACTCCCCAAATCCCACGTCCTTCCGCAGCACGCGCTTGTCCCCGTCCAGCAGATAGAGCGTCGGCATGGCCTTCAGGTCATAGAGGGAGCGGGTCTTGATGACCTCACGGTCCGTCCCCACTACCCAGTCCGCCGGCATCTCGTCCAGCCGGGCCTGCCACACGGCGGGATTGCCTTCCGTATAGATGGCCAGCACGGTCATCCGACCATCGCGCACGGCCTCGGCCAAGCCGGCACTGGCCTTCATCTCCAGCAACGTCTCGTGGCAGTTCTCACACTCCGGGTCGTAGAAGAACAGAAGCAACTGCTTGGCGGCAGTCCCATAGAGCGTCCGCTTCTGTCCGTCGGGCAGGTAATAGGTGAAGTCCTGCGCCGGTTGTCCGGGATTGTTCTTGCCCGCCAGCTCCCGATAGAAACGCCAACGGTCGCGGAGGGCATTCTCCTTCGGGGCATGGGCCAACAGCCCGTCCAGGAAGCGCACATACAGCGCATCGTTCCGCAAGGGCGACATCGGGTCATACAAATACTTCTCCAGCAAGTCCGGGAACACCTTCTGCGCAGCGTTTGTCGCCATCAGGCTCCGGCAAAAGCCGTCCACCGCCCGGTCTGCCTCCTCCTCGTCGGGATGGGAGGCCACCAACGCCACGTAGTTCACCAAGCCCTGTTCCGTCACCTCGGCACGCTGCAAGAGGGCCGTGTCAGCAAAGTCATACCGATCCCAATAATGCGAAAGTAAATAGCTGCGGCGCTCGTCGGGATCCGTCATCACTTCCGGTATATCGGGAAAGGGGAAAGACTCTCCGCCATCCTGCGTCCCCTGTCGGGACACCTCCGCCCGTTCCGCCCGAGCCTCCGCTGTTCCCTGCCCGGCAGGACGTCCGGCACAAGCCGTCATAGCCACTCCCAAGAACCACATCGCGGCAAAGGTCATACTTCTGTAAAGATTCTGTTTCATTCCATGTAAGTTTACTGATAAGACGAACAAATATAGTGATTATCCGGCACATAGCAACAACTTTCCACTCCCAATTTTGTGCAATCGGAGAAAGTTCGCTACTTTTGCAAAAATAACCGGCCACACGCTGTGGCATATCATTGTGTAACAACCAGAAACGGCAGCTTATGAAAGACAATTTAATCCGATTCGATTGGGCCATGAAGCGTTTGCTTCGGGACAAAAGCAACTACATCGTACTGGAAGGTTTCTTGTCCACCCTCCTGGGTGAGGACCTGCGCATCGTCCGATTCCTGGAAAGCGAAGGCAACCAGGAGGACGCCACCGACAAATTCAACCGCGCCGACATGCTGGTCGAAGACAGTAAAGGCCGCCTGCTCATCATCGAAGTGCAGAACAATCAACCATACGATTATTTCCACCGAGTACTCAAAGGAGTGCCAAGGTCTCGACCCCGTTATACCAATTTAGGCAAAGAGATTGACCAAATCAGCATGATTTATTCCATCAACATTATCTTTTTTCACCTAGGATTTGGCAAAGACTACATCTACCATGGCAAGACAGAATTCCGTGGTCTACACGACTCAGAAGATATTCTGACATTATTTGGCAACCAACACGATTTGTTTTTCTACAGAAACACCTATGACATCCCCACCGAATATTATTTACTTCGCACTGAATATTTCGACAAAACCCCTAACACTCCCTTAGATGAATGGCTCCGATTCTTGAGAACTACAGAAATAGACAAAACAGCCACGGCTAAAGGGCTTCCCGAAGCCCGCGAACGCCTCCGCGTGGACTCCCTTTCCCCGGACGAAAAACGTGCTTACATCCGCGACATGGAGGCCCTAAGTTACCAACGGAGCGTCTTCAAATCCGCCTGGATAGAAGGATGGGCAGAAGGGTACAAAGAAAGCTATTCCCAAGAAGTGGCCAAACGTATGAAGGCGATGGGGCTTCCCATGGAAACCATCATCCAATGCACCCGGCTGACAGCGGAAGATATCAACCAATTATAAGACGCACTGCATCTCCCTCCTACACCCTACGTCATAGGGTCTATACCCCCGTACCTACTGCATCAATAGTTGCAGCAGTACTGCAACAGTTGATGCAGTATTGCTGCAAAACTCCTTGCAGTAAGTAACCAATCATATTTAGTTATACTATAGGAACATGATACCGACGTTGTAGGGGCGGGGCTTGCCCCCGCCCTGTGTAAGGGCGACCGCAAGGGTCGCCCCTACACGTTCCGCATTCGAACCCGAATATAGTTCATTTATTTTGTACACTTACTCATGTCCCCACGCTCAAAAAAATGGAGGATGCCCTTCACTGAAGACATCCTCCGCAAACAAAACAAACAAACGGTAGGAAGCAATCGCTTGCTTCCGAGCCCTTCCCTCTACACTTAGCGGGAAGGAGGAACCGCGCCTCACGGCGGGGTTATATTATTGCTGCCGGGTCAAAGGTATGACAACCCCATCACCCATGAGATTTTGCAACAGGCATGAATAACTGAATGCTGCATCATCTGTCACACGCATCCAGCGCACTGTCACCGGATCCGTTTCATTCAAATTATATTCACCCCGCAATGCCAATTGATACTGTACTCTATTCAAACCGACTGCACTTCCGTCCATCAAGTCAAACGTACCAATACGCGTTCCATCACTGGCACGTTCCAGGATAACGTAAGGAGAAGGTGTCTGGAAAGTTTCTTCCTCAGGCTGTAACTGAATAGTACCCTCCAGATCCGGATTGACAACATCTATGGACACCGGATTAAACCCGGCTTCATTTCCTGCACTCAGCACAAGTGTCTCGCTACTTGCCAAACGGTTCGTACGGAAATGGAATGTATGAGTTGTCTCTGAAGTTGTCAAGGCATACGTCCAGACACCTTC
This sequence comes from Candidatus Bacteroides merdigallinarum, assembly GCA_019116285.1. Taxonomy (GTDB): domain Bacteria; phylum Bacteroidota; class Bacteroidia; order Bacteroidales; family Bacteroidaceae; genus Bacteroides; species Bacteroides merdigallinarum. The sequence continues at coordinate 7,056 of DXBX01000066.1, forward strand.
TTCACTCTCTGTCCATCCTTCATCCACAGGTGTCAAGTAACGGGTTTCCAGGTTGACATGGAACATTCGTCCCCGGGCGGCAACCGGGATATTGATTCGCAGATATACATCCTCCCCAACGCCATAAGGCACGTCAAAGCCACCTGCAATCCCACTGAAGTCATTACCGTCCAACGACATTTGCGGATTGAAATCCATCCGCCCCTTCGTGCTAACGGTAACGCTGGCCGAACGGAACGAATTCTCCTGTGAGTTCTGTCCTTCAAACCCTTGATTACTCGGATAGCCGGTTGTAGATTGAGCGGAGAGCACTACATAGCTGTCGAAGATCGGACTGACGCTTTCAAACGTCAACTCATTATCCGCCCCACTAGCTGTATATTCCGCATAGGTATTACCATACATATCCGTTTGAGCCACAGCTCCCGTCCACTCCGGCTTCAGAACCGTTTCATCATAATAAACCCGGATTTCACTATCGACAGACCGCGCAGATTGTGTCTCCCTCCAATCCCAAGACGATACATTGGTATCATCATCATTGCTCAAAGTTCCCAAACGGAAAGGTATCGTTATTGTCTCACCGGTTACCGGATTCAGTTGGGACACTTCGTACGTGGTAAACTTATCATCACTCTCTACACCGGCCTGACCTAACATGATACGCCGCCTAGTACCCTGTGGCTGGAAAGCAAAATACAAGTCGCGATGCTTGAACAAGTCGTTTCCATTCCGCGGATCGTCTCCTTCCATATAGATATGAAACTCCTCTGCCACATTAATGTCCGGCAAGGAAGGATTTCCACCGGTTCCTCCCGCATTATCATATTGCGTCAGAATGGTACGGAAATTCACACGATGTTCCCCCGTATGGGTAGCGGAATACACATATTTATAATTCCAATCCTTGGTTACGTTCGGAGAAGTAGTTGGATCTACCCACGCCACACTATTCCAGACCGGTACGGTGTAACTATTCTCCTCCATCACTACTTTAAGGTTTTCACCGCTTTGGGCATCAATCAGGTCGCAACCAAACTTGATGTCTATGGGGAACAATTCTTGCGGGAAATTATCGGGAATATGGAACAGCACGGTAATCACCTCACCATCCAGTCGCGGAATCTCGGAACTGACCCATACCGGTGTAAACTCAAAGAGCTTCGAAGTAATGACCTGTACGCGACGGTACAAAGGTCCGTCAGTCTCTTTGATTTGAAGCGTTCCATAACTCACCTTGTCCTGCGCCGGAGCATGCACACGAATGGTGACACTACCCTCGCCGGTCGTAGAATCCCAAGTGACATCTTCCGGTTTGATTTCAGTATCTGCCACATCATCATTGCTTATCCACGTGACATTCGGCTGAGTGTCCCCGTCATAATAAAAGCGTATCTCCTGCTCACCTGCCTCTTGGTAAATCACGGTAGTTTCCCCTTCGATACGCAACGTCGTAGTGCCGTCCATCACCTCGGGAATTTCGTCGCTGATGGTAATCCATGGATTATTGGCAGGCGTAGCCGTCTTGGCCGCTTCGAAAGAAGTCACGCCATACGACTCGTTGATAGCTTGTATCGTAATCAGGTATTTGTGGTTACGGATAATCTCATAAGGTTCTTTCACCTCATTCACCAGCATAATTTTGTAGTACTTGGCTTCCTCGGGGCTTTGTGACGTTTTACGGATTTTCATAATGACATACACCTGGTCGTCCTCAGGATTGGCTGTCTCGAAGAGGTAACGCGGATCGCCGTCTTCTTCCGAAGCCTTACCCACATCTTCATCATCGCCCAGCTTGATGTTATATTCCTCGGGTACAGTCGTGACAAAGTCATAAGTATTTAAATCGAAGTGAAAAGGCTCATCAAGAGCCGATGCATCAAAAGGAGCCACGGTGCCATAAGCATTTTGGTTGCAGACAGCCCAACCGTCTACTACTAAATTTACCCCTTGCAGTATTTCATATTGCACCAAGGCTTGGTTGCGGTAAAGCGTAACATTACCTCCCTTTGCAAAATCCTCAGGGATTCCCTGGGGAAATTGTCCATAGCCCCAATACACCAAGTTTCCGGACGAGGAGACCAATGGGGCAATGACCTCGTTTTCATGCCGCCCGATGTTGTCCTGGTCGTTGAAGTTATCCATATTGACATTCGCCAGGAAATGCAACCTGCGAGTCGAAGCCGGAACCGTAGCCGTAAAGGTTCCCTCACCACCGTCGGTACCACTAACATTACTGGTCTGAATATCGGCCAACACACGGCTTATCATATAGCCTTCCCGATTAAATGCCAGCAACCACAAAGTACTGATTTCTTCACCATTGATATCAACGGCGCGGGTTAACTTCATAGCGGGGATATTGGTCCTCAACTTCAGATGCACCATACCATTCTCATCCACTGCGGCATGATTGGACGAGGCAATGTCTTCGTCCACACAAGCCTGTATGGTCAATAGCATCAACAGAACCGCCAACCCTTGGGCGGCTGCCCGCCAGATATGTTTTATGTTCTTATTCATCTTCATTGTTTCAAGTATTTAAGTTATTGGTTGGTGTCCTGAAGGAAGGCGTCGTTGGGTTTGACGTCACGAATGCAACGGATAAAAGTACCCTCGTTATTTCCCTCATCTACGAGCGCGTTACCGTTACCGTTATTTGCTCCACTCCAACTCACATAATAATATCGTCCTCCTAATACTTCTTCCATCACTTGTTGCGTATTGGGATCATTTTGATATTTAATGATTACTTTTATTTCCGCAGAGGTCGGCAAACGCCAATCATCTAAAACGAATACTTCACCATTTTTTTGATATGTTTCCACATAATATGCACAATGTTTACGTGCTTCTTCCCATCCACTAATTCCACTGGAATAAACAGCTCCCAATTGTGAAGCAAGCATAAAAGAAGGCGATACCAATTCATCATTTTCAGACGAACTGACTGTAGCCAATTGGTAATTCCAATCTGAAACATTTTCCGTCATTGGATGAGCTATATTATATTCATTATTAGTTTGAGTTATCGTGACGAAATACATCATCGGATTACTATTTCCCGAGTTTCCGTCAGGCGTTGCTTCAAATGTCATAGAATAATTTTCATACGTACCTACTCTTCTTCGATAAGTATTTCTCCCAACAGTATATTGTTCCCAATCAGTCCAGATCCAATTTGGATCATCGTAATCAATCTCACTCTCACTATCATTAAAGCGATACATATAACAGCTATTGTTATAGTAAACCTTTGAATAAAAAAAGTAATTATCTACTGGCAATGATATATCATCTATATTTCCAGATGTCAGTTCATAAGTTGAATTTCCCCATCTATTATTTCTTCGACGTTGTGTTTCTGTTACACGTAATGTAGTTGGATTTGTGTAATAAGTTTTCCCCCAATACACGGCTCCCTCTGGTGAAACTCCCTCCGGGGTCAGAAAGTCATCCCGATACGAATAATACCCTTGTATCGGCTGAATATACTCCAACGGATACTGCTCCACTACCACATACTTAGACAGCCCCTGGGTATTGGTAACCTTTAACGTCATATAGCGTTTGGTCACATTGTTAGGATTGGGAGATTCCAAATGTATATGCCCCTCCGTACCTTCATCTGCCCTTACCGTTATGGCATGATACAATAGATTTTCTTGCCAATCTAGATATCCATATTGATTCTCAACCTGTATAAGTCGATCATAGTCATTCACCTCTTGACGCTCTCCATCTTTATTGATGAAAAACTTGGCAGGGATATAATCTTCATTATTTTGTTGCTCACCGGGATACGTGAAGTCAATGGAATCTTTCACCGCCTCATAAGCTGCCTGAGACCTAAATCCTACAAACTCCACACTCTGAATCGGCGATGAAGAATAGAATTCCAACCCGTCGTAACCGTCTGTATTACGCAGGTCAATGTGATATTCGTTCAATATCAGGTACTTTAAGCCTTCATCTTCACCCACACTCACTGCTTCTGTTTTCCAGTCCGCAATTTGGAACTTTACATCCGTCAGTTCCACCGGGTCATCTATCTTGGTAGAACCCAACATATCGGCCGTGGCAGTAATTTCGTAGCACGTGTTGCGCTGCAACACTTGTTCCATCATGTTGGGAATGATAGGAATCTTATAGAAATTGTGCGACAATGTTTCTTCGCCCATTCGTCCCGGCATATCAATCAGAAGCATGGTTTCGTTCTCTACCAAGTCGTCCCAGCGATTCACATAGGCATAAAACAAGACTGTGCTGCCCGCCCATGACTCATTTGCTCCTTTCTGATAGACAAAATGTTCGCTGAAAGCCTCCTCTATTCCTTCCGCAGCTACCTCCGGAGTCGTTTGGAATCCACGCTGTTCTGGAATCAGCGGATTACCTTCTGCCACAGCGGGTGTAGCCGTAGCATAATTGGAGACCTGCACTTTCAGTATGCTGGGGTCGAACTGTGCATCCCATTCCGAAGTCAGGTTAATGGTCATCTTCACCTTGACGGCAGCCCGGTACATCTTTACCGGCAATTCGTAAATCTTACCATCTTCCGCTTCTACGGCCAACTGCTCATATGTGACATCCGTGTGACCATCCATCAGGAATGTTTTGCCTTCAAACTTCTGATTACCTGACCCTTCCGGCAGTGTCATGCCCTCCCAATAGACAATTTTCTCATCCTTGGCAACTACCGCTTTCAGGTCATCCAATGTTTTCACCTCGCTCAAATCAGCATCCCCCTCATAGTTGGCCAATACATAAACGGAATAGGTTTCTCCCGGTTCAAAGTGCTCCAGCCAGTCTGTACCGCTGTACACCATCACCACCCCGTCTGCCGGATTTTCACTATGCACATATCCATCCTCTGTTCCCTCAGCGTTCTTCTTCAACGAGCCGTCCGCGGTAAAGATAAAAATATCCACCGTCTCTATCACATCTTCGCGCAACGTAGCCTCACTCTCCGCACGAGTGACGGCCAAGGTCTCCCCGCCGACTTGCAGGTTCAGGTGCAATCCCGGTCCCAATGGTTCGGATTGCTCCACAGGAAAATCATCCTTGATACACGAAGCCAGCATGACCAGCAATATGACACTTGCCGCCCGGCCCGCCTGTCTTAAAATTTGTTGTATGTTCATGACTGTTTCTCCTTTCGTTGTTAAGGCTGTTCTTCTCCGCTTCCGCTCCCCCACAGGGCATCACCATCTTGGGTAGACACCTGCCGGATACGAATAGAAGTGCCGTCACCGTATGGTTGTGTATCGCTTGCATAAAACGTCTGCTTATTATTCGGAGCCGTACCGATAGTAACGTATAGTTCCGTCTCAAGGGGCTGTGTCAGGGTTCCGTCATACGGCTTAGTCGGGCGGACACGCAAGGTAACCGGTTCTGTCGTTCCACCCACTCCTTCATCCTCGCCCACGAACTCGAAATTCAGAGCATCGGTCAAGTGTGCCTGCCAGCGCACGCCTCCAGGAGTTTCCATCCGCAAAGCGACTGTAAACTGCCGATCTGCACCGCCTGCACCTTCCACGTATTGGGTAGCATATATTTGTTCTCCATCCGCTACAGGCTTCACATTGGTCGCTTCCAACTGGAATTGCCCATTATCTGACAATTCATAATCATGCTTCACATCCGCCCAAGGTTGTACTTGGCAAGCGATGGCCAAACCGCCCGACTCCTTGATAAGGCATTTCACATTGTACTTGCAATTCGTCTGGGATATGGGAGGCAAATAAATACGTACATCTTTCCGCTGCTCACCATTAATAGTATAAGTAATGAGCAGATAAGAAGCATCATTCACTTCAGTACTGACCCACTGGTTGTCCCACTGACTGCCACCCTCGGCATGCAACGTAACGGGTTTGCTGAAACACTGATCCTCCGTCCCGTAATCTCCGGTAAACTGTTCGTCTTCCGGCACAACCTGCGTTACTTCCCAAGGAGACGAAGTAATCAATTCCGCAGGAGTGGTCACATTGTCTCTTCCTGTGGTACTACTGCCTTCCCTGTCCGCAAAAAGCCCATAACGGGTATATTTATATAACTTCACGCTCTCCACGGTAGCCTCACAACTCGCCGACGACTTTGCAAAATAAACATTCAGCAACGAGAACGGGCGCACCAATGTAATCGGAACTACATCTACGTTATCACCTTGGGCACTAATGTTCTGAGAAACTGTTCCCGTCATCAGGTCGCCTGGATTACGGTCAATGTTTTCCGTCAGAAAGCCTGCAATCTTCAATTTATCCAGGCTGGTATTCTCAGTCAAATAATAACCATCGTTAGAGACACTGGCTCCTCCTTCATTCGCCACTACGTAGAACGTCAGCTCCCCACCTTCACTCAACCGGAAAGGGATGTAATAAGCCTGTCCGGTCGTCGTGAGATCCATATCTTCGTGGTAGCCCACACGCTCACCTGCTGTGTTGAACACATATACCCGCAATTGCTTGAGGACACTAACATCGTCAAGCCCGGCCCGCGTGGAAGTGGCTTGCGGATCTATCAGCAAGCGCACATTATACCCCTCGTCCGTAGAAACGGAAGAAAAATCATCCGATGCGCAGGAAACGCATACAAGTCCCATAAAAGCCCATAACCATCCCATTACCTTATTCATAGCCATTTACCTCCTCTCTTCGTATCGTTCGTTCATCCAGTCCGGGCTGTACATCTTCATCCTCAAAAGGCACCACCGTGACACTGATTCCGTCTGTATTGAGACGTAGCAGAATGTCCACGGCCACTTCTTGGTGATCTTCTACCGACAGATTATTGTCGGCCAAGAATTGGCTGATGGACAGTGTGTAGAAAGTCTCATCAGTTTCCGGATTTGTCAGATGCAAGGTAGCTGCACAATCATCGGTGAAACGCAGAGTGTGCGAAGCACTCACGTAGGCCGTCTCATCATCCGCGGCTACAGCCAGCGCAGGACGATAGGTTGTTTCCTCATCCAAAACCGTCATACCGAAATCATAATGTCCGGGCATATTCTCCAAACGTAAGCCCACGGGACAATCTCCCTCAGCGCGTGTGCCGGCAGGTACCACCACCTCCTGTCCGAACCCTTCCAAACGGACAGTCAAGTCAATGTGTGCACAATTGAAAAGACAAAGTTCCTGTTGGTCAACATAGGCATTGGTGATAGTGAATGTCTTGACCGCGTGATACAGTTCGTCGTTGGTATCCACATCCTGCCCGGCATGCCATTCCGGTGCCGCCATAAGGGCCTGATCCCGATGTTCTTCAACGACCGTACCACTGCTCTCATAGGCATTTCCCCAACATACAGCCTCGTAGGTGCCCGGCTCCAAGTCGTCCAGGCGGATGCCCTGCAAGGTCTGCAAGTCGGCCTGGTCCAATTCATACGACCGGATGAGTGCCCGGTTATCTGTGTTGTAAACATACAGATTGACCTTGGCCACCTTTTCGGGGAAAATATCTGTCGTGCCGTCGCCGTTGTATCGGAACAGCAAGGTGAAGCTGCGGCGGCAGTCACTTTGGTCTTCCATGATGCAGCCGGTGAACAGGCAAGCTATCATTACTAAGAAGAATATTGCATGTTTTTTCATCTCTGTATGTTTCTGGTTCATTAAATGTCCCTTTGCAAGGGGACTTGGTTAGTAAATCCTTCCGGACAAGCCGGCCAACCCGGCCTGTCCGGAAAGGGAATGCGGGTGGGTTATTCGCCCAGGCCCGGATAGATGGTCTTCTCGGTGAGCGGGAGTACCGTTACCTCAACTACCACGTTGTAGGACTGCGGGTTGTCCAAGTCAATGGTCATGTTGACCGGAGAAATGATTACGTCCATGTTGTAGATCTTACCGGCTTGCATCTGCAATTCTGTGGAGCCTTGTGCATCGCTATACAGTTTCGTGATGTTGGCAAAGAGATAACCGCCATCAGCAACTACCGGCAATTTGTAGTTAAGGTTTACGGAAGCCGTTGCAATAAACTCATTATCCGCAGCAGTCAGCTGACCACCACCTGTCAAAGAAGGAGTTGTAGTATAGCCCTCCACATCCTCGTCAAACTGGAAGTGGATGGTAGGATTGTTGGTGGAAGCCCACTTATCCAATCCTGTATTTTCGGGATCAGTTACATTAGCTTCTAAATCAAATGGTACAAATACATTGAAAGCAATGCACTTTCCGCTGCCAATGTTCAGAGGTGTCTTGCCTTGGTCTTCCGTACCATAAGTCAGCAATTCGCCATAGGCAGAATTAGCGTAGCTTACGTATGCAGCATCGTCAGTCATATTGGCACTGCCCAGCATCCAAGTACCATTGGCGATGTTTTTCATATAAGTAGTGTTCTTGGACAAGGCATTTACCGTACCTGCAAAGTCCGTGAACTCCGTAGCAATGTTGTTCAAATAGATGCCGTTCAATTTGGGCTTGAAGCTACTCCAAGTCAATGTGTACTTGTCAGCATCATCTGCAGGGCCGAAAGTCTTGGTACCAGATGTCTCTATCTTAATTGAATTGATTTGAATACGCGAGATAATCGGCTTCAACTGGATCTCAGCCGTATAGTAGAAGTTGCCTTCATCACCTGCACTAGGTAATTTAACTTCCACATCGGCATCGGAAGGTTCCGGACTAAACGGAGTGATGGTCTTATCGCTACCAACGTGAACGATGCCGCTCTTTGCAATATTCAAACCTTGTGCAATATACTGCGTCTTCAGTGTGCTGATGTCACCACCCACAGCCAGCGTTACGTCTTGGTTGGCAATAGCATGCACAGCCGTAACGTCTTTCAAGCCGATAAACTTGACACCTTCGGTAGTAAACAGGGCGTTCCATTCAGTGGTCTTACCCGACTTGTCACCCGTGTACGAATACTTGACGATACCATTTGCATCCGTGAAAAACAAAGTCAGCTTGTTGATGTTGGTCACGGCAGCCGTTGCATCTTTATCAGGAGACCATTTGTCACCAGGAGCCGTTGCCTTCGTGTCCGCACCGATTCCAGCAATAGACACCACCATCGTCTTATTGTTAGCGTCTCCACCAACAATAGCGTCCTCTTCATTACTACATGCTGCGAATGCCAATCCGGCGATTCCCAGCATCAAAAACTTGTTCATTTTCATACTTCTAACAATTAAGTTAATAAAACAATCTATTTAGTTAATCTCGTTGTCTTACGTTCTCTTTTGTCTTTGCCACGCCCGGGAAGTACGGAAAATGAGGCGTCCCCCTCCCCCACGACAAGGAGTGTCGCAGAGAGAGGGGGACGGAAAATAAATAGATGGATGAAAAAGAAAGTTTAGATTTCGTCGTTCTGTAGCCTTATTTTCCGTAAATCCCACGATGTCAAAGAGCTATTTTTTATTCAGATAAAAGTCTTATTCGCCCAGGAGCTGCCGTGCTTCCTCCAACTTGCGCACATTCTCGGCGGCACCGGGATAGCCCTGCTCCGCAGCCTTTTGGAAGGCTTCGGCGGCCTCGTCCATGCGTCCGGCCTTGAACTGTGCCACGCCTATCAGGTTCTGCAAGGAGGCATCTCCGGCGGCCTTCGGCGTCAGCAGGCTGACCGCGGCGTCATACTCGCCCGCGTCTATCAGGGCCAGGGCATAGTTGGTCAGGGCCACGGTGTTGTCGGGATAGGTGTCCACGGCCACCTTCAGCGCGGCGCGGTAGTCCGGCGTGCCACGGCCGTAGCTGTCGGCCACCTTCTGTATCTCGGCCACGCTGAGCAGGTCGGGACGCGACTCCAGCAGCTTCTTGGCCTCGGCCAGGTCGAAGTGGCGGACATTATACTCGATGCGGTATTCGTTGCGGCGCAGGGGGCCGTACATCTCGTTGAGGACGCGCTGGTAGATCTCCGGCGGCACGAGGGCCTTGATGCGCTCCTCGCACTGGTCTTGGTCGCCCTCGCATTGGTCGATGATGCGCAACACCTCGTCCTGCTTCAGCAGGTTGGTGTATTGCTCCACCACGCGGCGCAGGCCTTCCCAGTCCTCGCCCCGTCCCTCGACGTGCCAGAGGCTGCGGTCCAAGTCGGGGTATCCCTCGGCGATATAGTCCGCCAGTGCCTTGGCGCGGCGTTCGGACAGTGCCCGGTTGTAGGCCACGGTGGCTTCGGGCGAGGCATAGCCGGTGATATAGATGCCGGTGATGGTGAGGTCTGTATTCTCGCGCACCACGTCGATGGAGGCGCACACCTTGTCCAGCTCGCTTTGGTTGTTCTTATACTTGGGCAGGATGCGGTGGCTGTCCTGGCGGTATTGCAGACGGGCGGTACGCACTTCAGCCCTGCGCTTCACCACCTCTTCCTTGGGCTGCTGCACGACGGCCATCTCATAGACAGGCTCCTCGTAGGGCAGGATGCCGCCGGTGGTGATCGTCTCGCGGCCTTCGCCACACTCGGCACAGCCGGTGACGTCGGCACGCAGCTCCAGCCGCCCGTTCAGCATCCAGGGCTCGTAGGGAGCGGTGGCCTCATAGTGCAGGATTTGGGATTCGCCGTTGTGGCGGCGCAGGCGGACCTGGTCTTGCGGGAGGTCCTTGTCCAGCGCGGCGCGGCGGCGCACCACCTTGCTGCGGATGCGGCCGTCCACATAGACGGGCTGCAGAGCCTGCTCCCGGGTGCCGTCGTCGGACACAATCACGGGCACCAGCTGCAGGGTGTGCTGGAGCTTCATGTCCAGGTTGTCCAGGCTGAGGTCCATGCGTACACGCACCTCTTCGCCGTCTTTCTCCACGCGGCGGTTGTCCACCTTCACAGCCTCCAGATAGGCCGTCTGCGCAAAGGCCATCGGGGTCATCAGTAACCACAGAGCTATCGATACAACTATCTTCTTCATAACCGGTTCCTCCTTATTTAATGACATAGATGAGGGAGATGGCGGCTTTCGTCACCCCGAAGTAATTCTTCTCGCCGCTGCCCTGCCACTCGCCGCAGTGGGGACACTCGTAGCGGTCGTACCAGGCGCGCACGTAGCCCAGGCCGATGGCGGCCTCCAGGCTCCACCGCTTGCCCAGCAGCCACTGGTAGCCGTACACCAGGCCGCCGCCCACGTACCAGCCTTCGTAGCGGTGCTCCTTCAGCCCCTCGTAGATGCCGAAAGGCAGGTCCAGGCCGCCCACATTGTACTGGCCGCCCAGCAGGTGCGCTCCCAGGAAGTGGCCGTTGAACGCCTCGCAGAACCAATAGCGGGCTTCGGGCTGGGCCATCCAGTGTTTCCACTTCTTGTTGTCGCTCCAGTCCCAGCCGTTGTAGTTGCCGGACAGGTCGAGCGTCCACTTCGGCGCCAGGCCGACTTCCGCACCCAGGTTGATGGTCGCCGTGGCGTCATACAACAGATTGGTCTTCACAGCCACCTTCTGTGCCTGCAAAGACATCGTGCCGACGAACAGCATGAGAAAGAAAAGGATTCGCTTCATGTCTTTCATTCTTTAGAATATTAATTAAGCCTTCCGGCGTTTTTCCTGCATAAGACCGTTACTTAGCAGGTAACGGCAAAGGGCTTCCCAGCCTTGTCGGAAGGGGGAAAACAGCCATCCGGAAGTTTTCGGACACGGATAAGGCGGCTGATACGGACAGGATTTGTCTCCGTGTTAATTTAACACAACACGGACAGGGGACGTCTTGCCCTTCGGGATCGGCAAACGTCCGGGTGCGGCCTGACACAAGCGCCTCTACGCGGCTTCTTAGGCCGTTGTCTGAATATTTATCTAAGTTTTATCGAAAAAAAACGCTCTTTCTTGTCGATCGGATAAATTTAATGCCTATCTTTGCAGTCTGGACTTCTGCCGTTACCTGCTAAGTAACGGAAGGCCTCTTACCCTCCTCTTACTCAACAAAAACCACTGTCAGCAATTCCCGGTTCATCCCGTCTATTTGTTCGTCCGTATGATGCCTGAAGTAGGTTTCGGTTACTTTCACCGAAGAATGCCCCATGGCATCGCGAATCAATTCATGTTGGAAATTTTTGCTATTGGCCAAGGTCGCCCAGCTATGCCGCGCCGAATAGCTGCTCAAGCCTTCCGGCAGCCCGCAGCGCACTGCCAGGATATGCAGGAGACGGTTGAAGCGTCGTAATGATTTCTGATATTCACGATAACCCTCCGGCCCTTCCCGGCGGACAAAGGGGAAGAGGTAGGGCGCATCCGGATCTGCCGAACGGCAACGGGCCAGCAGGGTAGCCGCCCACGGCTCGAGGCGCACCCGGAGGCAGGTACCGGTCTTGCGGCGACGATAGGTCAGCACATCCTCTTGCAAGTCGCAGGGACGCAGGTAGGCCATATCGACAAAGGGGATACCCCGCAGGGCAAAAAGCAGCAGGAAGAGCCGGCGGGCCTCCTCCAGGCGGGGGTCGGACTGCGGAATCCGGCTCAACCTATGCAGGGAAGGCTCGCCCAACGCACGCTTCCGCCCGGGACGGCTGCCCGTATAGACCCCGTGGAACAGGCGGGGCCGGCTGACGGCCAGTCCCGCGTCGACGCCCCGCTGATAGACGGCACGAAGCATGCGCAGGTAGGTGGACACCGTGTTCCACCGCAGCCGGCAACCCAGCAGATAGGCCTGGTAGCCCAGCAACCAGCCGGACGTGAGGTCGGAAAAACGAAAAGACTGCTTGCCACAGTAGCCGCACAGGCGGCGCAGGGCCGAACGATAGACATGGGCCGTGCCGTAACGGCCATCCTGCTCCAGCTTCTCCACCAGGGCAGTCATAAAGACAATGAAATCTGTGTTCTTGTGCATAAGTAGATAAAATGATAATTTATCGGGTTGATTGGAACGCAAATTCCGCAAATTACACAAATAATCTTTTAGACGCGGATTTTGCGGATAATGCGGATTTTTATGTCTTTTGTCATACAGAACCGTTATCCAAGAAAAAATTATCCGCTCAATCCGCCCAATCCGCGTCTAAAAAATTTGCGGGATTTGCGGAATTTGCGTTCCATCTAATTTCCTATTTATATAACATAAACAAACCATGAGCACTTACTCAGGTACCCTAATTTGTTCCCGCAAATGTAAGATAAAAAAGGAAAGCCTGTCCTGAAAGCCCCTCCCGCGGCCCTGTTTTGAAAAAAATGGAAGAAGCCGGAACAAAATCCGCGCGAGAAAGCGTATCTTTGCACCCCCGGAAGCCACTGGGGCTTCCGTAAACGAAGGAAACCATTTGTATGAAAGTCATTGTCGATAACAAAATCCCCTTCATCCGCGAAGCCATCGAGCACATCGCCGACGAAGTGGTCTATGCACCCGGCAACGCATTCACGCCGGAACTTGTGAAGGATGCCGATGCGCTGATTATCCGCACCCGCACCCGCTGTGACCGCGCCCTGTTGGAGGGAAGCCACGTGCGCTTTATCGCCACCGCCACCATCGGCTTCGACCATATAGACACGGACTACTGCCGGGAGGCCGGCATCGAATGGGCCAACGCGCCGGGCTGCAACGCCCCCTCCGTGGCCCAATACCTGCACTCCGCCCTGCTCTTGCTGCAACAGAAGCGCGACAAACCCCTAACGGGCCTCACGATGGGCATCGTCGGCGTAGGTCACGTGGGCAGTCTGGTGGCCGAAGTGGCCGGCGACCTGGGCATGAAGGTCTTGCTGAACGACCCTCCCCGCGAGGAACAGGAAGGCCCCGGCCGCTACCATCCGCTCCACCACCTGGCCGAGGAATGCGACTTCATCAGTTTCCATGTACCCCTCATCCGCGAAGGCCATCACCGGACCTTCCACCTGGCGGACGAAGCCTTCTTCCGCTCGCTGCGCCGCCAGCCCGTCTTCATCAACACCTCGCGCGGCGAAGTGGCCGACACCCCGGCCCTGCTGCATGCGCTGGAGAGCGGACAAATCTCGGATGCAGTCATCGACGTCTGGGAGAACGAACCGGACATCGACCGCACCCTGTTGCAGCAGGCCTTCATAGGCACGCCCCACATTGCCGGCTACTCCGCCGACGGCAAGGCCAACGCCACCCGCATGGCCTTGACGGCCCTCTGCCGCTTCTTCGGACGGAAACCCGACTTCCACGTCGTGCCGCCCAAGCCGCTGAACCCCGTCATCACCGCCGCCAACGAGACGGAAGCTTACCTGCAGATGTATGACCCCCGCCGCGACAGCGATGCACTGAAGGCCCACCCGGAACAATTCGAGCAACTCCGGGGGGACTATCCGCTGCGCAGAGAGAGGCAGGCGTATCTGTTCAGGCAGGGATAAAATGCAGAAGCAAAAAGGAAGCACAATTGTTGGGAAGTACGGAAAATAACCCTAACTTTGCAGAGTGAATCTCCTAAACGACAGACGACTATGACGACACTGGAACTGAAACATGCCCTTAACGAAGAATTGAAAGCCATCGAAAACAGCGATGAACTGATGAAGTCCGCTATCAGCCTGCTTCGCAAACTGCGAAAGGATGCCGAAACCTATGAGCAACGCCATGCCCGCCAACGGCAAGAGATGCTGGACGAACTACGCGAGGCATTCCGTTGGGTGGACGAGGTAAAGGCCGGAAAAATCAAGCCCAAACCTGCCAAAGAGGAATTGGAGGAAATAAAAAGAGAACTGGAAGAAGAAATGGCATGATTGAAATAAAGCTTTCCCCGGTCTTTCGCAAAGACTTAAAACGTCTGGGCAAAAAATATCGTTCCCTTCCGGATGAAGTCGGGCAATTGATTGATGAATTGGAAGCCAATCCTTACCTCGGCACCGACTTGGGTGACAATGTCCGTAAGATACGCCTCGGCATTACCAGCAAAGGCAAAGGGAAACGGGGTGGTGCTCGTGTCTTGACAGACACTGAAGCAGTTGTCAGCATTAATGAGGGTCACATTACCCTTTTAACTCTTTATGACAAGTCTGAGCGCGAAACGCTTACTGATACGGAAATCAAGGAATTGTTACGCTTGTCTCGCTATTACAAATAGTTCCTTATTTATAAAAAACTCTACTGCACCGCCTTCGCCTTCCCAAAGAACCACGCTGACACCCCTGCCTTGTCCATCGCCCACGCCAGGCCGATGCTGCCCGCCACGCCCAACGCCACGGACACCAGCAAAAATAACATCCCCGTCGGCTCGAACCTGAAATAAGGAAGATAGAGTTTGGAAACGAACGTAAAGACAGGCGAGAACAACAGGACGGGCAACGTGTTCCGCCCGATGAAGCAAGCCCCCTGCACCATGCGCCGGGGTAACCACCGATAAGTGGCCGACAAGAAACAAAGACAGAAGAACGTGAGGACCACCCCGCCCAGGCATCCTCTGTCCAAATTAACGGGAAACAGGCACAGCACCACCAAGGGCAGCAACGCCATCCCCGACGGACGGAACACCTCCGTAAAGCGGAATCCCGCCGCAGCCACCGCCCAGCCGGCCCCGAAGTACATCGCCGTGGGGAAAGACAGCAACCCACACAAGTCCAGCCCCCACAGTGCCAGTCCGAAGACTATCAGCCGGGGGAACATCCCGACACGCAAGGTGTGCACGATCACCGCCTGAAGCAACAGACAGAGCATCCACGTATGCAGGTACCAATACGGCCCCAGCGGATGCAGGAATATCTTCTCCAGCAAGAGTGCAGGCGTCAGCCCGTCCAGATGCTCGCGCACGGGCAACAGGCTGCACATCACCGTATAGCCCGCCTCCATTATTAAATAAGGTATGAATATCCACCCCAGTTTCCGCAGGAGTGCTCCCCACGGCTTGCGGGGATTGGCCAGATAGCCCGAAATGAGCAGAAAGCCCGGCATGTGGAATGTGTAGACCACCTGCTTGGCATACGGATAGCTGTCGCCGATGTACACCAGGTGAAAGGCCACCATCAGGAGGATGAGGACGCAACGCAGATAATCTATTTCGGGAATGCGGGCAGGCATGGGCAAATCTTTTTAACCCTGCAAAGGTAGGACTTTTTAGGACATTATGAAAGTCCTGCTGCCATTCAAATCACCCATCAGCCTCATCCGCCTCCCAAGGATTCAAGCCCAAATCCGTCAGAAGAGGAACTGCAGCCCCAACTGGAAGCGGCGCACATTGGCATCCATGCCGAAGTCCGCGTGCTTTCCCAGCCAGGCGCCTTCCTTCTCCTCGTCATTGCTCCAGCCCAGGAAGAGATATTGGGCCATCAAGCGCAAATGGGGACACACAGCATAAGAAGCCCCCAGACTGAAACCGGCCTCCTGATACGTACACTGCCCTCCCTCCACATCGCTGGAGGCAAAGTTCAGCTTGCCCTCGACGAACATACGGAAGGCCGAACCCGTCAGGAAACTGAAACGGGCAAAGGGCGTATAAGTCACGTAGGCATAATCGCCCGTCTCAAACCCCACCTTGAAGCCCGCCGCCCAACGGTCGTTGAACTGATAGCCCACGGCCGGGGTCAGCACCGCATAATTCTTGAAATGCGTGCTGGCATACGAGGCGACACCTTCCACAAAGATACCCCGCTCATCCTGCGCCTTAAGGGAAGTGGCGGACAACAGGCTCAAGGCAAGAGACAAAAATAAAAACCTGATTTTCATAAGCACAACTATTAAATTAAAGAATAGACAGATACCAAGGGCAGAGATATACTTATCTTGCCTATTTTTATAATCACAAAATTAGGAAAATACTGCATAGGTTACACGAAAATTTGTGTGCAAGCAGACATTTCTCCCCCTCCGGAAGTCCACCCCTATTCGCTTTCACATTTATACCCGAAAAGGTATATTCACGCCCTTTAAAGGAAAAATTATACCCGAAGGGGTACAATGTAGATATATTTTCGTATATTTGCCCCCGAAAGGGTATAATTTATGGAACAGACCAACCTATCCAAATTTGTAAAGGCCATGCGAAAGCGATACGGCCTGACACAGGTAGACCTATCCGAGAAATCGGGCGTGGGACTGCGCTTCGTGCGCGAACTGGAGCAAGGCAAGCAGACGCTCCGTCTAGATAAAGTGAACCTGATACTGAATTTGTTCGGAAAAGAAGTGGGAGCCGTGCCCATCAGCCGGGAGGAAGAATCATGAAACAAGCCACCGTATATGTACGCAACCACAAAGCCGGCGTGCTGACCGAAGACGCGGACGGCTATACATTTCAGTATGATATGGACTTCCTGCATTCAGTACATGCGGAAGCCGTCAGCTTGACATTGCCACTTCGTGAGGAACCCTTTCAAGCCAAAGAATTGTTCCCGTTCTTCGACGGATTAATCCCGGAAGGCTGGCTGCTCGACATCGCCGAACGAAACTGGAAAATCAATGCACGGGACCGCATGTCTCTCCTGTTGGCCTGCTGCAAGGATTGCATCGGTGCCGTAGGCGTGGAACCACTCCCGACTGTAACTGAATGACTATGGACAAATGCTTGTATTGTTACCAAGAACTGACCAACGGGGAAAAAGATTTCCACCCGGCATGTGCCAAGAGGATGTTCGGTGCCCCATACGCCCCTGAACTACCCTACACGCGTGACAACCTGACCGAATTGGCCCGTCTAATCATCCGCAGCCAAACGACCCTGACCGGCGTACAAGCCAAACTGTCACTAGACATTCACCAAGAAGACAGAAATGATCCCGGCCGCTTCACCATTGTCGGGTTATGGGGC
This sequence comes from Candidatus Bacteroides merdigallinarum, assembly GCA_019116285.1. Lineage (GTDB taxonomy): Bacteria > Bacteroidota > Bacteroidia > Bacteroidales > Bacteroidaceae > Bacteroides > Bacteroides merdigallinarum. Next base: position 24,643 of record DXBX01000066.1, read on the forward strand.
AGATACATCCTAAAGCCCCAAACCGATCGTTTCCCCCACCTGCCTGAAGTCGAAGACCTAACCATGCATCTGGCGGAAGCAACGAAGATGAAGGTAGTACCCCATTGTCTTATCCGCTTTGCGGATGGCGAACTCTGCTACCTGACTCGCCGTATCGACCGCACTGACCGAGGGGAAAAAATCCCCATGGAGGACATGTGCCAACTGACAGAACGACTAACCGAATACAAATACAAAGGCTCGTACGAGCAAATAGCCAAAACCATCCGAAAATATTCAGCCGCCCCTTTGCTGGACCTGGTCATTTTTTGGGAACAAGTCTTGTTCTCGTGGATGACCGGCAATGCGGACATGCACCTGAAGAATTTTTCCCTATACAGCCGGCAGAAAGGAGAATACCTCCTGACCCCGGCCTACGATTTGCTCTCCACCACTCTGGTCATGCCGGAAGACACCGAAGAACTGGCCCTGACCCTGAACGGCAAAAAAAGAAAGATCCACAAACCGGACTTCATACTCCCCATGCAGGCGTCAGGTTTAAGTGAAAAAGTCATAGACAACCTTTTCCACAAATTCCTGCATGCCCGGAGCAAATGGGAAACCTGTATCGAACAATCATTCCTGCCGGAGGAAATGAAAGTTGCATACAAGGCCCTCTTAAAAGAAAGGTCAGAACAACTGTTATGAATCCCATAACATGGCCAGAGACAAAGCTTACCAGACAGGAATAAAATACCCCAAAGTCGCCCCTCCTCCCTACCAAGTCCCTACCTGCTCCCTGTGTATAAACAAGGAGAAGGTAGGGAGCAGGTAGGGACTTGGAGGCACTTTGGGCCGGCCTTGGAGGCACTTTGGGCGGGCTTTCGCGAAACATTGGCGCAGCCTGCGCTTACAGAGCCTGCAAGAGTGATTCGATGACCTCCGGATAGTGGGCATACTCCAGCGCGTGGACGCGGGCAGCCAGGGTGTCCGGCGTGTCGTCCGGCAGGACGGGGCAGGTGTACTGGTGGATGACGGCGCCCTCGTCGTAGTGCTCGTTGGTGTAGTGGATGGTGATGCCGCTCTCCGACTCGCCGGCGGCGAGGACGGCCTCGTGGACGCGGTCGCCATACATGCCTTTGCCGCCGAACTTGGGCAGGAGGGAGGGATGGATGTTGACCATGCGCTGCGGATAGGCGTGGAGGACATTGTCCGGTACGCGGGCAAGGAAACCCGCCAGGACTACGAAGTCGATGGCGTGCGCCTGCAAGGCCTGCAAGACGGGCTGTCCGTCCGCCCATTCCTCCTTATTAAAACAGAGGGCGGGGATGTCCAGTGCCCGGGCACGCTGCAAGACGTAGGCGGTCGGCCGGTTGGTCAGAATCAATGCCACACGGGCAGAACCTTTTTCACGGAAATAACGGGCGATATTCTCGGCATTCGTTCCGTTTCCTGAAGCTAAAATGGCGATGTTTTTTTCCATAATACACGATATTTATGCACAGAATCATAAAAAATGTGCAAAATCCAGTACTTAATGTCCGAAAAATTTGCACGGACAAAGAATTATTCATTCCTTTGCAGCGCAAAAATAAAGAAATAAACCTGATTATTAACTAAAAAATTAAAGTTATGTCTGAAATTGCATCTAAAGTGAAAGCGATTATCGTTGATAAGTTAGGCGTTGAAGAATCCGAAGTTAAGAACGAGGCTAGCTTCACGAACGACCTGGGAGCCGATTCTCTGGACACTGTAGAACTCATCATGGAATTCGAGAAGGAATTCGGCATCTCCATCCCCGATGACCAGGCTGAGAAGATCGCTACCGTAGGCGATGCCATCAACTACATCGAAGAGCACTCTAAATAATCCCATCCATCCGTTTATCACATGGAATTAAAAAGAGTCGTGGTAACAGGTCTTGGTGCCGTTACCCCCATTGGCAACACAGTCTCCGAGTTTTGGGAGAATCTGGTCAACGGGGTTAGCGGGGCTGGACCTATTACTCATTTCGATGCTTCCCTTTTCAAGACACAGTTTGCATGCGAGGTGAAGAACTTCGATGCATCCCAATATATCGACCGCAAGGAAGCCCGCAAGATGGACCTGTACACGCAGTATGCCGTTGCGGTAGCCAAACAAGCTGTGGGCGATTCCGGTCTTGACGTAGAAAAGGAAGATTTGAACCGTATCGGCGTCATCTTCGGTGCCGGTATCGGCGGTATCCGTACGTTCGAAGAGGAAGCCGGCAACTACGCGTTGACGGGCAAGGAAAGAGGTCCGCGCTTTAATCCGTTCTTCATCCCCAAGATGATTTCGGACATCGCAGCCGGCCAGATTTCCATCTTGTACGGATTCCATGGTCCCAACTACGCGACCTGCTCCGCATGCGCCACTTCGACGAATGCCATTGCGGACGCCTTCAACCTCATCCGCCTGGGCAAGGCCAATGCCATCGTCACCGGTGGTTCCGAGGCTGCCATCGCAGCCTGCGGCGTAGGCGGCTTCAATGCCATGCATGCCCTGTCCACGCGCAATGACTCTCCGGAGACAGCTTCCCGCCCGTTCAGTGCCAGCCGCGACGGCTTCATCATGGGCGAAGGCGGCGGTTGCATCATCCTGGAAGAACTGGAGCATGCCAAGGCCCGCGGCGCGAAGATCTATGCCGAGGTAGCCGGCGTGGGCATGTCGGCCGACGCTTATCACCTGACGGCCTCTCATCCGGAAGGCCTTGGTGCGAAACTGGTGATGCAGAATGCCCTGGAGGATGCAGAGATGAATCCCGAGGACATCGACTACATCAACGTGCACGGCACGTCGACGCCCGTAGGCGACATTTCCGAGGCCAAGGCCATCAAGGAAGTGTTCGGGGAACATGCGTATAAACTGAACATCAGCTCCACGAAGTCCATGACCGGACATCTGCTGGGTGCAGCGGGTGCCGTGGAGGCCATTGCCAGCATCCTGGCCATCAAGAACGGCATCGTGCCCCCCACCATCAACCACGAGGAGGGCGACAATGACGCCGAGATTGACTATGACCTGAACTTCACGTTCAACAAGGCCCAGGAGCGCGAAGTAAACGCCGCCTTGTCCAACACCTTCGGCTTCGGAGGCCACAACGCGTGCGTCATCTTCAAGAAATACGCTGAATAAGGTCGTGTTACGCAATCAAATAGACAAGATAAGGCTCCTGTTCCACAAGGACAGAGAGTCTTATTTTTGTTTTTACCGGATTCTGGGGTTCTTCCCCCGGCATATCCACTACTACAAGCAGGCCGTCCTGCACAAGTCCGTCTTCCTGCGCTCGGAAGAGGGCCGGCCGCTGAACAATGAACGGCTGGAGTTCCTGGGCGATGCCATCCTGGACGCAGTGGTGGCCGATGTGGTGTACCGGCATTTCGAGGGCCGGCGCGAAGGCTTCCTGACCAACACGCGCTCCAAGATTGTACAGCGGGAGACGCTGAACAAACTGGCCGTAGAGATAGGGCTGGACAAGCTGGTGAAGTACACCGTCCGCTCATCATCCCACAACAGCTACATGTATGGCAATGCTTTCGAGGCCTTCATCGGTGCGATATATATGGACCAAGGCTACGAGCGTTGCAAGCAATTCATTGAAAAGAAAATCCTGAAGGAGCATATTGACCTGGACAAAATGTCGCGCAAGGAGGTGAACTTCAAGTCGAAGCTCATCGAATGGAGCCAGAAGTACAAATTCGCCGTGTCGTTCGAGCTCATCGAGCAGGTGGAGGACAAGGACCGCAGCCCCATGTTCCACACCGAGGTGAAGGTGGAAGGGCTCTCCGCCGGCAAGGGTACGGGCTACTCCAAGAAGGAATCCCAACAGAACGCCGCCCGCATGGCGCTGAACAAAATCAAGGGAGATGCCGAGTTCCGGCTGAAGATTGCCGAGGCAAAGGAGGCCAACCGCCCCCTCCCGACAGAAACCTCAGCCGAAGCAGACCCCCATCCGGCGTCCTTGGACGACTAAGTCGTGCTCTTCCGTCACCATCTTCATCTTGCCGGCCGTCTCCTCCAAGGGGATGGAAAGGACGTTGTTGCCCCGCAGGGCTATCATACGGCCGAAGCGCCCGTTGGCTATCAGCTCCGTGGCATGGCCGCCCATACGGGTAGCCAGGTTGCGGTCGAAGGGCGTGGGCGAACCGCCACGCTGGATATAACCTAAGACCGTCTCGCGGGTCTCGATGCCGGTTTCGTACTCCACTTCCTGGGCTATGTATTCGCCGGCGCGTTTCCGACCATCGGTGGGGATACCTTCAGCCACCACCACGATGGAATAGGGCTTGCCGCGCTTCAGGCGATCGAGGATGGCGGTGCCGATATTATGGATGTTATAAGATATTTCCGGCAGGAGGATGACATCTCCCCCACCTGCCATGCCGGCATAGAGGGCTATCCATCCAGCCTTGTGTCCCATCACCTCGATGACCATCACACGCTTGTGGGCGCTGGCGGTGCAGTGCAGGCGGTCGATGGCGTCGGTGGCAATGCTGACGGCCGAGTCGAAGCCGAAGGAGAAGTCGGTGCCCCATATGTCATTGTCGATGGTCTTGGGCACGGACACAATGTTCAGGCCCATGGCCGACAGGCGGGCAGCCGTCTGGGTGGTGCCGTTGCCGCCGATGCAGACAATGCAGTCCAGTCCCATTTCCTTCATGTTGCGCTCGATGAGGAGGGGTTTGTTGACACCGGACACCACACCGTTCTTCTTGAAAGGATTCTCTCGCGAAGTGCCCAGCATAGTGCCTCCGAGATTGAGCAATCCCGAAAGCGAGTCGCGGGTAATGACCTCCGTGTCCTTGGTCAGCAGGCCCTGAAAGCCACTATGTATTCCTATCACCTCCATACCGTAATGGTTGATGGCTGTCTTGCACACGCCGCGAATGGTGGCATTGATGCCCGGGCAATCGCCTCCGGAAGTAAGTATGCCTATTCTCATAGCTAATTGATAAATGACAATTGACAACAGTGTCCTAAACAGCGGTAAAGGTAAGAAAAAAGCGGGAAAAAAGATAAAGATACCAAGAATAAAGATTACTTTTGCGTCGCCAAACAGATTTCACTAAGAACGATGAACATCACGAAATTACTGAATAAGGCTTATTTTGCCCCGCGTTTGAAAGAAATCGAACAGTATGCCACCCGCTCCGGACAACTGCAGGAGCAGGTGTTGCAACGCCTCCTCCACTTGGCGGCAGGCACGGAATGGGGCAAGAAATACGATTTTGCAAATCTGCATTCGTATGACGAATTCCGTCGGCGCCTACCTATACAGACCTACGAGGAAGTGAAGCCCTACGTGGCACGTATGCGCCAGGGAGAGCAGAACCTGGTCTGGCCGTCGGAAATCCGCTGGTTCGCCAAGTCATCGGGCACCACCAACGACAAGAGCAAGTTTATCCCCGTCAGCCGGGAATCCCTCAAAGATACGCACTACCGGGGCGGACAGGATGCCGTGGCCATCTACCTGGGTCAGAATCCCGAAAGCCGTTTCTTCTCCGGAAAAGGGCTGATATTGGGCGGCAGCCATGCCCCCAACCTGAACTCCAACCATAGCCTGGTGGGCGACCTCAGCGCCATCCTCATAGAAAACATCCCCTCGCTGGTCAACCTCATCCGCGTGCCGAGCAAACAGACGGCCCTGATGGGCGAATTCGAGGCGAAGATGGAGGCTATTGCGAGAGAGACCATCGGCGCGAACGTGACCAACCTGTCCGGCGTGCCTTCGTGGATGCTGGTGCTCATCAAGCATATCCTGGATAAAACGGGACGGCAGACGCTGGAAGAAGTGTGGCCCAACTTGGAAGTGTTCTTCCACGGCGGAGTGGCCTTCACACCCTATCGCGAACAGTACAAGCAGATTATCCGCAGCCCGAAGATGCACTATGTGGAGACGTACAACGCCTCCGAAGGCTATTTCGGCACGCAGAACGACCCGACCGATCCGGCCATGCTGCTGATGATAGACTATGGTATCTTCTTTGAATTTATCCCCCTGGAGGAAATCGACAAGGAGAACCCGCACGCCTATTGCCTGGAGGAAGTGGAACTGGGCAAGAACTACGCCATGGTCATCACCACCTCGGCGGGCCTGTGGCGCTACCTGATAGGCGATACGGTGAAGTTCACGAGCAAGCATCCGTACAAATTCGTCATCACCGGCCGCACGAAGCACTTCATCAACGCTTTCGGCGAGGAGCTCATCGTGGACAATGCCGAGAAAGGTCTGGCACGCGCCTGCGCCGAAACGGGTGCGCAGGTATTGGAATACTCTGCCGCACCGGTCTTCATGGATGCCAACGCCAAATGCCGCCACCAGTGGCTGATAGAGTTTGCCAAGATGCCGGACGATGTACAACGCTTTGCACGCATCCTGGACGACACGCTGAAGGAAATCAACTCCGATTACGAGGCGAAGCGTCAGAATGACCTGGCTTTGCAGCCGCTGGAAGTCATCGTGGCACGCAAAGGATTGTTCCACGACTGGCTGGCACAGAAAGGCAAGCTGGGCGGGCAGCACAAGATTCCCCGGCTGAGCAACACGCGCGAGTATATCGAAGAGATGCTGGCACTGAACAAATAAACCGCCATGAGCCGCTTCAATTGGAAAGGACATGGTTCGATGTTGGCCGCCAACGCCATGTGGGGGCTGATGTCGCCTGTGGCGAAAATTGTCATGGCAGGCGGCCTCGTCAGTCCGTTGGTATTGACCGACCTGCGCATCTTCGGGGCGATGGTGCTCTTCTGGATGCTCTCTTTCTTCCAAAAGCCGGAGCATGTACACCACAAGGATATGGCCAAGCTGTTGGGCGCCTCGCTGCTGGCCATCGTGTTCAACCAAGGCTGCTTCATCTTCGGCGTAGGACTGACCTCGCCCGGCGACGCCAGTATCATCACAACCAGTATGCCCTTATGGGCCATGGTCTTGGCGGCTTTCTTCCTGAAAGAGCCTATCACGGGCAAGAAGGTGCTGGGCATTGCACTCGGTGCAGGCGGCGCCCTGCTGCTCATCATGGGCAGCAACTCCACGGGGCAGGCCACGGCCAACGGCGACCATCCGATATGGGGCGACCTGCTGGTGTTGACGGCGCAGTTGAGCTATGCCCTCTACATCGTGCTGTTCAAGAACTTCGTGCAGAAATACTCGTTGGTAACCCTTATGAAGTGGATGTTCACCTACGCCTTTATCTGCACGCTGCCTTTCTCGTACAACGACCTGATGGCTACCGACTGGAGTGCCCTGACGCTCCCGGACATCGGCAGCATCGCCTACGTCGTGACCTGCGGTACCTTCCTGTGCTACATGCTTGTAGTGATAGGACAAAAGAGCCTGCGTCCCACCGTGGCGGGCATGTACAACTACGTGCAGCCTGTGGTGGCGTGCATCGTCAGCATCTGTATAGGGCTGGATGCGTTCAACTTCACCAAGGGGCTGGCCATCGTGCTCATCTTCGGAGGCGTCTATCTGGTGACCATCAGCAAGAGCCGAAAACAGCTGGAAGCATACGAAAACAAGAAAATCAAGGCGGAAACGACCGAAATGTCCGAATAATCCCTATCTTTGCAGGGAGTAATAACCGTTTCAGCTATGACAAAGTTCATCAACCCCTTTACCGATGTGGGCTTCAAGCGCATCTTCGGACAGGAAATCAACAAGGATTTACTGATAGATTTCCTCAACAGCCTCCTCGTGGGCGAGAGGCATATCCAGGAGATTCAATTTCTGGACAAAGAAGTCCTGGGCGAAACCGTTGCTGACCGTAACTGCATCTACGACATCTACTGCACAGACGAAAACGGTGAACAATTCATTGTGGAAATGCAAAACCGGCGGCAAGCCTACTTCCGCGAACGAGCCATCTATTACTTGGCACGAGCTATTTCCCGGCAAGGGGAACGGGGCCTCGCCTGGCAATTCAACCTGAAAGCCGTATATGGCATCTTCTTCATGAACTTCCAGTTAGAAGACATCAAGCCCAAGCTACGTACAGACATTTGTCTGGAAGACCGCGACACACACGAACTTTTTTCGGATAAGATGCGCTTTGTATTCCTTCAACTGCCTCTGTTTGACAAAGAAGAGAACGAATGCGAAAACGATTTTGAACGTTGGATATATGTACTAAAGAATATGGAAACACTGCAACGACTCCCTTTCAAAGCCCGCAACGCCGTCTTCCAAAAACTGGAAGAGATTGTGGATATTGCGTCCCTGAGCAAGGAAGACCGCATAAAGTATGACGAGAGCATCAAGGTTTATCGCGACAACCTGGTTACTGAACTTTATGCCGTTCAACAAGGTATACAGCAAGGCATACAACAAGGTATACAGCAAGGCATACAACAAGAGAAAGCAGATGTCGCCCGCCGCATGAAAGCCAAAGGCTATCCCGCAGCCGATATTGCCAGTATGACCGGCCTGCCCCTCGAAGTCATTGCTACTCTCTAACAGTAAGAACAAAGTACAACATCAATATGGAACATCAACTGACCATCTACAACACCCTGCACCGGCAGAAGGAAGTATTCAAGCCGCTGCACGCCCCCCATGTGGGAATGTATGTCTGCGGCCCCACCGTCTATGGCGACCCGCACTTGGGACATGCCCGTCCCGCCATCACCTTCGACCTACTGTTCCGCTATCTGAAGCACTTGGGTTACAAGGTACGCTACGTGCGCAACATCACCGACGTAGGCCACTTGGAGCACGATGCCGATGAAGGCGAGGACAAAATCGCCAAGAAAGCCCGCCTGGAACAGCTGGAGCCGATGGAGGTGGCCCAATACTACGCCAACCGCTATCATGATGCCATGCGTGCATTGAATGTCCTGCCGCCCAGCATCGAACCACAGGCCAGCGGACACATCATTGAGCAAATCGAGCTGGTGAAGGAAATCCTGAAGAACGGCTATGCCTACGAAAGTGAAGGTTCCGTCTACTTCGATGTGGCAAAGTATAACAAAGACCATCACTACGGCAAACTTTCCGGCCGCAACTTGGAGGACGTGCTGAACACCACCCGCGAACTGGACGGCCAGGAAGAGAAGCACAATCCTGCCGACTTCGCCCTCTGGAAAAAGGCGCAACCCGAACACATCATGCGCTGGCCGTCTCCTTGGAGCGACGGATTCCCCGGCTGGCACTGCGAATGCACGGCCATGGGACGTAAATACCTGGGCGCACATTTCGACATCCATGGGGGCGGCATGGACCTCATCTTCCCGCACCACGAGTGTGAGATAGCCCAAAGCGTAGCCAGTCAGGGTGACGACATGGTGCACTACTGGATGCATAATAACATGATTACCATCAACGGACAGAAGATGGGCAAGTCGCTGGGGAACTTTATTACGCTGGAGCAATTCTTCACCGGACAGCACGAAAAGCTGACACAGGCCTACAGCCCCATGACCATCCGCTTCTTTATTCTCCAAGCACACTACCGCAGCACGGTAGACTTCAGTAACGAGGCATTGCAGGCTGCCGAGAAAGGGCTGACCCGACTGATGGATGCCATCCACGAGCTGGACAACCTAAAGCCGTCGCCCGCCTCATCGGTGGACGTACACACGCTGGCTGCCAAATGCTACGAGGCCATGGACGACGACCTCAACTCGCCCATCGTCATCGCCCACCTGTTTGATGCCGCCAAGATGGTGAACAACATCGCCGCCGGCAATGACACCATCACCGCCGAAGACTTGCAGGAGCTGAAGGAGACCTTCCACCTCTTCGCTTTCGACATTCTGGGCTTGCAGGCAGAACAGACATCCAACGCCGGGCGCGAAGAAGCCTTCGGTCACGTCGTAGACATGCTGCTGGAAGAACGCGCCAAAGCCAAAGCCAACAAGGACTGGGCCACGAGCGACAAGATACGCAACGAACTGGCTGCCCTGGGCTTCGAGATCAAAGACGGAAAGGAAAGAACGGAATGGAAACTGAACAAGTAAAAGCCTTCTTCCAGGCCGACCGTTTTGCCGCCAATGCGGGCATTGAGCTACTGGAGGTGCGCGAGGGCTATGCCAGGGCTTCCCTCGCCATAACGCCTGAGCATCTCAATGCCGGCGGGCGTACGCAAGGCGGTGCCCTCTTCACCCTGGCAGACCTGACACTGGCGGCTGCGGCCAATTCGCACGGCACGTTAGCCTTCTCGCTCTCGTCTAACATCAACTTCCTGCGGGCCAGCGGGATCGGCGATACACTCACGGCCGAGGCACGCGAGCGCTACATCGGACGCACCACGGGCTGCTACCAAATAGACATCACCAACCAGGAGGGCAAGTTGGTGGCGACGTTCGAATCGAGCGTATTCCGCATGGGGGACAGACTGCCGTTTGCAGCCTCTACTACTTCACCAACGACTTCAGCGGATAGCGGTTGCCCTTCACCCCGCTGAAGAAAGCCTTGGCAGAGCCGAAGCTGAGGTACATATCCAATCGGATGGGCAGATGGTTGTCATCATCTGAAATAAAGAAGGTGATGACTTCGTTCTCCTTCCCCTTCTCGTCATATTCCACAAAGGAGAAGACCAGACAGCGATAGGTGTGGTCGTCCTTGGCCTCCACGTTCTCTATGCCACGGTATATCAGGGTCTGCTGCTCCACGCGGCGGCCGGTGGCCATGGGGAAATGTATCTTGTCACCCACTTTGTAGTCAGCGGGATTCCAGGAGCGGGCTTGCCCCAGGATACTCAGCATATCGAAGATACAACGGCTGTCCTCATACTCCATCTCCTGCGTGGCACGGTCGGCCGGTTTGTACCACGTGCGGCGTTGCTTCACGTGGGAGACGCCGTCCCGGTAGGAGAACCAGGCTTCGTCCTTCGTGTGGCGCTTGCCCTCCTCGGCAGCCTTGCAGAAGTAGAGGGGCTCCAGGCGGTCGGTGACAAAGCAGGTCAGCGTGTCGCGCATCTTGAAGAAGAAGTCGGCGCGCTTGCTGGTCAATGACTTCAGGCGGAAGCAATAGCCGGGCTTGTTCTGATAGACGGCGGAGTCTGTCGTCAGCTCGGCCGTGCCCACTTTGATCCAAATGAACTTCCAGTTGAACATCAGCTGGTAGGACACGTGCTCGCCCGGCAGGAAAGCCGTATTCTTGGCCGTACACTGTGCCCAAGCCTGCGTGGTGCCTGCACAAGTGAATAACACGAACAAAAGCGCAACGGCGATGCGCTTGTTCACTCTCTTAATAGCTGTAGCCCCGGCCACTGTTGCCCGAGCTACTACGGTTGTTCCGGTTCTTCCTCTTCTTGTCTTCATCCGGTTTCTGCTTTTTCAGTTCGTCTGGTTTTTGTTTATCGCGCGGCCGGTCCTTGATGTTCCAGCTCTGCTGCAAGTCAAAGTTCGCTTTCAAGTCTATCACCTGCCAGTAGTAATAGACCGACTCGGGCTGGCGCTTCTCGGCATAGTTGCCTGTGTCCCAGCGGCCGTTGCCATTGCTATCGTTGACGAGGCGGGCGCAGTACTTGCCGGGATTTAGGTAGTAGAAGTCGGCCCGGCCTTCGGTGACGGGCACGGTGCGCAACACCTTGTCCTGCGTATCCAGCAGTTCGACAAAGGCCACGGAGTCCGCCCCCGTGACATCGAAGAAGATCTGCCCGTAATCCTCCAGCCGCTTGGCCTTGAACTCCTTCTTCACCTTGTCTGTAAAGAGGCCGTAGAGACCGTGGATGGCCGTGGAATCAATCTCGAACACATAGCTCTCTCCCGGCACCCAGTCGGCAAAGAGGTTGTACTTCTTGATATCGGCTGTATCCCGCAGGAAGTCGAAGGGGATGTCGGTCCACAGGGTATCCACCTTCTGCTTCAAGTGGAAGGCGGCGGTATCGATGCGGGCCACCGGTTCGGTGAAGGTCAGCGTCAGGTAGTCATAGATATCCAACGACGCAGGGGCATAGACATCCATCGCCAGGAACTCCGTCTCGGGCAGGTCCTCCTCGCCTTTCTTGCGGCGTTTCTTGCGTTTCTTCTCCTTCTCTTCGCGCTCCTTGGCTTTCTCCTCCTCGGTCTTCGGTTTCACCTTCGACACCAGGTTGAGGGTGTCCGTGCGAGGCACCAGCCGGTCCAGCGTGTCGGTATAGAGATAGGTCAGCTCCATCTTCAGCGTGTCCTGCAGATAGATGAGCGAATCCTTGATCCAATAGTCCAGGGTATCTATGCGCCCCGTCGGCTTCTCTATGATGAAGGCATCCGTGGCATCGAAATTCAAGCCGCGCAGGCGGGGCAGGGTGTCATCGGGCGCGGTGAAGCAGAGGGAGAAGCGGTACGGCACGGGGCGTTCGCTCTTGGCCAGGCGGCGTGCACGGGTAAAAGTTTCCTTGAAGCCGAGCAGGATGACGTCGTCCGGCAGGTAGTGCGTGTACTGACGCGGGATGATGGTGTCATAGGTCACCGTATCTATCCACATCGTGTCCTGGCGCATCCGCTGCTCGCAGGTGGGGATGACCAGCGAATCGTTGTAGGCAATGTTCTCCGAGGGCTGGGAAAAGCGATAGTTCTGGTCGCCATCCGTCAGGCCGTAGATGCGGTAGCGGCCGGGCGCCACACCCCGGATGGAGAAACGTCCGCGGCTGTCGGTACGGCCCACGCGGTCGAAGGGCAAGGCGGTGAAAGCCGAGTCCTGAAGATTGGCATGCAGTCCCACCAGCATCCCCTTCACCGGCTCCAGATCGGCGGCATTGAGCAGCGTGCCGGACACGACCATCGAGTCTATCCGGTCGCCCGTAGAGAACGTGAAGGCGAAGTCATACAGCGGATTGCCCTCGTTGTTGTCCTCGATGGCATCCGAGAAGTCTATCGTATAGGTCATGTCGGGCTTCAGCGTATCCACCAGGTTGACGATGATGCGCTTGCCGCTGGCCTTGATTTCCGGTTGCTCCACCTGCGGAGGCGAAATCACGACCTTCTCGCCGGGATTCTCCAGTTTGATGTATTCATCAAATTCAATCCGGATTTTGGACTCGTCATAGTTCAGCGCGCCCGGCTGGGGCGTACTGCGCAGGAACACAGGCGGAGCCACGTCGATGGGTCCCCCCTCGATACGTCCCACACTGGCACACGAGTAAAGCACGGCTGCCACCGCGACAGCTCCCCCCAAACGGCGAAAGAAATGTTTTATCGTTGTTATCATGCGATTCTTACAGTCTATCTGCCGCAAAAATACACCTTCTCGCCCAATAAGGCGCATCGCTTTAGGTATTTTAACCCAAATCACCCCCAACGCCGGGACTATTCCCCGCCTTTGCACGGGGATACCCACGAGCACGAGCGTCGGTACCCGCGAGCACGAGCGTCGGCTCCCACGAACAAAAGCGTCGACTCTTACGAACAAAAGCATCGGCTCCTACGAACAAAAGCATCGGCTCCCAAGCAGAGAAACTCCAAACAGGATACTTTTCCGGACAGGAAGAACGGAACAAGCAACAAAGAACCTTTTTACATTCAAAACATAGTTAAAAAGGAAGAAGATACATTCTTTATATAGGAAGAAAAGCCTACCTTTGCCGCCGAAAACTGCGCAAGCTGTTTCAGTTTTCAGTCCTCCGCCTACCGACAGACAGGGAGAGTGACCGCCAACAATGACAACAAAAATAACACAGATAACAGAGAAAAAAGAAGTATGAAGAGTAGATTAGTATTACTGGCATGTTGCCTGGCACTGCTGAGCAGTTGCGGAAACGGCAACAACGGTGAGGCGAAAGCACCCGAGTACGCAGTGATCACGGCCCAGGCCACCACTGCACACCTGACAAACAGCTACCCTGCCACCATCAAAGGTAAGCAGGATGTGGAAATCCGCCCGATGGTCAGCGGCTTCATCACGAAGCTGCACGTGGACGAAGGTTCCGTCGTGAAGAAAGGACAAGTATTGTTCACCATCGACCAGGTGCAATACCGCGCGGCCGTAGAGACGGCCAAAGCTACCGTGGCCACCGCCGAAGCTGCCCTGCAGACCCAAGAACTGACCACGCAGAACAACCGCGAACTGAACAAGCGCGGCATCGTCAGCGACTACCAGCTGAGCACGTCCGAAAACCAACTGGCACAGGCCAAGGCCACACTGGCACAGGCCAAGGCCTCGCTGGTGAACGCCGAGCGCAACCTGCAGTACACCGAAGTGACCAGCCCCAGCGACGGCATCGTGGGCCAGGTGCCCTACCGTGTCGGCAGCCTCGTAAGCCCCTCGATGGCTACCCCGATGACCACCATCGCCGACAACTCGGAGATGTTCGCCTATTTCTCCATGACGGAGCGCCAGCTGCTGCAAATGATCCGCGAAGGCGGCTCGTACAAGGATATCCTGGCCAAGATGCCTGAAATCCAACTGCAACTCATCGACGGCAGCATCTATCCGGACAGCGGCCGCGTGGAGACCATCAGCGGTGTCATCGACCCGACGACGGGCTCCGTGAGCATGCGTGCCCTCTTCCCCAACGCGCACAACGTGTTGCGCAGCAACTCGACGGGCAATGTCATCTTCCCCAACGTCCTGCCGGACGTCATCCTCGTGCCGCAATCGGCCACGACGGATATCCAGGATAAGAAGTTCGTTTACGTCGTGCAGGCAGACAACACGGTGAAGAACACCGAGATACAGGTCTACACCCTGAACGACGGACAGAACTACTACGTGACGGGCGGACTGAAAGCCGGTGACAAGATAGTGATAGAGGGCGTACAGGCCATCAAAGACGGACAGGCCATCACCCCCATCACTCCTGCCGAGAAGGAAGCCGCCTACAAGCAGGCACTGGAAGACCAGAAGAACGGCAATATCCAGACAGCATTCCAATAATAAATAAGTTAAATGATGAATGAAGAATCGCCGCTCCGCGGCAAAATGAAGAATCCCGTTGGCAAACAGGACATTCTTCATTCTTCATTCTTAATTCTTCATTAAAAAAAGAGTATGAACCTATCCAGATTTATTAATCGTCCGGTACTGTCTACGGTGATTTCTATCCTGCTGGTCATCCTGGGCTTCATCGGCCTGGCCACGCTGCCTGTCACCCAGTACCCGGACATCGCGCCTCCTACCATCAGTGTAAGCGCGACCTATACGGGCGCCAATGCCCAGACCGTGCTGAATGCGGTCGTCTCGCCGTTGGAAGACCAGATCAACGGTGTGGAAAACATGATGTACATGACCTCCGACGCCTCCAACAACGGCTCGGCCACCATTACCGTCTACTTCAACCAGGGCACCGACCCGGACATGGCGCAGGTGAACGTGCAAAACCGCGTGACCGCCGCCGAGGGCCTGCTGCCGCAGGAAGTGACGCAAATCGGCGTGACCACCCGTAAGCGCCAGTCGTCCATGCTGATGATCTTCACCATCTACGACATGGAGGACAAGTACAACATCGAGTTCATTGAGAATTACGCCAGCATCAACATCATCCCGGAAATCAAACGTGTATCCGGTGTGGGTGATGCCTTCGTGATGGGTGCCGACTACTCCATGCGTATCTGGCTGAAGCCGGACGTGATGGCGCAGTACGGACTGATCCCCGCCGACATCAGCTCGGCCCTGTCTGAACAGAACATCGAGGCCGCCCCGGGACAATTCGGCGAGCGCAGCAACCAGACCTTCCAGTACACCATCCGCTACCGCGGACGTCTGCAGTCCACCGAGGAGTTCGAGAACATCGTCATCAAGTCCTTGGCCGACGGCGAGGTGCTGCGTCTGAAGGACGTAGCCGACATCGAGCTGGGACGTAACACCTACGGCTTCGACGCCACCGTGGACGGCCACAAGGGTGTCAGCTGTATCGTCTTCCAGATGGCCGGCACCAACGCCACGCAGACCATCGAAAACCTGGAGAAGGTATTGGACGATATGCAGAAGAACATGCCTGCCGGCATCGGCGTCAACATCGCCCAGAGCGCCAACGACTTCTTGTTCGCTTCTATCCACGAGGTAATCAAGACGTTGATCGAGGCCTTCATCCTGGTGTTCATCGTGGTGTATATCTTCCTGCAGGACATGCGCTCCACGCTGATTCCCGCCATCGCCATCCCGGTAGCCTTGATCGCCACGTTCTTCGTACTGAAGATTATCGGCTTCAGCATCAACCTGCTGACGCTGTCCGCCATGGTGCTGGCCATCGCGATTGTGGTCGATGACGCCATAGTCGTCGTCGAGGGCGTCCATGCGAAACTCGACCAGGGCTACAAGTCGGCCCGTCTGGCAGCCATCGACGCCATGCACGAACTGGGCGGCGCACTGGTCAGCATCACGCTGGTCATGATGTCCGTGTTCATCCCCGTGAGCTTCATGGGCGGTACGGCCGGTACGTTCTACCAGCAGTTCGGTCTGACCATGGCCATCGCCATCTTCTTCTCCGCCGTCAACGCCTTGACGC
>DXBX01000067.1 GCA_019116285.1 Candidatus Bacteroides merdigallinarum
GGTGGTTTCAGCCACTCACCCACACTTCCTTTCGTGACCAGCATTGTTTCAAATGCGGTGCAAAGGTAGGCAAAGTTTTGATACCTGCAAACATTTTCCCCATATTTTTTTCAAACTTTTCTTTTTTGGGCTGGAAATGCGGTGGAAATCAGCAAAAAGGCTACCTTTGCGTAAATTATTACGCTAACCAATGGATACATTATTAAAAGAGACCATCAACGAGACGGTCAACCGGCGTTTCCCGGAGATGAACATCGAGAGCCGCAAATTGCTGGCAGGCATCGTCACGCGCAAGGACATGGAGAAGGGGGAAGTCCTCCTGAAGGAAGGCCAGGTCAGCCATCATTTTGTCATTGTGGCCAAAGGCATGGTCCGCCAGTTCTATTACAAGAACGGGAAAGACGTCACCGAACATTTCTCCTACGAAGGCGACATTGTCATCTGCATCGAGAGCATCCTGCTCCAGGAACCGACACGCCTGATGATAGAGGCACTGGAGTCCGGCACGCTCTATCTGATTCCCGCCGACCAGTTCCTGAAACTGTCCAAGGGATCCTGGGAAATCAACATGTTCTACCGAAAGATGCTGGAGTACAGCCTCATCGTTTCGCAGAAGAAGGCCGACTCCTGGCGTTTCGAGACTGCCCGCGAGCGTTACTTGCGACTGATGGAAGCGCAGCCCGAAGTCGTCAAGCGTGCCCCGCTGGCCCACATCGCCTCCTATTTGCTCATGACACCCGAGACGCTGAGCCGGGTTCGCGCCGGCGCCCTGTGACCCCATCCGGCCAAAGAGGGACTTGAGACGGCTAAACAGGGATTTGAACGCGCCAAAGAGGCACTTTGCGCTTCGTTAAGAGGCACTTTGACCAAACCGAGTTTTATCCACATAATATGATAGACAAATCAGCCAAAATTTATGTGGCCGGACATCACGGACTGGTGGGTTCGGCCATTTGGAACAACCTCTTGCAGAGAGGATATGCCAACCTGGTGGGCAAGAGCCACCGCGAACTGGACCTGCTGGACGCTGTGGCCGTCCGCCAATTCTTCGACACGGAGCAACCCGAAGCCGTGGTGCTGGCCGCCGCCCATGTGGGGGGCATCATGGCCAACCTGCAATACCGCGCGGACTTCATCTACCAGAACCTGCAAATCCAGCAGAACGTCATCGGCGAGAGTTTCCGCCACGGCGTGCAGAAACTGCTCTTCCTGGGCAGCACCTGCATCTACCCGCGTGAGGCTCCCCAGCCCATGAAGGAAGACTGCCTGCTGACGTCTCCCTTGGAGTACACCAACGAGCCGTATGCCATCGCCAAGATAGCCGGCCTGAAGATGTGCGAGAGCTTCAACCTGCAATACGGCACCAACTACATCGCCGTCATGCCCACCAATCTCTATGGTCCCAACGACAACTTCCACCTGGAGAACAGCCATGTACTGCCCGCCATGATACGCAAAATCCACCTGGCCAAATGCCTGAACGAAGGCGACTGGGATGCCGTGCGCAAGGACTTGGACCTCCGCCCCGTGGAAGGCGTGACCGGCAACAGCACCCAGCAGGAAATCTTGGAGAAGCTGGCCAAGTTCGGCATCACTCCGGAAGCAGTGACCCTCTGGGGGACAGGAACGCCCTTGCGCGAGTTCCTTTGGAGCGAGGAGATGGCCGATGCCAGCGTGCACGTATTATTAAATGTGGACTTCAAGGACACCTACACGCCGGGCAGCCGGGAAATCCGCAACTGCCACATCAATGTGGGCACGGGCAAGGAGCTCAGCATCCGCGAGGTGGCCGGGAAAATCATGCGGGAAATCGGATTCAAAGGGGAACTGCGTTGGGATGCCTCGAAGCCGGACGGCACCCTGCGCAAACTGACAGACGTCAGCAAGCTGCACGCATTGGGCTGGCATCACAAGATAGAGATTGACGAGGGCATCCACCGGCTGTACGAATGGTACCTGAAGGGGATTTGCATCAATCACAAAGAGGAATAGATATTTTTTAGGCGCGGATTACGCGGATTTCACGGATATATCACTTGCAAGACCATTGATATTCATAATTCCATGATAAGACTTAATCCGTGAAATCCGCGTAATCCGCGCCTAAACCAAATCATCATTTACCGATACTGTATCATCCTGCTGATATACTTCCCGATGATGTCGAACTCGATGTTCACCACGCTCCCCACCCGGATGGCGTGGAAATTGGTGTGCTCGAAGGTATAAGGGATGATGGCCACTTGGAACGTGTCGTCCGTCGGGTTGCAGACGGTCAGGCTGACGCCGTTGACGGTGACGGAACCTTTGTCCACGGTGATGTAGCCGCGCTTGGCCATCTCCTTGTCGAAGGCATAGCGGAAGGTGAAGTAATAGCTTCCCTCGGCATCCTCCACCGCCGTGCATGTGGCGGTCTGGTCCACGTGGCCCTGCACGATGTGTCCGTCCAGGCGGCCGTTCATCAGCATGCTGCGCTCCACGTTCACCTCGTCGCCCACCTGCAGCAGGCCCAGGTTGGAGCGGTCCAGCGTCTCCTTCATGGCCGTCACCGTGTAGGTGTCGTCCGTGAGGTTCACCACCGT
>DXBX01000009.1 GCA_019116285.1 Candidatus Bacteroides merdigallinarum
ACAGATACTCATTCGATGAATTTTGTAGAAGAATTAAGATGGCGTGGCATGCTCCACGACATGATGCCCGGCACGGAAGAGTTGCTGGCCAAGGAACAAGTGACTGCTTACATCGGCTTTGACCCCACGGCAGACTCCCTGCACATCGGCCACCTGTGCAGCGTGATGATTCTGCGCCACTTCCAGCGTTGCGGACATAAGCCGCTGGCGCTCATCGGCGGTGCCACGGGCATGATTGGCGATCCCTCCGGAAAGTCTCAGGAGCGCAATCTGCTGACCGAAGAGGTGCTGCGACACAACATCGAAGGCATGAAGAAGCAACTGTCCAAGTTCCTGGATTTCGACTCGGACGCGCCCAACCATGCCGAACTGGTGAACAACTACGACTGGATGAAGGACTTCACCTTCCTGGACTTCGCCCGCGAGGTGGGTAAGCACATCACCGTCAACTACATGATGGCCAAGGACAGCGTGAAGAAGCGCCTGAACGGCGAGGCTCGCGACGGTCTCTCTTTTACGGAATTTACCTACCAACTTCTGCAGGGTTACGACTTCCTCCACCTCTATGAGACTAAGGGCTGTAAGTTGCAGATGGGTGGCAGCGACCAGTGGGGCAATATCACTACGGGTGCCGAGCTCATCCGCCGCACTAACGGAGGTGAGGCCTTTGCCTTGACCTGCCCCCTCATTACAAAAGCTGACGGTGGCAAGTTCGGCAAGACGGAGAGTGGAAACGTATGGCTCGACCCGCGCTATACGTCGCCTTACAAGTTCTACCAATTCTGGCTGAATGTGAGCGACGAGGATGCCGCAAGATATATCAAGATATTTACCGCCCTGCCCAAGGAAGAGATTGAGGCGTTGACCGCTCAACATGCCGAGGCTCCGCATCTGCGCGTCTTGCAAAAGACCCTGGCCAAGGAAGTGACCATCATGGTGCACTCCGAGGACGATTACAATGCAGCCGTGGAGGCTTCGAACATCCTCTTTGGCGGCGGCACGAGCGATGCACTGAAGAAGCTGGATGAGCAGACATTGCTCTCTGTCTTCGAAGGTGTGCCTCAGTTCGAAGTGTCCCGCGATGCGCTGGGTGCCGGGGTGAAGGCCGTTGACCTCTTCGTGGAGAGCGCGCCCATCTTCCCCTCCAAGGGCGAGATGCGCAAGTTGGTGCAAGGCGGCGGCGTATCCTTGAACAAGGAAAAACTGACGGCTTTCGACCAAGTCATTAGCACTACTGACTTGCTGGACGACAAATACTTGCTGGTACAGCGTGGCAAGAAGAACTATTATTTGGTGATAGCGAAGTAACCCTTGCCATAAATAATCCAAGAATCATTTGGCGCGGATTACGCGGATTGCACGGATGGATTTTACATCAAAGTCTGTGTAATTTCGCGTAATCCGCGCCTTTTTTGATAAAAAAAACAGTTAAATGTTTGCAGATATGCCGACAATCCCATACCTTTGCACCGCTTTTTAACAGAAAGCGTTGTGTTTGGACTATGGTGTAATGGTAGCACAACAGATTTTGGTTCTGTTTGTCCAAGTTCGAATCTTGGTAGTCCAACCTCATTTCAAAATCCATTCCCCCTCCAAAGAGGATGCGTCTCAGGTGACGCGTCCTCTTTTTTTATGTTCAAGACGTGAGGTATTTCTGCATTTGCGAGGCAGTATTGCGGTTCGTGTTCGCCGGTATCGGCGTACATGTACATCGGTATCGATGCTTGCGTTCGTCGGTATCGACGTACATCTGTATCGGTATTGATGCTTGCATTCGGAAGAGTCTTTGTAAGAGCGGGGTGGCGTACGGGCATAAAAAAAGGGCTCCGCTGAGCCCAACCTTTGTTAACCTTAAATCTAATACTATGAAAAACACATTGCAAATGTAGGGCATAGATGACACCTTTGCAAATATTCCAAAGAAAAAAGTGTGTTATATAACATCTTTTAAGGAGGTATTGCTGCTTGTTAAGCCTTACTAAGGATAGAAAGCTCTTTTTTTCGCCCTTTTCGGGAAAAGAAGTATCTTTGCGGGATAAAAGAAAAACAAGATAAGAAGCACTTGCGATATGACCAACAAAGACATTGTCCTGACCCCCATGATGAAGCAGTTTCTCGACCTCAAGGCCAAGCACCCGGACGCCGTGATGCTCTTCCGCTGCGGGGACTTCTACGAGACCTATTCCACCGATGCCGTGGTGGCTTCCGAAATCCTGGGCATCACCCTGACCAAGCGCAACAACGGCAAGGCGGGGCAGACCATCGAGATGGCGGGCTTCCCCCACCACGCCCTGGACACCTACCTGCCCAAGCTGATACGGGCGGGCAAGCGTGTGGCCATCTGCGACCAGCTGGAGGATCCCAAACTGACGAAGAAGCTGGTGAAGCGCGGCATCACCGAGCTGGTGACTCCGGGCGTGTCCATCAACGACAATGTACTGAATTATAAGGAGAACAATTTCCTGGCGGCGGTACACTTCGGCAAGGGCGTGTGTGGCGTGGCCTTCCTGGACATCTCCACGGGCGAGTTCCTCACGTCGGAGGGAACAACGGACTATGTGGACAAGCTGCTGAACAACTTCGCGCCCAAGGAAGTGCTGTTCGAGCGCGGCAAGCGGCCGATGTTCGAGGGCAACTTCGGCAGCAAATTCTTCACCTACGAGCTGGACGACTGGGTGTTCACCGAGAGCACCGCCCGCGAGAAGCTGCTGAAGCACTTCGAGGTGAAGAACCTGAAAGGCTTCGGCGTGGAGCATCTGACGAACGGCATCATCGCCTCCGGAGCCATCCTGCAATACCTCCTGATGACGCAGCACACGCAGATAGGCCATATCACCTCCCTGGCCCGCATCGAGGAAGAGAAGTATGTCCGCCTGGACAAGTTCACCGTGCGCAGCCTGGAGCTGATGGGCTCGATGAACGACGGGGGCAGCAGCCTGCTGGGCGTCATCGACAAGACCATCAGTCCCATGGGAGGCCGCCTGCTGAAGCGTTGGCTGCTCTTTCCCCTGAAAGACCTGCGTCCCATCAACGACCGCCTGGACGTGGTGGAGTACTTCTTCAAGCAGCCGGATTTCAAGGCGTTGATAGAAGAGCAGCTGCACCCGGTGGGCGACCTGGAGCGCATCCTCTCCAAGGTAGCCGTGGGGCGTGTCTCTCCCCGCGAGCTGGTGGCGCTGAAGGTGGCGTTGCAGGCCATCGCCCCCATCAAGGCGGCCTGCCAGGAGGCGGACAATGCCAGCCTGAACCGCATCGGCGAGCAGCTGAACCTCTGCCAGTCCGTGCGCGACCGCATCGATCGGGAAATCAACAACGACGCGCCCCTGCTGGTCAACAAGGGCGGCGTCATCAAGAACGGGGTCAGCGAGGAACTGGACGAGCTGCGCCGCATCGCCTACTCCGGCAAGGACTATCTGTTGCAAATCCAGCAACGCGAGAGCGAAGAGACGGGCATCCCCAGCCTGAAAATCGGCTACAACAACGTCTTCGGCTACTACATCGAGGTGCGCAACGCCCACAAGGACAAGGTGCCCCGCGAGTGGATACGCAAGCAGACGCTGGCCAATGCCGAACGCTACATCACGCAGGAGCTGAAGGAGTATGAGGAGAAGATACTGGGTGCCGAGGACAAGATCCTGGTGCTGGAGACGCAGCTGTTCAACGATCTGGTGCAGTCACTGGTGGAGTTCATCCCGCCCATCCAGATAGACGCCAACCAGCTGGCGCGGCTGGACTGTCTGCTGTCCTTTGCCACGGTGGCGCAGGAGAACAAGTACATCCGTCCCGTCCTGTCCGACGATGATGTGCTGGACATCCGCCAGGGCCGTCACCCCGTCATCGAGAAGCAGTTACCCATCGGCGAGCCCTACATTGCCAACGATGTGCACCTGGACACCGATACCCAGCAGATCATCATCATCACGGGTCCCAACATGGCGGGTAAGTCTGCCCTGCTGCGCCAGACGGCCCTCATCACGCTGATGGCGCAGATAGGCTGCTTCGTCCCGGCAGAGAGCGCACACATCGGTCTGGTGGACAAGATATTCACCCGCGTGGGAGCCAGCGACAACATCTCCGTGGGCGAGTCTACCTTTATGGTGGAGATGAACGAGGCGGCCAACATCCTCAACAACCTCTCACCCCGCAGCCTGGTGCTGTTCGACGAACTGGGGCGCGGTACGTCCACCTACGACGGCATCTCCATCGCCTGGGCCATCGTGGAGTACATCCACGAGCATCCCAAGGCCCGGGCACGCACCCTCTTCGCCACGCACTACCACGAGCTGAACGAGATGGAGAAGACCTTCAAGCGCATCAAGAACTACAACGTGGCGGTGAAGGAGGTGGGCAACAAGGTCATCTTCCTGCGCCGCCTGGAGCGTGGTGGCAGCGAGCACAGCTTCGGCATTCACGTGGCGCGGATGGCGGGCATGCCCAAGAGCATCGTGCGCCGTGCCGACGAAATCCTGAAGCAGCTGGAGCAGGCCAACCGCCAGACGGGCACCATCAGCGGCAAGACCATCACCGAAGGCGCGTCCTCGGCCGGCGGCATGCAGCTCAGCTTCTTCCAGCTGGACGACCCCGTCCTCTGCCAGATTCGCGACGAGATCCTCAACCTCGACGTCAACAACCTGACGCCGCTGGAGGCGCTGAACAAACTGAACGACATCAAGCGGATACTGAGGGGGAAGTAAAACTCTTGATGTACCCGCAGGATTCCTTTTGTTTTTCACGAGATTTATTTACCTTTGCGACAAGATATGAATTAAGAGGGCGAGAATTATGAATCAGAATGTTACATTGCAAATCAATAGTACGCTTTTGGAACAGGCCACAGCGTATGCCCGATCCATGGGGACAGACCTTTCGGGATTGGTAGAGGGCTTCTTGCGACGGATTACTAAAGATAAATCCGTAGATAAAATCCGTACTATAGATGACTTGGATCCACGTGTAAGAAGCCTCATCGGCGTAGTGCACTTGGACGAGGAAGTCGGATTGAATGGAGAAAAGGCAAGGGCTGAACAGTATTTTTCTGCATTAGCCATAAAAGCGGATGTTATAATCACACGCGATAAGAAGCATTTCAAGCATTCGACAATTCCGGTAATGGATGCTGACCAGTATTTGCAGGGAGTATCCGGAATAGAACAATAAAAAGCAAGCAAACGTTTGGCATACTATGCCCAAAAGCACTAACTTTGCGGCGAAATCAATAAGAAAGGAGTAAATAGGAGGAATTTGTAATATAAACAGGAATAGGATATTGACATAATAGGTATTTGCATTTGTTTCTTGTGTAGATAAAAACGACCCAAAATGAATTCAAGAGAAGCAAAGTCGCGGATACACCCGGATGGGGTGTGTTCTGTCGGTTTGTTTTAGTTTGGATTCGGGTGATTTGGTCGTTACCTTTCTACACGCTAAGACAGCAGCGAGCACACCTTTTTTGTGGCCGTACCCCTCCTTTGAACTACATAATACAAACGCTTATGACATAGGATTACAGATTATATTCATTACATTGCCCCGCCGGCATTTCTTGTGTAGAAAAAAACGACCAATTTTATTCTAAATGAACCCGAAGGAATCGCGCAGGCCAAGGCACCCCATTTTGATTTATTGTGAATGGGCGTGCTCCTTGTTGCATTTTCTTCTCATCGTGGGAATGGCAGCAGGGGCACGCTTTTAGTTTCTTAAATTATTCACAATCAATCAAAACTTATTAGTATGGGTAGAAATGATTTGCGTTCGCAAACGCTGGACCTGTTGCGCTTTCCGCTGGCGGTGGTGGTGCTGATGATTCACACCTTTTCTTCCGAGGGCTTGGAGTTACGTGGCCAGGAACTGACGTTTACCGACCATCCGGTCTTTATGGAGGTCAATCGTTGGATAGACGGTTTCCTTAGGGGACAGAGCGTTCCTATTTATTATTTCATCTCGGGTTTTGTTTTCTTCCTAGGTGTGGAAATGACGCGTGAGACGTATCTGAGGAAATTCAAAAACCGGGTGAAGTCACTGGTGATTCCTTATTTCGTTTGGAATCTATTGGCAATCGGGCTAATGTTGGGTATTTCGTTGAATCCGTTCTTCAAGGATTATACGGCCGGGCATACCTTTACTTTCTCTTGGCCAAGTCTGTTGTCTTGTTTTTGGGTGTATGACGGAGGACTGGCCGGTGTGGTGATGAATCCGGAGGAAAATGTTCATCCTATAGATGTTCCTCTTTGGTTCGTGCGCGACTTGATTATCGTGGTGCTTTGCACGCCTATATTGCACTTGTTGTTAAGGCGGTTCGGTCGTTATTTGGTTTGCCTGTTGGGACTGGTTTGGTTTGTAGTTCCTTATTTACATCTTCGCACCTTGGGTTTTGAGAGTGCGTTTTTCTTCTTCTCTTGGGGAGCTTATATGAGCATTAACCGGAAAGATATGTTGCAGGTGTTTGGGCAGTATTTCAAGGTTTCCGTTTGCTTGTATCTATTGTTGGGGATATCTCATGTGGCAGCCGCACATTATTGGCCGGAGGCACAGGGAGTCATCAAGCAACTGAATGTCTTGGTGGGTTTGTTATTTGCCTACAATTTTGCAGCTTGGTTGTTGAAGCGTGGCATCTGTAAAGCTAATCCATTCTTGGCATCTGCCAGTTTCTTTGTCTATGTGGCCCATGCATTGGTGGTGCCTCGTATATTGAAGTTATTGTTTATCACCTTCAGTCCTGCATCAGATTGGGCTCTGTTGCTGGTCTATACGTTGGCGGTTGTTTTGACGGTAGCCTTGTTGTTGGGGGCTTTTTACCTGATGCGTCGCTATACGCCTGGTCTGTTGAAAGTGGTGGCTGGCAGGAAATGATGCTGTGCGCTGTTAATGAGGACTTTAGTATTGCAAAACATCTGTATTACTTTTGCAGTGCCGCTGCAATGTGATTGCAGTGTTACTGCAACCACTTTACAGTAATGCTGCAACGCCTTTGCAGTAACGCTGCAAAGGTTGTGCAGAAAACAAACGAAAAGGCGCGGATTACGCGGATATCACGGATAAGTCGTCCTACATACATCCGTGGAATCCGCGCCTATATATTACAGCCTATGCTCAGGCCTTCTGTTTCTTTCCGTAGAAATACATGCAATACACCCCGATGAGCACGAACGGGATGCTGAGCCACTGGCCCATGTTCAGCGTCATGCCCTGTTCAAATGCCACTTGGTCGGCCTTGAGGAACTCGATGAAGAAGCGGAAGACGAAGATCTCCGTCAGGCACAGCCCGAAGTAGAAGCCCCGGCGGTGGGGGAAGGCGGCGGACAGGGCGGCCACCTCGTTCTTCTTCATTCCGATGGTCTCCTCCGCGCGCTTCCGCAGGCCGCGGCGGTAGAGATAGAGCATGCCGAGGCAGAAGATGAAGTAGGCGATGGCCTCATAGAGCTGCGCCGGGTGGCGGGGCAGCGGGTCCACGCGCTCGAAGACGAACGCCCAGGGCACCGCGGTGGGATTGCCGATGATCTCCGAGTTCATCAGGTTGGCCAGGCGGATGCAGCAGGCACAGATGGGCGTGCCCACGGCGATGATGTCCAGCACGTCCATGAAGTGCATCTTCGTCCGTCGGCAGTAGAGCCAGAGGGCAATGATGAGGCCCAGCGTGCCGCCGTGGCTGGCCAGTCCCTCGTAGCCCGTCCAGCGCCAGCCGCCGTCCGGCAGGAACTTGATGGGGATGAACATCTCGATGAAGGGCTTCACGCCGGACAGGTAATACTCCGGCTGATAGAACAGGCAGTGCCCCAGCCGGCAGCCCACGAGGATGCCGATGAAGCAGTAGAAGAACAGCGGGTCGAACTTGTCGTCGCCGATCTTCAAGTCGCGGTATTCGCGGCGCACGATGAGGTACGAGCACGCGATGCCCACTATCCACAGCAGGCTGTAGTAGCGGATGGGGAACCCGAAGAGGTGAAACAGCGTCGGGTCGGGATTCCAATGGATGGTCAGGAGAATGTCTTGCATAGGGTTCTTTATTTAGTGAATTTCTGCGCTACCATCCGGTAGGTGGGGATGTCCACGCCGTGTGCTTCGGCAGCGTCTATCAGGTCGAACAGCAGGCCCTGCACCTCGCTTTCGTGGCCGCGCGCCATGTCCTTCTGCATGGAGGCGGTGCTGTGCGGATCCAGCGAATCGATGATCCGCAGGTTATACTCCACCAGGTCGGCGGGAAGGTCGATGCCCAGGCGACGGCCCAGTTCGGCACTCTCGCGGGAGAGGCCTGTGAAGGTGTCGCGCACCTTGCCCGGCTTCTGCACCTCGCCCATCGGCACGTCGTAGTAAGCGCCCGTCACGGCCATGGCCGAGATGAAGGACCACTTCACGAAGGTGTCGCGGTTGATGTCCTCGGAGATTTCGGCCTTGATGCCGCTTTCTTGCAGGTCGTGCTGCACGGCCTCCAGCGTCTCGCGTGCCACGGGCGTGCCCTTGTGTGCACCATACACCAAGCGGAATATCCGTCCCATCTGCGTAATCTCTCCCTTGCCCGAGACGAAGCCCACGATGTAGATGCAGCCGTCCAGCACCGTCACTTCGGGCACCAGCCGCTGGATGCGCGGCCCCGTGCCGTAGACGTTGAGGATGGGGATGACCACCGTCCCGGGTTTGGCGGCGCGGCGGATGAGGTCGGTGATGGAGTCGATGGAATAGCCTTTGACGCAGACGAAGATGACGTCGGCTTTTCCTTGATATTCTTCGGCGGTGCAGGCCGGCACGTGCAGGGTATGTTCCCCTTTCAGGTCACTGTGCAGTTGCAATCCGTGTTCGCGGATGGCGGCCAGATGTTCGCCGCGGGCGATGCAGGTGACGTCCTTGCCTGCCAGTGCGAGGAAGGCGGCAATCGAGCCGCCCACGCCTCCGGTTCCTGCGATTAGGTAGTTCATAATGCGTATCTGTTTAAGCGGTTATTATTGTTTGGGTTTGATGAAGCCGATGGGGTTACGGGGCTTCTCGCTGCGGCTTCTTGCGGCTTGCAGTTCGGCCAAAGCCTGATTGATAAGTTCCAGTTGCGTGCGGGTGTCCTCGTTAATGTCGTTCTGGTCAGTAAAGACTTCTTCCATGTATACCTTCAGCTCCTGTACATCGTGCTCCAGTTTCTCAATACGCTCGGCGGGCGAGGAATCGGGCAGGGCAGGCGAAGTCACCAATTGGCGTACGGCCACGAAGGTGCGCATGATGGCGATGTTCACTTCGATGGCGATGTCGCTGTTCAGGATGGAGGATAGCATGGCGACTCCTTGTTCGGTGAAGGCGTAGGGGAGATACTTGGAATGTTGGCCTCGTCCTTTCTTTAAG
The DNA here is from genome assembly GCA_019116285.1 of Candidatus Bacteroides merdigallinarum. Taxonomy (GTDB): domain Bacteria; phylum Bacteroidota; class Bacteroidia; order Bacteroidales; family Bacteroidaceae; genus Bacteroides; species Bacteroides merdigallinarum. The sequence goes on from DXBX01000009.1 coordinate 9,322, forward strand.
GTCACAGATTGTGATCTTAAAGATGCATATTCTTCTTTGGTAAGTTCGAACATAAAGTCGGAAGGAAAAACGGTTCATATTCCTTCTGACAGCTTGTTTCAGTGTCCTGGTTTCCATTCCATACATCTCTGCCAAGTCGTAGTCGAGCATTACCTGCTCGCCCCGGATGATGTATATCTTCTGTTGGATGATAAGTGTCGGGAGCATGGTTGAATTCTTATACATTAAACCGGAAGTGCATGATGTCCCCGTCCTGCACCACGTAGTCTTTGCCTTCCACCGCCAGTTTGCCGGCTTCGCGCACGGCGGCCTCGCTACCATATTTTATATAGTCGTCATACTTGATGACCTCGGCGCGGATGAAGCCTTTCTCGAAGTCGGTGTGGATGACGCCGGCGCATTGCGGGGCCTTCCAACCTTTGCGGTAGGTCCAGGCCTTCACCTCCATCTCGCCGGCAGTGATGAACGTCTCGAGGTTCAACAGCTTGTAGATGGCCTTGATGAGGCGGTTGCAGCCGCTTTCCTTCAAGCCCAGGTCTTCAAGGAACATTTGCTTCTCCTCGTAGGTCTCCAGTTCCGCGATGTCGGCCTCGGTCTGGGCGGAGATGATCATCAGCTGGGCATCTTCGTCCTTGATGGCCTCGCGCACCTGCTCCACGTAGGCGTTGCCCGTGGCGGCGGAGGCGTCGTCCACGTTGCAGACGTAGAGCACGGGCTTGGTGGTCAGGAGGAACATTTGTTTGGCGCAAGTCTCCTCATCCTCGTTTTCGGGCGTCACGGTGCGGGCGCTGAGTCCCTGCTCCAGGGCTTCCTTGTAGCGGAGGAGGAGGTCATACTCGACTTTGGCCTGCTTGTCGCCGCCCACCTTCGCCTGCTTCTCCACGCGCTTGATGCGGTTCTCCACCGTCTCCAGGTCCTTCAGTTGCAGTTCGGTGTCGATGATTTCCTTGTCGCGCACGGGGTTCACGGAGCCGTCCACGTGGACAATATTGCCGTTGTCGAAGCAACGCAGCACGTGGATGATGGCATCACACTCGCGGATGTTGCCCAAGAACTGGTTGCCCAGACCCTCGCCCTTGCTGGCGCCTTTTACCAGTCCGGCGATGTCCACGATGTCGCACACGGCGGGGACGATGCGTCCCGGGTGTACCAGTTCGGCCAGCTTGGTCAGACGTTCATCGGGTACGGATACCTGACCCAGTTGGGCGTCAATCGTACAGAAAGGAAAGTTTGCCGCCTGCGCCTTTGCGCTGGACAGGCAGTTGAAAAGGGTGGATTTCCCCACGTTGGGGAGGCCCACGATACCTGCTTTAAGTGCCATAGTTTATCTGTTTTTATACTTAATATTCATAAATCGCGCAAAGGTACGGATTTATCGTGTATATGGCAAGCAATCAGAGGTTCTCCATTGCATAGTACACGCAAAAGAACCCGATGCACAGAAAGGAGAAGCAGATGCGGAACAGTGTGCCCTGCGGTGCATCGGCCTTGTGATGCAGGTAGTGCAGCAACATGCGTATGGTGAAGTACAGGGAGGCGAGAGCGGACAATAATGCTACGTGCACCAGCTGGGGATGACCCATGTAGCGGGCGGCGCCCCACAGTACGTAGCAGAAGAGGTTGAGAAAGGATACGGTCACGTAATAATTCATCGGGATATGTTTTTGTTAAAGGATTCTCTGTCTGCCGCAAAGGTACGCATTATTTCCCGGATATGAAAGGGGGTGCACCGCGGTACGGATGCTCACGCTTCCTTCCCGGGCACACCCCCGACTACAAGTCAGAATGCAATGATTTATCGAATAAATAACAATTCCCTGTACTTGGGCAGCGTCCACATCTGGTCGTCCACCATCAGCTCCAGCTTGTCGATGTGGTAACGGATCTGCTCCAGCATCGGGGCGATGGTGTCGTGGTAGGCGACGGCCTTTTCGCGCTCATCGGCAATCTTGTTGGCCACCTTGCGCGCTTCAACCATGGCGTCCACGTGCTCCTTGATGTAGGTGGTGTGTTCGGCTATCTTGTCGATGATGGCCAGGTTCTCTGCCGAAAGCTTGTCCGCCTTCTCCGCCGGGAAGAGGGCCTTCAGCTTGTAGACGTTGTCTATCAGGCGGGTCTGGTACTCGGTGGCGACGGGAACGACGTGGTTCATCACCAGGTCGCCCAATACGCGGGCCTCGATCTGGATTTTCTTGGTGTAGGTCTCCCATTTCACCTCGTTGCGCGCCTCCAGTTCCTTGCGGGTCATGACGCCGGTCGTCTCGAACATCCGGATGCTGTCCTCGGACAGGTAGTTGTCGAAGATGACGGGGACGCTGGTCTCGCAATCCAGTCCACGGCGGGCAGCCTCGGCCTTCCATTCCTCGCTGTAGCCGTTGCCGTCGAAGCGGATGGGCTTGCACGCCTTGATGTACTGGCGGATGACCTGGAGGATGGCGGATACTTTAGGCTCACCCTGCTCGATGAGGGCGTCCACCTCGTGCTTGAAGTCCACGAGCTGTTCGGCCACGGCGGCGTTGAGGGCAATCATCGCGCTGGCGCAGTTGGCCTCGGAACCCACGGCGCGGAACTCGAAGCGGTTGCCCGTGAAGGCGAAAGGTGATGTGCGGTTGCGGTCCGTGTTGTCGATGAGCAGTTCCGGTATCTGCGGGATGTCCAGCTTCATGCCATGCTTGCCGCTGAGGGAGAGCAATTCTTCCGGCGTGCTGTCCTCCAAGTGGTCCAAGACGCGGCTGAGCTGTGTGCCCAGGAAGGAAGAGATGATGGCAGGGGGTGCCTCGTTGGCTCCCAGGCGATGGGCATTCGTGGCACTCATGATGGAAGCCTTCAGCAGGCCGTTGTGGCGGTAGACGGCCATCAGCGTGTTCACCACAAAGGTGATGAAGCGCAGGTTCTCTTCTTCGGTCTTGCCGGGGGCCATCAGCAGGACGCCCGTGTCCGTGCCCAGCGACCAGTTGTTGTGCTTGCCCGAGCCGTTGACGCCCTTGAAGGGCTTCTCGTGCAGCAGGACGCGGAATCCGTGTGTGCGGGCCACCTTGCGCATCAGCGACATGATGAGCATGTTGTGGTCCACGGCCAGGTTGCATTCCTCGAAGATGGG
>DXBX01000068.1 GCA_019116285.1 Candidatus Bacteroides merdigallinarum
GCCGCCGCACGCTTCGTCCCGCCGGGAGAACACCGCGCTGGAGCTGGCCCAGCCGGGGTTGCAGATGGCCGCCAGCGTCTCCATGTTGGAAAAGGTCAGGGCCAGGCAGAGAAAGGCCACCACGTTCTCCACGCCGCTCTGGTGCATGGAGATGACGTCCGTGTAGCCCTCCACCAGGTAGCAGCGGTCCTGCTTGACGATGGCCTGCTTGGCCTGGTAGATGCCGTAGAGTTCGTTGCTCTTGTGGTAGATTTCCGACTCGGGCGAGTTGACGTACTTCATCTTGACGCCCTTGGTGGCGGAGGCCAGCACGCGCCCGCCGAAGGCCACGACCTTGCCGCTCAGCGTGTGGAAGGGGAAGATGACGCGGCCCCAGAAGCGGTCGCGCAGGCGGTGGTCGTCCGTCTCGTAGCAGAGGCCCGTCTTGACGAGGAAGTCGCGCTGGTAGCCCTTGGCCAGGGCTTCCTTGGCGAAGGCGTCGTGGCTCTCGGTGCAGTAGCCCAGTTGGAACTTCTCGATGGTGTCGTCGCGGAAGCCGCGGCTGCGCAGGTAGGCCAGGCCGATGTTGCGCCCCTCGTCCGTGTCGCGCAGGGTGCGGCGGAAGTAGTCGTTGGCAAACTGGTTGACGACGAAGAGGCTGTCGCGCTCGGTCTGTGCGGCCTTCTCCTCGTCGGTCAGTTCGCGCTCCTTGATTTCGATGTGGTACTTCTTGGCCAGGTAGCGCAGGGCGTCGGGGTAGGACAGTTGCTCGTGCAGCATGATGAAGTGCACGGGGTTGCCTCCCTTGCCACAGGCGAAGCACTTGCAGAGGTTCTTGGCGGGCGACACGGAGAACGAGGGCGTCTTGTCGTCGTGGAAGGGGCACAGCCCGACGTAGTTCACCCCGCGCTTGCGCAGGGTGACAAAGTCGGACACGACATCGTAGATTTGTGCCGCGTCCATGATGCGGTCGATGGTGGAGTGGTCAATCATTGCGACTGCAAAGGTACGCAAAAAGCGGTTTGGTTATTTTATCTTCTCCCGAATCTTTGTCAGATATTTCTTCATTCCTTCGGCATCCCGGTTGGTGATGATTTCCAGCAGTTGCTTCAGTTCGAGGCGGATGTTTTCTACTTGGGCGGGGGTACGCGGATTGAAGAGAATCTCTTGCAGCAAGAAGTCGTCTTCCGACAACAGGCCGCGGGCGATGGCCATGTGTTTCTTGAACGTCGTGCCCGGTGCCTCCTGGTGCTTCATCACGGCGGCGAAGACGAAGGTGGAGACGAACGGGATGGAGAGCGAGTAGGCCACCGTCTCGTCGTGCTCGTCGAACGTGTATTCAAAGATGTTCAGCTTGAGCTGTTGGTAGAGGTCCTTGAAGAAGATACGCCCCAGGTGGTCGCCCTCGGTGATGATGATGGCGTTCTCGTTGCTCAGGTTGCTGAGGCTGGCGAAGGTGGGGCCGAACATCGGGTGGGTGGAGACGTAGCGGAAGCCGCTCTCCGTGTAGAACTTCTTCAGGCCGGTCTTCACCGAGGCGATGTCGCTGATGATGCAGTCCTTGGGCAGGACGGGCAGCACCTGGCGGAAGGCTTCGAGGGTGTACTTCACCGTGGCGGCGTTGATGACCAGCTCCGGCTCGAACTCCTTGATTTCGTCCAGCGTGGTGAAGCGGTAGGTGTTGTAGACGAAGCGCAACTGGTGCGGGTTGACGTCGTACACGGCTGTCTCATGCTGAAAACTCAGCAGGTCTGTGAAGAAGGAGCCCATCTTGCCGGCTCCGAGGATCAGTATTCGCATTTCTTTAATGAGAAATTAAAAATGAGAAATGAAAAACGGGTGAAGAACCACGGAAGCAGGTCGTATGCCTAAGGTTCCTACGTCCGTTTTTCATTTTTAATTATTCATTATTCATTTATTAATGATTTCCATCTGCTGCCGCACGCTCTCCTCGTGGATGGCTTCGAACACCTTCTTGGCAAACTCGGTGTCCATGCCGCAGAGAGAGGCTTGCGAGCCGCGTTTCTCCAGGATTTCGTTGTAGCGGCCCGTCTGGAGGATGGTCATGTCGTGCTCCTTCTTGTAGGTGCCGATTTCGCGGGAGATGCGCATGCGCTTGGCCAGGGTCTGGATGATTTCGTTGTCGCACTCGTCAATCTGCTTGCGCAGCTCCGAGAGGTTCTCCGTGCTCTGTGTGTCCTTGCGGATGACGAGGAGGTTGAGGATGTAGTCCAATACGTCGGGCGTCACCTGCTGCGAGGCGTCGCTCCAGGCGGCATCGGGGTTGCAATGGCTCTCGATGATGAGTCCGTCGAAGCCTAGGTCCATGGCCTGCTGGCACAGCGGGGCGATGAGCTCGCGCTTGCCGCCGATGTGGCTGGGGTCGCAGATGATGGGCAGGTTGGGGATGCGGCGGCGCAGTTCGATGGGGATGTGCCACATGGGCAGGTTGCGGTAAATCTTCTTCTCGTAGCTGGAGAAGCCGCGGTGGATGGCGGCCAGATGCTTCAGTCCGGCTTGGTTGAGGCGCTCCAGGGCACCAATCCACAGTTCGAGGTCGGGGTTGACGGGATTCTTCACCAGCACGGGAATGTCCACGCCGCGCAGCGCGTCGGCAATCTCCTGCATGGCGAAGGGGTTGGCCGCGGTGCGGGCGCCTATCCAGAGGACGTCGATGCCGGCCTTGAGGCACTCCAGCACGTGCTTGGCGGTGGCTACCTCGGTGCAGACGTACATGCCCGTCTCCTTTTTGACTTCCTTGAGCCACGCCAGGCCTTCCACGCCGATGCCCTCGAAGCCTCCGGGCTTGGTGCGCGGCTTCCAGATGCCGGCACGAAACAGTTTGATGCCCTTCGAGGCCAGTTGGCGGGCGGTGTCCATTACTTGTTCTTCGGTCTCGGCACTACACGGGCCGGCGATGACCACGGGGCGTTCCTGGGGGACGCCGGGGAGTTGGATTCTTTCGAGTTCGAGTTCCATAACTATCGGATTTTAATGATTGATAATTGTCTTGAAAATGTGCTTTTGCCTTTGCTTAGTCGAGGCGTTGCCTTTGCTTAGACAAGGCATTGCCTTTGCTTAGACAAGGCGTTGCCTTTGCTTAGCCGAGGCGGAAGGCGAGTTTTATATCTTCTCGCGGATGCGGCGCAGGGCCTCGTCCAGGCGGTCGTCCTTGCAACAGAGGGAGATGCGGACATACCGTGCCCCGTTCGTGCCGAAGATGAAGCCGGGCGTCAGGAAGACGCGGGCCTCGTGCAGCACACGCTCGGTCAGTTCCTCCACATTATCATATATGTCGGGTATCTTGCCCCAGAGGAACATGCCGGCCTGCGTGGGGTCGAACGTGCAGCCCAAGGCGTGCATGATGTCCTCGGCCAGGGCTCGGCGGCGGCGGTAGTTGGCGTTGTTGCCGTCATACCAATCCTTGTCCGCGTCCAGGGCAGTGGCGGCGGCCAGTTGCATGGCGCGGAACATGCCGCTGTCTATGTTGCTCTTCACCTTCAGCACCCACTGCACGAACTGCGCGTTCGAGGCGAGCATTCCGATGCGCCAGCCCGGCATGTTGTGGCTCTTGCTCATGGAGTTGAACTCGATGCAGCAGTCCTTGGCGCCGGGCACCGCGAGGATGCTCAGCGGATGGTCGTTGAGGATGAAGCTGTACGGGTTGTCGTTGACGATGACGATGCCCTTTCTCCTTGCGAAGTCCACCAACCGTTCGTACAACTGCGGGGTAGCCTGCGCGCCGGTGGGCATGTTGGGGTAGTTGGTCCACATCAGGCGGACGCGGCTCGTGTCCATCCGCTCCAATTGTTCCCAGTCGGGCATCCAGCCGTCCTCTTCCTTCAAGTCATAGGGGACGACGTCCGCTCCCAACAGACGGCTGAGCGAGGTGTACGTGGGGTAGCCCGGATTGGGCACCAGCACCTGGTCGCCGGGATTGACGAAGGCCAGCGTGACGTGCAGGATGCCTTCCTTCGAGCCGATGAGCGGCTGGATTTCCGTCTGCGGGTCGAGGTCCACGCCGTACCATTTCTTATACCAGCGGGCAAAGGCCTGGCGCAGTTCGGGTATGCCCACGTAGGGCATGTAGCCGTGGCCGTCGGGATTTTGGGCGGCCTCGCACAGGGTGCGGATGGTTTCTTCGGAGGGCGGCATGTCCGGGCTGCCGATGCCCAGGCTGATGACGTCCATGCCTTGCGCGTTCATCTGCGCCACTTCCTTCAGTTTGCGCGAGAAGTAGTATTCGCTCACGCCGTTCAGGCGTTCGGCGGGCTTAATGTTGAGTGCTTGCTTTTCCATCTTCGTATTCTCCTAATATCTTCAGTTGTTTGGTCAGCGGGCTGATGGCCGCGATGGCCTGTTTGTATCTCAGCAGTTGGTCGTACATCACGTCCACGTAGAATTCATACTCCCATTCGCGTCCGATGATGGGCAGCGATTGTATCTTGGTGAGGTTGATGCGGTAGAACGACAGGATGCTCAGCACCTGCGACAGGCTGCCCTCCGTATGCGGCAGGGTGAAGACGATGCTGGCCTTGTTGGGCTCGCGGGTGCGGCGGCGGTTCATGTCGTCCACCTGCCACGGGTCGGCCACGACAAGGAAGCGGGTGAAGTTGTGCTTGTTCGTCTCGATGCCTTCCTCCAGCACCTTCATGCCATAGAGCTCGGCGGCATACTTCGAGCAGATGGCGGCGTGTCCTCGGAGGTTGTCGCGGTGGATGATCTCCGCGCTGAGGGCGGTGTCCTCGCCTTCCACTACCTTGATGTGCGGATGGCGGCCCAGGAAGTCGCGGCACTGCATCAGGGCGATGGGGTGGGAGTGTACCTCGCCGATGCTGTCCCAGTCGTCTTCGGGCAGGCAGACAAAACTGTGGCTGATGCGCAGCTTGTATTCGCCCACGATTTGCGTGCCGCTCTGTCGCAGCAGTTCGTAGTTGTGCAGCAGGCTGCCTGCGATGGTATTCTCGATGGCCAGCATGCCGATGGTGTGGCTGTCCTGCCGGATGGCGTCGAACACCTCCTCGAAGGTGGCGCAGCAGATGAGTTCGATGTCCTCGCCTTCGAAATACTTGTGGGCGGCGATGTCGTGGTAGGAACCCAAGGTTCCTTGGATGGCTATTCGTTTCATATATACCTTATATATATCTATCTATGAAAAAAAATCCCGCTTCCTTCGTGCAGGAGCGGGATTCATATCGTTGCTTAATTCATTGTCCTTGGTTCTTAAGCGTCACTGTCACTTGACACATACAAACTCCCGCTCTACTTTATGGCTAAAGTAAAAGTAAAAGAAGAAGTAGTATGCAAAGTTGAATGACTTCATAAGTTCCTTATCTCGTTTAATTACGGGGCAAAAGTAATGCTTTTCTTCGAAACGCAAGCAAAAGTGCGGGATTTTTTCGCGAAAAGTAGCAATTTTATGTCGATTTACAGTCCCAGGATATTGGTTTGCTGCACCAGCGGCTTGTTGTCGAAGGCTCCGTTCAGGCGTTCGGCTTCCTTGGGGTTCAGCTCCAACTCCTTCTTCAGATCCTCCATGGAGCCTTCCTTGTCGCCGTTCAGCAGCTTGGCGCGGCCGCGTTCGTGGTAGAGGGCTGCGCTTTCGGGATTCAGCTCGATGGCTTCGTCCAGCAGGGTGATGGCTTCCGCCAGCTTCTTTTGAGTGATGTAGAGGCGGCCCAGGCAGAGATATGCCTGTTCGTTGAACGGGTTGATTTCCGTGATGTGGCGATAGTCTGCATTGGCCTTGTCAATGTTTTGCAAAGCTTCTGCCATTTGTCCGCGCAGCAACAGGGCGCTTTCTTCGTCGGGGTCTTGGGCGAGGATAGCTTCCACGTCCTCCAGCGCTTCCTTGTATTGCTGCATATGTGCCAAAGCTTCGGCGCGGAGCATGCGGGCTTCGGTGAAGTCCTCCTTCAGGGTGATGGCCTGCGTGAGGTGGGCGATGCACATCAAGGCGTTGCCTTGTCCGTTGTCGGCCTTGGCCAGTAGGTTGTGGGCCATGGCGTTGCTCTCCTCCAAAGTGATGGCTTTCTGTGCGGCTTCGGCCATGGCGGTGTAGTTTTCCTGCATGTAGCAGACGTTGGCCAGGGTGAGCCACGTGTCGGTGTGCGTGGGCTCCATCTGCGTCATGCGCTCCAGTTGTTGGCGGGCGTCGTCCAGTTGGTTGACCTGTATGTACGAGCGCACCAGGTGGCCGCGCGTCTCGAAGTCGTCGTGCAGGTTCAGCGCTTCGGTGAAGCACTTGATGGCGTAGTCCTGACGCCCCATCCGTTGGGCGCGGATGCCGTCATACTTGAATATGTCGAAGTTCTTTTGCCGGGTCTTTTCCTGTTCGGCCATCGGATTGTCGGGCTTGCCCGAGAAGAATGATTTGAAGAATCCCATATCTGTTTTCTGTTTTAAGTCTTGGATTGGTTTCGATGTTTCGGTTGCAAATGTAGTAAATTATTTGTTCTTCTCCTGTATTTTCAGCAGGCCGTTTTCGCAGACGAGGCATCTTTCGTCCAGCAGGTCGTGCAAGGCTTCCGTCAAGGCGTCTGCTGCCACGGATGGTATGGCTTCAGATACCTCGGCGGGCGTCAGGGAGCCTGTGGACAGAGCTTGGAGGATACGTTTGCGGATTTCCTTCTGCGGAGGTGTGTCATCTTCCGGGCGGTTGCGCAGGGAGAGGCACGTGTCGCACTGTCCGCAATCGTGTTCGTTCTTCTCGCCGAAGTAGCGCAAGAGCAGGCGGCTGCGGCATATGGTATCGTTGTCCACGTACGCCAACATGGCGTTGATGCGCGTCTCGTAGCGTTCTTTCCGCTCCTCGTAGACGGCGGGAGGGATGTTGATGCGCGACAATTCCGTCCGTTCGCGCGTATAGGTGATGTGTGGTATCTTCTTGCGGGGAATGTAGCGGATGATGTGCATGCGTGAGAGGTTCAGCAACGTCATATACACCTGATGGCGACTGAGGCCGGTGTGCGTGGCCAGGGCAGATTCGTCAATGAAAGCATAGTCGGTGAACAACCCCGTGTAGAGGCGCAAGAGCAGGCGGATGAGGCGGTCAGCTTCTTCGCCCAAGGCGTTCAGACGGTAGAGCTCATCGCGGCGGACGGTGAAGATCACGCGCGAAGCATTGTCCTGCTCGTCCGTGTACTCCAGGTAGCCGGCTTGGGTGAGTATCTTCAGCGCGCTATGCACAGGGATGGGGAAGTGCTTGAACTTGCGGCAGAAGTCGTCGATGTCGAACTCGCGCGTGCAGCCCAAGCCGTCGCCCATCGCCATCTGGTAATAGTATTGCAGATGTTCGTACACCTCTTTTATATAGTCCTTATCAGGGAAGGTGTCGGGGATGCGATGTTTCAGCGCTGTCTTATCTGTCTTTCCGTAGAGGATGACGGCATAAGCTTTCTGTCCGTCGCGCCCTGCTCGTCCCGCTTCCTGGAAGTAAGCTTCGATGGAGTCGGGCAAGTCAAGGTGCACCACCAGACGTACGTCCGGTTTGTCGATGCCCATGCCGAAAGCATTGGTGGCTACGATAACGCGACTCTCGCCTCGTTGCCAGCGGTGTTGGCGCAGATCTTTGGCGGCGTCATCCAATCCGGCATGGTAATGGTCGGCGGTGATGCCTTCGGCGGAGAGCAGTTCGGCCACCTCCTTGGTGCGGTTACGGCTGCGCACGTAGACAATGGCGGATCCTTGCACACGGCGGAGGATGTGCAGCAATTCGCGCGTCTTGTCCTCCGTGCGGCGGACGACGTAGGCCAGGTTCTTCCGCTCGAAGCTCATGCGGAAGACATTCTCGCGGGGGAAGCGGAGGCGCAGTTGGATGTCCTCCACCACCTCGGGCGTGGCAGTGGCCGTCAGCGCAAGGATGGGTACGCCGGGCAGGAGATCGCGTATCTCGGCAATCTTCAAGTAGGCGGGGCGGAAGTCGTAGCCCCATTGCGAGATGCAGTGGCTCTCGTCCACGGTGATCATCGATATGTGCATCCGGCGGAGTTTGGCGCGGAAGATGTCCGTGTCCAGCCGCTCGGGCGAGACATAGAGGAATTTGTAGTTGCCGAAGATGGCGTTCTCCAGCGTGGTGACAATCTCCTGCCTGTCCATGCCTGCGTGGATGCAGAGCGCGCGTATGCCGCGGTTGCGGAGGTTCTGCACCTGATCCTTCATCAGGGCGATGAGAGGAGTCACCACCAGGCAAAGTCCTTCGCGCGCCAGGGCAGGCACCTGGAAGGTGACGGATTTGCCGCCGCCCGTAGGCATCAGGCCCAGCGTATCCTCGCCGCGCCCGATGCTGTGGATGATATCCTCCTGGATGCCGCGGAAGGCGTCGTAACCCCAATACTGCTTCAGGATACGGCGGTAGACATCCTCTGCGGGGGTGTTCTCATCAGTCCTTGGCAGGTCTTTCATCTGTCCAGTTGGGTTTGATATCCTCGATTTGCAGCTGCACCTCGCCCTTCTTGTGGGTGTTCTCCTCGATGGTGTAGCAGATGTCGAACGAGCGCTTGGTCTTGATGAAGCGCACGTGCGAGCTTTGTCCGAAGGCGATGCCGTTCATCACGTTGTTCGACTTGTCGTCCACCAGCTCCAGCTTGATGTGCTCCTGTCCGCGGCCGACGACTTTGCTCGTGCCATAGTCGAAGACATTATGCGTGCAGAAGACGGGCTTCACATTCTCCGGTCCGAACGGATTGAACTTCTTCAGGTCGGCGCAAAACTTCGGTGTGATGTCCTTGAAGTCTATCTCCGCGTTGATGTCTATCACCGCACTGGTCTGTTCGGGCAGGATATGCTCCGCCACGAAATCCTCGAAGCGGCGGGTGAAGGCGGGCACGTTCTCCACCTTCATCGACAGGCCGGCGGCGTAGGTATGTCCGCCGAAGCTCTCCAGCAGGTCGCGGCAATGCTCGATGGCCTTGTAGACGTCGAATCCGGAGACCGACCGCGCCGATCCGGTGGCCAGGTCGCCCGTGCGCGTCAGCACCACGGCGGGGCGGTAGTAAATCTCCGTCAGGCGCGACGCCACGATGCCGATGACACCCTTGTGCCACGCCTCGTTGTAGAGCACGATGGAGCGGCGGTCGGCGAAGTGTGAGAAGCTCTCGACGATGCGGTTGGCCTCCTCCGTCATGGTCTTGTCCAGATCCTTGCGCGTCTCGTTGTACTGATTGATCTGCCCCGCCTTCGCCAGTGCGGCCGAGAAGTCTTTCTCCGTCAGCAGATCCACCGCCTCCTTGCCGTTCTGTATGCGCCCGGAGGCATTGATGCGCGGCCCTATCTTGAAGACGATGTCGCTCACGGTGATGTCCCTGCCCGCCAATCCGCACACGTCGATGATGGCCTTCAATCCGACGCTGGGGTTGGAGTTCAGCTGCTTCAGTCCGTGGTAGGCCAGGATGCGGTTCTCCCCCATGATGGGCACGATGTCCGACGCGATGCTCACCGCCACCAGGTCCAGCAGGGGGATGAGGTGGTGAAACTCGATGCCGTTGCTCATGGCGAAGGCCTGCATGAACTTGAATCCCACGCCGCAGCCCGACAGATGCTCATACGGGTAGGTGTTGTCAAACCGCTTGGCGTTGAGGATGGCGGCGGCAGGCGGCAGCTCGTCGTCGGGCACGTGGTGGTCGCAGATGATGAAGTCGATGCCTTTCTCTCGCGCATACGCCACCTCCTCCACGGCCTTGATGCCGCAATCCAATACGATGACCAGCTTCACGCCCGTCTGCGCGGCATAATCCACGCCCTTCATCGACACGCCGTAGCCCTCTTCGTAGCGATCGGGGATGTAGTAGTCGATGTTCGAGTAATACTGCTGGATGAACTTGTACACCAGCGCCACTGCCGTGGTGCCGTCCACATCATAGTCGCCATAGACCAAAATCCGTTCCTTTCTGCCCATGGCGCGGTTCAGTCGTTCCACGGCCACGTCCATGTCCTTCATCAGGAAGGGGTCGTGCAGCTCGGGCAGCTGCGGGCGGAAGAACTTCCGCGCGGCCTGCGCCGTATTGATGCCACGCTCCACCAGCAGCCGGGCCAGTATCGGGCTGATGCCCAACGCCTGCGCCAGTTGCCGGCCTTCTTCTGCCTGTTGGGGGGAGATGGTCAGATAATTCCATTTGTACGTCATTATATATTTGTTTTTTTCTTTTCCTTTTCTCACATGCCGGAAGCGGCCTTCTGATATGCCGGAGGCGCACTTGTCCCGTTTGCCGGATCAAATCTTCTCCCGATTCGTCAGGGCCTTCTCTTCCAACAATCCGCTAAGGTAGGAAAAAGTCCTGAGAATCGGGGAAAAATTTGCGCTAAATTATTAGAATCGGTCTAAAAAGACTTGTTCTGCGCATGTCCGGCTACCCCGGGGCTGCCCCGGCGGGGTGCCCCGGATGATTGTTTGCGTGGGATAATTCCGGTTTTTAGCAAATGTTAAAACCTGTTTGCCATGGTGTCGTAGGAGAGTGTGTCAAAAAACGAAAAGTTTTGAACCGATTTCCGAAGAGCCTGCCACCGTCTCAATTATCTCAATTGACAATTACCGAAAACGGTTTTTTGCCCGACTGATGGCTTATACACAGAGTAATATATATATAATATACATTATATATATATTAAGTATATTATATACTTATTCTTCTTCTTTCTTCCGCCGAAAATCTCTTTCCGTTAATTGTCAATTGAGATAATTGAGACGGTTGACCGCTCTAACCGTCAACAAGGCATTGGCTTAGTATAACCGGTTGATTGTCAGTGCGGAAATAATCCCCCTCCGCAAATTGCCCCAAATTTGCCCTGAAATCGCCCTCCGGCGTTTGGTTGCTCCGAACATTGTGCTTACCTTTGTTGCGTCGAGGCCAAGACAATGCGAAACATTAACCACTAATCACTAACCCGTCAAACTCTATCAACCATGAGCAGAAGCGATGAACGAACATTATTTGACGCATTCGTGCGGCTGTATGGATGCAATTTCGTATTTTTGCGCGGAAAATACAGAATACTGCAATGAACAAAGACTGGATAGAAGACATCAAGCGGGCCTGCCGGGTGATGGAGGAGGGGGGAGTCATCCTTTATCCCACCGACACCGTCTGGGGCCTGGGATGCGACGCCACCAACGAGGAGGCCGTGCGGCGCATCTATGAGATCAAGCACCGCGCCGACTCCAAGGCCATGCTGGTGCTGGTGGACTCGGCCGTCAAGGTGGATTTCTACGTGCAGGACGTGCCGCCCGTGGCGTGGGACCTGCTGGAGGTGGCGGACAAGCCGCTGACCGTCATCTACGACGGGGCAAGGAATCTGGCGCCCAATCTCCTGGCGGAGGACGGCAGCGTGGGCATCCGCGTCACGGCGGAGGAGTTCTCCAAGGCGCTGTGCTTCCGCTTCCGCAAGGCGATTGTGTCTACGTCGGCCAACGTCAGCGGGCAGCCGTCGCCCCGCACTTTCGCCGAGATCAGCGAGGATATCAAGAGCGCCGTGGATTACGTCGTCGAGGCGCGCCGCACGGAGACGGCACCCGCCCGCCCGTCGTCCATCCTCAAGCTGGGCCGCGGCGGGGAGGTTAAAATCATTCGGGAGTAGGGGACATGGCGAAAGGTTCTTACAAATATACCAAGGCGCGCAACTGGCTGCCCCGCCTGGTGCAGTGGCGCGAACAGCACATCAAGGAGCGGCGCTTCATCCTGATGCTGAGTTTCGTGGTGGGCATCGGCACCGCGCTGGCGGCGTTGCTGCTGAAGCAGCTGATCCACTGGATACAGTGGTTCCTCACCGACCACTTCGACACCACCGAGGCCAACTACCTCTATCTGGTGTATCCCGTGGTGGGCATCTTGCTGACGGGCCTCTTCGTGCGGTATGTGGTGAAGGATGACATCAGCCACGGCGTCACCAAGATTCTCTACGCCATCTCGCGGCGGCAGGGCCGCATCAAGCCCCACAACACGTGGTCGTCCGTCCTGGCCAGCTCCATCACCATCGGCTTCGGCGGTTCGGTGGGTGCGGAGGCTCCCATCGTGCTGACAGGCTCTGCCATCGGGTCTAACCTGGGGCGTCTCTTCAAGATGGAGCACCGCACGCTGATGCTCCTCGTGGGGTGCGGCGCGGCAGGTGCCGTGGCGGGCATCTTCAAGGCTCCCATCGCGGGACTGGTGTTCACGCTGGAGGTGCTGATGATAGACCTCACGATGACTTCGCTGCTGCCGCTGCTCATCACCTCGGTGACGGCGGCCACGCTGTCTTACATCGTCACCGGTCAGGAGGCCATGTTCCGCTTCCACCTGGATCAGCCGTTCGAGCTGGTGCGCATTCCCTACGTCATCCTGCTGGGTGTCTTCTGCGGCCTCGTATCGCTCTACTTCACGCGCGCCATGAGCCGTGTGGAGGGCGTGTTCGGACGGCTGGTCACGCCTTGGAAGAAGCTGGTGCTGGGCGGTGCGATGCTGAGCATCCTCATCTTCCTCTTCCCGCCGCTCTATGGCGAGGGGTATGACACGATAGAGCTGCTGCTGAACGGCGTGAGCAATGCCGAATGGGATACGGTGATGAACAACTCCCTCTTCTACGGTCACGGCAACCTGCTCTTGCTCTACCTGCTGCTCATCATCGTCTTCAAGGTGTTTGCCTCCAGCGCCACCAACGGCGGCGGCGGTTGCGGCGGTATCTTCGCTCCTTCGCTCTACCTGGGGTGCATCGCAGGCTTCGTGTTCTCCCACTTCAGCAATGAGTTCGACATGACGCCTTTCCTGCCGGAGAAGAACTTCGCGCTGATGGGCATGGCCGGCGTGATGAGCGGCGTGATGCATGCCCCGCTGACGGGTGTCTTCCTCATCGCCGAGCTGACGGGCGGCTACGACCTCTTCCTGCCGCTGATGATTGTCTCCGTCAGCTCTTACCTCACCATCATCGTCTTCGAGCCGCACAGCATCTACTCCATGCGCCTGGCGAAGAAAGGCGAGCTGCTGACGCACAACAAGGACAAGTCCGTCCTGACGCTGATGAAGGTGGCCGACGTGGTGGAGCGCGACTTCACGCCTGTCCGCCCCGACATGGATTTGGGCAACCTGGTGAGCGTCATCGCCCATGCGCGGCGCAACATCTTCCCGGTGGTGGATGCGGACAATCATCTGCTGGGCATCATTCCGCTGGACGACATCCGCAACATCATGTTCCGCCAGGAGCTGTACCACCGCTTCAAGGTGGAGCGACTGATGACGCTTCCTCCCGCCCGCCTGCACGACACGGACAGCATGGAGCAGGTGATGCGCACGTTCGACGACACCCAGGCGTGGAATCTCCCCGTGGTCGACGAGCAGGGCCGCTACCTGGGTTTCGTCTCGAAGTCGAAGGTGTTCAATGCGTACAGGGAGGTGCTGGTGCACTTCTCGGACGAGTAGGGGAAATATAATTGTTGTACTAATAAAAAAACGATCAAATGAAAACAGCTCTCATCTCAGGCATCACCGGTCAGGACGGTTCTTTCCTGGCCGAGTTCCTCCTCGGGAAAGGATATGAAGTGCACGGCATCCTGCGCCGCTCTTCCTCGTTCAACACCGGCCGCATCGAGCACCTCTACTTCGACGAGTGGGTGCGCGACATGAAGCAGAAGCGCCTGGTCAACCTGCACTATGGCGACATGACGGACAGCAGCAGCCTCATCCGCATCATCCAGGAGGTGCAACCCGACGAAATCTACAACCTGGCCGCGCAGAGCCATGTGAAGGTCAGCTTCGAGGTGCCTGAATACACCGCCGAAACCGATGCCGTGGGCACCCTGCGCATGCTGGAGGCGGTCCGCATCCTGGGCATGGAGAAGAAGACGAAAATCTACCAGGCGTCCACCTCCGAGCTCTTCGGCAAGGTGCAGGAGGTTCCCCAGCGCGAGACGACTCCTTTCTATCCGCGCAGTCCCTACGGCGTTGCCAAGCAGTATGGCTTCTGGATCACCAAGAACTACCGCGAGAGCTATGGCATGTTCGCCGTGAACGGCATCCTCTTCAACCACGAGAGCGAACGCCGCGGCGAGACGTTCGTCACCCGCAAGATAACGCTGGCCGCCGCCCGCATCGTCAAAGGCCTGCAGGATAAGCTCTACCTGGGTAATCTCGACGCCCGCCGCGACTGGGGTTATGCCAAGGATTACGTGGAGTGCATGTGGCTCATCCTGCAACATTCCGTGCCGGAGGATTTCGTCATCGCCACAGGCGAGATGCACACCGTGCGCGAATTCTGTACGCTGGCTTTCCGCGAAGCTGGCATCGACCTGCGCTGGGAAGGCGAAGGCGTCAGCGAGAAGGGTATCGACATCCGCACGGGTAAGGTGTTGGTAGAGGTGGATCCCAAGTATTTCCGTCCTGCCGAGGTGGAGCAGCTTCTGGGCGATCCCACCAAGGCGAAGACGCTGCTGGGGTGGAATCCGCGGCAAACCAGTTTCGAGGAGTTGGTGCGGATTATGGTAAGGCATGACTTGAAGGAGGTGGAAAAGCGATAGAATAATTTGCTATCTAAGAATAATCTCCTAACTTTGCACATCAAACCACAAAGTGTGCAATCATGGAGCAAAGTTTTATCGCCTATATCAAGAATAGTATCCGGGATAATTGGGATCTGGATGCGCTGACCGACTATAAGGGTGCCACTCTGCAATACAAGGACGTGGCCCGCAAGATAGAAAAGCTGCACATTCTTTTCGAGGAAAGCGGCATCCGGAAGGGAGACAAGATTGCGCTGTGCGGTCGCAACAGCTCGCATTGGGGTGTCGCCTTCCTCGCCACGCTGACGTATGGCGCAGTGGCGGTGCCTATCCTGCACGAGTTCAAGGCGGACAATGTGCATAATATTGTCAACCACTCCGAGGCGCGTCTGCTCTTCGTAGGCGACCAGGCTTGGGAAAACCTGAACGAACAGGCCATGCCCCGGCTGGAGGGTATTGTCTTGATGACCGACTTTTCCCTGCCGGTATCACGCAGCGAGAAACTGACCTATGCCCGCGAGCATCTCAACGCCATGTTCGGTCAGAAATACCCCAAGAACTTCCGCAAGGAGCATATCTCCTACCACGAGGATCAACCCGAGGAACTGGCCGTCATCAACTATACATCGGGCACCACCAGCTACTCCAAAGGCGTGATGCTGCCCTACCGGAGCTTGTGGAGCAACACGGCCTTCGCCTTCGAGGTGTTGCCTTTGAAGCGGGGAGACGGCGTTGTCTGTATGTTGCCTATGGCGCACATGTACGGGCTTGCCTTCGAGTTTCTCTACGAGTTTGCGGTGGGGTGCCACATCTACTACCTGACTCGCATGCCCAGCCCGAAAATCATCTTCCAGGCCTTTGCCGAGGTGCGGCCGAGCATCATCATCGCCGTGCCGCTCATCATCGAAAAGATTATCAAGAAGAATGTCCTGCCCAAGCTGGAGACTCCCACGATGAAGCTGCTGCTGAAGGTGCCTTTCGTCAACGACAAAATCAAGGCGACGGTGAAGGAGCAAATCACGCAGGCTTTCGGCGGACGCTTCTCCGAGATTATCATCGGCGGTGCGGCCTTCAACCGGGAGGTGGAGCAACTGCTCAAGATGCTGGATTTCCCCTATACGGTGGGTTATGGCATGACGGAGTGCGGCCCCATCATCTGCTACGAGGATTGGAAACGCTTCAAGCCCGGTTCTTGCGGCAAGGCGGCTCCCCGCATGGAGGTGCGCATTGTTTCGCCTGATCCGGAGAATGTGCCGGGCGAAATCATCTGCCGTGGCATGAACGTCATGCTGGGGTATTACAAGAATCCGGAAGCAACCGCCGAAGCCATCGACAAGGACGGTTGGCTGCATACGGGCGATCTGGGTACGATGGATGCGGAAGGCAACGTCACCATCAAAGGGCGGAGCAAGAATATGCTGCTCGGCGCCAGCGGTCAAAACATTTATCCGGAGGAGATAGAGGACAAATTGAACAACCTGCCTTATGTAGCCGAGTGTCTGGTGGTGCAACAAAACGAACGCCTCGTGGGCTTGGTTTACCCCGACTTTGACGATGCTTATGCGCACGGCCTGACTTTGCAGGACATCGAACGGGTGATGGAGGAAAACCGCGTAGCTCTCAATCAGGAATTGCCGGCCTACAGCCAACTGTCTAAGATGAAGATCTATCCGGAAGCGTTCGAAAAGACGCCTAAGAAGAGCATCAAGCGGTTCTTGTATCAGGAGGCGAAGGGATAAATTCAGAAGAAACAGATGAAACAGAAATTTTACAAAAACGAATGGTGGAGGGATACGATAACCTCCCTCGTCGGGACAGTGGTAGGCATCGTACTGACGTTTGGCACAACCTTCTATATAGAGAAGCAAAACAAAGCGGACATGGCTCGCAAGACAGTGATCATCACGCTGCATAACCTGGATGTCAAAATCAAGAGCTTAAAAAGCAATGAAGCTTGGATGAGCCATGTCGATACCCTCTTCCGGGCTGTCGTAAAGCATCTTCCTGCGGACTTGGATAACGTGGATACAGACACGCTGCAGGCTGCTTACGATGTTTTTCCCTATTTGGATATACACCTGAATGAAAATATCGCTGAATCTATTTTCTCCAACAGCATAGAGGTTTGGGAGTACATGGACGATGAACGCGTCATCGGGCGTATCAGCAACTGCTATTCATTCAGCAACTATTGCGCAAAGATCCAAGAAGAACTACAGGAGGAACGATTGACACTCTTCCGGGATTTCCTGAAGGAGCAGAAATCCATCAGCTACACGCCGGAAACTGCCAAGGCCTTCCTCCAACGGCCGGAGGTGCAGTTTCACCTCTCCATGCACATCTTGCAAACCGGGATGATGAACCGCACCTTGAAACTCCTCGTCCAGATGCACGAGCGAAATAAGAAAGAACTGAACATTTCGCAAGCAGAGTTGGATGCCGCAGGCGAGTTGCTGACCGAGGAGGATTACCAAGAGCTGAACGAATCATGAACGATGCAGGCCGCTGCTCGTAAGGAAATCATACTTTTTCCTTGATCAGTCCCATCCGATATGCCGCCAGCAGCTTCTCCAAGTCCGCTATCTGCGTGGTCAATACGGCTCCTTTGTCCGTGTCCTTCACCATCATGCGCTGCGAATTGAACTCTACCAGGAAGGTGGTGGACTTGATGTCCAGCCCCTCCTCGATGGCCTTCTGACGGCTTTGGAAGGGTTCGTGCTGCACCAGTTGCAGGCCGTGGGAATGATAAACCAGCGTGTAGCCCGCAATGCCCGTCTCCGGCTGGTAGGCCTTGGAGAAGCCCCCGTCTATCACCAACAGCTTGCCGTTGGCCTTGACGGGCTTCTCGCCCTTCAGCGTCTTGACGGGTACGTGGCCGTTGATGATGTGCGAGTGCGGGCCGGGCTGCACGCCGAACTCCAGCAGGATGTGGTCGCAGGTTTCGGCCTCGTTGCGCAGGGTGTAGTACCAGCCTTTGGTCTCCTTGCACAGGTCCTTGTCGCCCACGAAATACCGCTCGAAGGTGGCCATCTTGTCTTTGTCGAAGGATGGGGCGTCCGGGCCGCACCACATGTACCACATATAGTCCACGGCAAAGGCCTTCGCCTCGGTGCCTTCTTCGCCGAAGTAGGCGCGGCGCACCAGTTGGTCCGTCTTCTGCAGGAGCTTCTTGCCCCAATATTCCTTCTCGCCGATGCGGACGTGCTTGAAGCTGCCGTCTTCGTTCAGTGGTATGGAGGCGTGGTAGAGCAGGTTGCTGTTGCACACCAGGAACATGCCGCCGTAGGTGTAGAGGCAGCGCATGTGCTTCTTCAGCTTCTCGCTGTTCATGAAGGAGGCATGGATTTTGTCCACGATGTCCTGCTCCTCGTCGCTCAGGCGATAGGGGTCGGAGGGGTCGATGGTGGGGAAACACGTGTCGCGCAGGGGATATTCCCGTCCCTCGTGGACAAAGACGCCGCGCGCATAGTCAATCTTGTCCAGCAGCTTGCGTCCCTCCATGCCGAACTCCGGCCGGCGGTCGATGATGGCTGCTTCCAGCTTGAACTGGATGACGGTGATGGCCTTGTGCATCTGGGCGATGAGGCGCAGGGTCTTCTCGTTGTGCTGTCCGTCCATAAAGGTCATCTTGGGGACGAACACCGTGCAGGGGTCGTCGGCGTAGGCATCCATGGCGAAGGTGGCCAGGGGCAGGAGGTTGATGCCGTAGCCGTCCTCCAGCGTGGCGAGGTTGCCGTAGCGCATGGACAGGCGTATGACGTTGGCGATGCAGGCGTCGTTGCCCGAGGCGGCACCCATCCAGAGGAGGTCGTGGTTGCCCCACTGGATGTCGAAGTTGTGGTAGTCGCAGAGGGTGTCCATGATGATGTGCGCGCCGGGGCCGCGGTCGTAGATGTCGCCCACGATGTGCAGCGAGTCGATGGTGAGCCGCTGGATGAGGTTGCACATCGCCACGATAAAGTCGTCCGCCCGCTTGGTCGATATGATGGTGGAGATGATGACGTTGATGTAGGCCTGCTTGTTGGGGTCGATGCTGGACTCGTGCAGCAGCTCCTGGATGATGTAGGAGAACTCCTGGGGCAAGGACTTGCGCACCTTGGAGCGGGTGTATTTGGAGGAGACGTTCTGGCAGACCTTCACCAGTTGGTTCAGCGTGATTTGGTACCAATCGTCCAGGTCCTTCTCCTGCGTCTTGACCAGTTGGAGCTTCTCTTCGGGATAATAGATGAGGGTGCAAAGTTCCTTCTTCTCGCACTCGCGCAGGGTGTGGCCGAAGATTTCGTTCACCTTGCGCTTCACGGCGCCCGAGCCGTTCTTCAGCACGTGCTGGAAGGCTTCATATTCGCCGTGTATGTCTGTCAGGAAGTGTTCCGTGCCCTTGGGCAGGTTGAGGATGGCTTCCAGGTTGATGATTTCCGTGCTCGCGTCGGCGATGGTCGGAAAGCTGCGCGACAAGAGTTGCAGGTAGCGCAGGTCGTTGACAATGGATTCAGGACTGATGTTTCCCATGTAGGATGTTATTAATAATGTGCTGCAAAGTTAGTCATTCGTCTCGTCCCGTCCAAATATCCTTCCGGGGAAATGCAAAACAGAATCAAAGCAGGAACATCAACAGCACCTGCGCGATGACCACCCGCAGGAACATGCTCAAGGGGTAGACCGTCGCGTAGGCCACTGAGGCATTGTCTCCCGGCAACGTATCATTGGCATAGTTCAACGCCATGGGGTTGGCCATGCTGCCGCAAAGCATGCCCACGGTGGAGCCGAAATCTGTCTTCATCCCTTTGAAAGCCACCGCGCCCACAATCAGCACCGGCACCAACGTCAGCACGAAGCCCGTGCCTATCCACAGCAGGCCCTCGGGGCGGAACACGGTCTCGAAGAAGTGTGCGCCCGCGTCCAATCCCAGGCAGGCCAGGTAGAGCGAGAGGCCCAGGGAGCGGAGCATCAGGTTGGCGCTGCGCGTGGTGTAGGTAATCATGTGCAGGCGTGGCCCGAACGTGCCGATGAGGATGCCCACGATGATGGGGCCGCCCGCCAGGCCCAGCTTGATGGGAGCACTGATGCCCGGCAGGGAGATGGGGATGGCACCCACCATCAGGCCCAGCACGATGCCGATGAAGACGGCCACCAGGTTGGGTTCCTTCAGGCTCTTCACGGCATTGCCCAGCACGCGCTCCACGTTGTGCAGGGCGGCAGCCTCGCCCACCACGGTCAGGCGGTCGCCCATCTGGAGGCGCAAGTCGGCCGTGGCCAGCAGTTGCACGCCGCTGCGGTAGATGCGGGTGATGTTCACCCCATAGCTGTTGCGCAGGTGCAGCGACCCCAGCTTCCGTCCGTTCAGTTCGGGGCGGGTGACGACGATGCGTTGCGAGATGAGTTGGCTGTCTATGGCATTCCAGTCGATGTCTTTCTTGTTCCAGTCCGTGTGCTCCTGCTCGCCGAAGAGGACGGTCAGCGTCGGGGCGTCCTTCTCGGGGGTGAGCACCAGGAGCCGGTCTCCCTCGCGGATGATGGTGTCCGACGTGGGGATAGTCACCTTGCCGTCCCGCCACAGGCGCGAGATGACGAACTTGGCGTAATGCAGCCCGCCAATTTCCTTGATGCTCTTGTCGAAGATGGCGGGGTTGTGCACCTGGAAGGCGGCGATATAGGGCTTGTTCACGTTCTCTTTCTCCTTCTCCTGCAAGTCCTCCTTGCGGGCCAGGAACTTGCGCATCAGCAGGATGGCGAGGATGACGCCCACCACGCCCAGCGGATAAGTGACCGCACAGCCCAAGGCTGGCGGGGCGGCGTCCATGCCCAGTTGCTTCAACGTCTGCTGGGCCGCGCCGAGAGCCGGGGTATTAGTTGTGGCCCCGCAGAGGATGCCCACCATGTCCGGCAAGGAAATGCCCAGGCCCAGACTGCCCAGCAGGGCCATCAAGGTACCCACCAGCACCACGGCGATGGCCAGCATATTGAGCCGCATGCCGCCGCTGCGGAAGGAACTGAAGAATCCGGGGCCCACCTGCAAGCCCAAGGCGTAGACAAACACCACCAGGCCGAAGCTCTCGGCGTAGGTCAGCATCTGCGGGTCAATCTGCAGCCCCAGGTGCCCGGCCAATATCCCGGCAAAGAAGACGAACGTCACGCCCAGCGACACGCCCAGGATGCGCACCTTGCCCAGCCCCAGTCCGATGGCGGAGATGAGCGAAAGCACCGCGAGCGCCTGCAAGGCCGTGTGCTCCACAAACAAACTATACAGCCAGTCCAACGTCGTGCCAGTTTAAGATTCAATGCCCTGGTCCTTTGCTTTCTTCAGCTTGCGACGTTCGCGCACCACCTCGATGATGGCGGGCAGGATGGAGATGACGATGATGGCCACCACCAAAATCTTCAGGTTCTCCTGCACGAAAGGCAGGTCGCCGAAGAAATAGCCGGCATAACAGAAGAGGCCCACCCACAGGGCACCGCCCGTCACGTTGTAGAGCATGAAGTAATAGTAGTGCATCTTGCCCATCCCGGCCACGAACGGCGCGAACGTGCGGACAATGGGCACGAAGCGGGCGATGATGATGGTCTTGCCGCCGTATTTCTTGTAGAACTCGTGCGTCTTGTCCAGGTAGCTCTGCTTGAATATCTTGGAATTGGGATTGCTGAACAGCCTTCTCCCGAAGTAATGCCCGATGGCATAATTGCTCGAATCGCCCAGGACGGCCGCGGCGAACACAATCAACGCCAGGATGTTCACCTCCAGCGGCATATTGGGCTGCGCGGCGATGGCTCCCGCCACAAACAACAAGGAGTCGCCCGGCAGGAAGGGGGTGACCACCAGGCCGGTCTCGCAGAAAATCACCAGAAACAGGATGGCATACGTCCACATGTGATATTGCTGGACGATGTTGACCATGTGCACGTCAATGTGCAGGATGAAATCGATAATGAAATCCATATAGTTATTGCTTTATGCTGTCTCTTATCAAGAGAAAAAGGCGACCGCAATGTAAGCTTGCAGCCGCCCTTTTCATTCATCAAGTAGTGGATACGAGAATCGAACTCGTGTTCCATGCGTGAGAGGCATGTGTCCTAGCCGCTAGACGAATCCACCAAACTATTTGTCAATCGTTGTACACCCTCAGGGATTCGAACCCTGGACCCACTGATTAAGAGTCAGTTGCTCTACCAACTGAGCTAAGAGTGCGTTTCTGTCCGCGGAAGCGGGGGGATTCGAACCCCCGGTACGGAAATACCCGTACGTCAGTTTAGCAAACTGGTGGTTTCAGCCACTCACCCACACTTCCTTTCGTGACCAGCATTGTTTCAAATGCGGTGCAAAGGTAGGCAAAGTTTTGATACCTGCAAACATTTTCCCCATATTTTTTTCAAACTTTTCTTTTTTGGGC
>DXBX01000069.1 GCA_019116285.1 Candidatus Bacteroides merdigallinarum
AACGTCATCAAGGTGCTGGGCGATGAGGAGGAAATGTGCGCCTTCGAGGAGAACATCCTCAAACTGGAGAAGTACTGCGCCGAATACAACCAGCTGAAGGAAGAGACCATCATAGACATCATCAAGGGCAATGCCCCGCAGGCGGAGAAGAGCGGCAACGTCATCGTCTTCAGCGTTACGGGCAAGCCCATCATCCCGCGCAGCGAGAACCAGCAACGCCTGGTGGATGCCTTCCGCGAGCACGACATGGTATTCGCCATCGGCCCGGCCGGTTCGGGCAAGACCTACACCGCCATCGCCCTGGCCGTGCGCGCCCTGAAGAACAAGGAAATCAAGAAAATCATCCTCTCCCGTCCCGCCGTGGAGGCAGGCGAGAAACTGGGCTTCCTGCCGGGCGACATGAAGGAGAAGATCGACCCCTACCTGCAACCGCTGTACGACGCCCTGCAAGACATGATTCCCGCCGCCAAGCTGCAGGAATACATGGATCAGAACGTCATTCAGATAGCCCCCCTGGCCTTCATGCGCGGCCGCACCCTGAACGATGCCGTGGTCATCCTGGACGAGGCGCAGAACACCACGTCCGCCCAGATCAAGATGTTCCTCACCCGCATGGGCATAAACACCAAGATGATCGTGACGGGCGACATGACGCAGATAGACCTGCCTTCGTCGCAAGTGTCCGGCCTGGTGCAGGCATTGCGGATATTGAAGGGCGTGAAAGGCATCGCCTTCATAGAACTGAACCAAAAGGACATCGTCCGGCATAAGCTCGTGACGCGGATTGTGGAAGCATACGACAAGTACGAGAAGGAGCAAGTAAAGAAGAAGGAGGTACCTTTATGAAACGATGCTTTTCCTTCCTGAAAAATTACTTGTCACCAGATAGGTTGCAATACATCAAAGGTCCTTTGTCCATCTTCGAAACGGATAACGGGGACATTGATGAAATAGGTGATTTTCCGGCCATTTACTTCTTCATCAGCAGGAAGCAACGTTTCATTCTGCCGGCAGGAACATCTCCTGTCATATACATAGGCAAGTCGGACAAGTTAAGGACACGGTTGATGCAGCATCGCAATCATTACCGCAAGGATAATCCCCTTACGGATTGGTCGTACAGTAGGTACAATTATATGAAGATGGAAGGCGGGACGGATGTCTACTATCTTAGAATACAAGGAAAAGAGAACTCTAAGATATTGGAAAGTAAAGTCTTGGAAAATTATTACGATAAATATAAAGCTCTGCCCGTAGGCAACGGCGCGTTTTCTTATAGATAGTCTTTCTTATAAAATAATATAGAGTTATGAATCAAGCATTAACAGCAACCAACTACAACTTCCCCGGTCAGCAAAGCGTGTACCACGGGAAAGTACGCGACGTGTACAACATCAACGGCGAGAAGCTCGTCATGGTGGCCACGGACCGCATCTCGGCCTTCGACGTCATCCTGCCGAAGGGCATCCCCTTCAAGGGACAGATCCTGAACCAGATTGCCTCGAAGTTCCTCGACGCCACGACGGACATCTGCCCCAACTGGAAGCTGGCTACGCCCGACCCGATGGTGACGGTCGGCGTCTTCTGCGAGGGCTTCCCCTTGGAAATGATTGTGCGCGGTTACCTCTGCGGTTCGGCCTGGCGTGCCTACAAGAGCGGCGTGCGCGAGATTTGCGGCGTCCGCCTGCCCGAAGGCATGAAGGAGAACCAGAAGTTCCCCACGCCCATCATCACCCCCACGACCAAGGCCGAGATTGGCGAGCACGATGCCGACATCTCCAAGGAAGAGATTCTGAAGCGCGACCTCTGCACGCCGGAGGAATATGCCATCCTCGAGGACTACACCCTGCGCCTCTTCGAGCGCGGCACGCAGATTGCCGCAAAGAGAGGCCTCATCCTGGTGGACACGAAGTATGAGTTCGGCAAGCACGACGGCAAGATTTACCTGATGGACGAAATCCACACGCCCGACTCCAGCCGCTACTTCTACAGCGAGGGCTACGAGGGGCGTTTCGCCAAGGGTGAGCCGCAACGCCAGCTCTCCAAGGAATTCGTGCGCGAATGGCTGATGGACAACGGCTTCCAAGGCAAGGAAGGCCAGCAGGTGCCCGAGATGACGGACGACATCGTGCGCAGCATCAGCGACCGCTACGTGGAGCTCTACGAGCACATCACGGGCGAGAAGTTCGTGCCGCAGGACACCGAGGACATCGCCGCCCGCATCGAGCGCAATGTAACGGATTATCTTAACGAATAATCCCCCGGATGACCCCACACATGGATGCCCGGCATACCCCATGTGTGGGGTACGTCCATACCCCTCTCGTGGGGTAGGAAGGTACCCCACGAGTGACCCCTGATGGTACCCCACTCGTGGGGTATTTTACCCCCTCTACAAGGCCTTCTGGCGGGGGTGTGACGGATTCTCTCCCGCCAATGGCCGAAGAGGCTTTTATGTAAGAATATATAACCATTATCAATATGGATTACCCGCAAGAGAAAGTCAAGCCCTACGGCAGCGAGGGCAAGAAAGTAGAACAGGTGGAGCGCATGTTCGACCACATCGCCCCCGCCTACGACCGGCTGAACCACCTTATGTCGCTGGGCATCGACCGCTCGTGGCGCAAGAGGGCCATCCGCTGGCTGGCCCAATACCGCCCGCAGGAGGTGATGGACGTGGCCACGGGCACGGGCGACTTTGCCCTGCTGGCCTGCCGGATGCTGCAACCCCGGTCGCTCGTGGGCATCGACATCTCGGAGGGCATGATGCAAGTGGCGCGTCAGAAGGTGCAAGACGCTGGCTTGGCCGACCGCATCCGCTTCCAGCGCGAGGATTGCGAGGCACTCTCGTTTCCCGACGCGTCGTTCGATGCGGTGACCGTGGCCTTCGGCGTGCGCAACTTCGAGCACCTGGATGTGGGCCTACGGGAGATGTGCCGCGTGCTCCGTCCCGGCGGGCACCTGGCCATTTTGGAATTGTCCACGCCCGACCGCTTCCCCATGCGCCAGCTCTATCGCCTCTATTCGCGCCTCATCCCCCTGATGGGCCGTCTCATCTCGCACGACAGCAATGCCTACACCTACCTGCCGGAGAGCATCCGCGCCTTCCCGCAGGGCGAGGTGATGAGCCAGAGCATCCGCCGTGCCGGCTTCTCCGACGTGCGCTTCAGGCGGCTGACGTTCGGGGTGTGCACGCTGTACATGGCGACGAAATGAATATTCAGCTACGAGTGACGAGCTACAAGCTACAAGTTAACTCGTGGCCAATGAGAACAATAACACTCGTAGCTCGTAGCTTGTAGCTCGTAGCTCATAAACTATTTACCTCCATGGACAAATACGGTTTAATCGGTTACCCCCTGGGACACTCGTTCTCGGTAACCTACTTCAATGAGAAATTCCAGTCGGAGAACATCGACGCAGAGTATGTCAACTTCGAAATCCCCCGCATCGAGGACTTCCCCGAAGTGGTGACGGAGAACATCAATCTCCGTGGCCTCAACGTCACCATCCCCTACAAGGAACAGGTCATCCCCTACCTGGACGAACTGGATCCCGACACGGCCAAGATCGGCGCCGTGAACGTCATCAAGATCATCCGCCAAGGCAAGGCCAAGGTCCGCCTGGTGGGCTACAACTCGGACATCATCGGTTTCACGCAGTCCATCGAGCCGTTGCTGCAACCCCACCACACGAAGGCCCTGCTGCTGGGCACGGGCGGCGCCTCGAAAGCTGTCTTCCACGGCCTGGCAAACCTGGGCATAGAGAGCACCTATGTTTCGCGGAGCAAGCGGGACGCCGAGACATTGACCTACGCCGACCTGACGCCCGAAGTGATGGCCGGGCACACCATCATCGTCAACTGCACCCCCGTGGGCATGTATCCCAAGGTGGACTTCTGCCCGGACATCCCCTACGACCAGCTGACGCCCCGCCACCTGCTCTACGACCTGCTGTACAATCCGGACGAGACCCTCTTCATGAAGAAGGGCCGCGCCCAAGGCGCCACGGTGAAGAACGGGTTGGAGATGCTGCTGCTTCAGGCGTTCGCGGCGTGGGAGATTTGGCATCGGTAAGAAAACTTGCTATCACAATGACCGAACGGATACTGCGACTACTGACGGAAATCAGCCAAGGGGTATATGAAAAGAACCAGGAAATAGCCCTTTCGCTATTGGCTGCGCTGGCCGGTGAAAGCATTCTGTTGCTCGGGCCGCCGGGAGTGGGCAAATCCATGATTGCCCGCCGGCTCAAGCTGGCATTTGCAGACGCTCGCTCGTTCGAGTATCTCATGTCGCGCTTCTCGACCCCCGATGAGATATTCGGGCCGGTCAGCATCAGCCGTTTGAAAGAGGAGGACAAGTACGAACGCATCGTGCAGGGGTATCTGCCCACGGCCGACATCGTGTTCCTGGACGAGATATGGAAGGCCGGGCCTGCCATACAGAACACGTTGCTGACGGTCATCAACGAGAGGGTCTTCCGCAACGGAGACAAGGAACTGAAGCTGCCACTCAAACTGTTGGTGGCTGCCAGCAATGAACTTCCTGCGCGTGGCGAAGGACTGGAAGCATTGTGGGACCGTTTCCTGATTCGGGTCATCTGCCACGGCATCCGGGATGAAAAGGCCTTCCACCAAATGCTGCTGGACGAGAGCGATGCAGAAGCAAAGCCTATATGTCCTGATTTGTCTGTCACTTCCACGGAATATGCGGACTGGCAGCGGCAAATCAAGGCGATAGACGTTCCCTTGCCTATCTTGGAAAGCCTCACGGAGATTCGCCACCGGCTGACTGACGTAGAGATTCCGCAGAGTGAACTTCGGCGGAACATCTACGTCAGCGACCGCCGCTGGAAGCACATCGTCCGGCTGTTGAAGGCTTCGGCCTTTCTGCACGAACGCACGGCAGTCGCCTCCGATGACCTCATCATTACTTATCATTGCCTGTGGAGCGAGCCGGACGAGCTCCCGGAAGTACGGGACATAGTCATCCGTTCGCTTTTCGCCCGTCACGAGAAACAGACAGCTTCCATCTCCAAGGCCTTGAAAGCCGACTTGAAGGCCTATGCCGCCCATCGGGCACTGGAACGGGCCAGGCATCAGTCAGACCACCGGGACGACGACTTGCAGATAACCGACCATTTCTTTTTTCAAGTGGAAGGCCACGGTTCGGGAAACACCTTCATCTTCCTATCCGATTTTATGGGGATGAAGAACTATAACCCACAAAATGCCCCGCACGTCGGCGTGATGTACACAGACCCCTTGCATCCGGAGCGTACCCTTATCCGAACCTTTGCAGACAGTTCCCAGATGAAAGCCAAGGATGCCAGGCAGGTGCGGCTCTATCGGGACGACCGCTACTTGTACATCGACGGAGTGCGCTATGCCATGCGACGTCTTCGCCCCGGCGAACAACGGCCGCCTGTCGGTCAGCTGCCCAAACCTATTGTCAGCCGGAATTATGAAGAGGAGTTGGAGCGGATCAACACCGACATCAACTTGCTGGCAGGCGAATTGCAGGCTAATCTGTTTGCCTGTGAATCGGACAAACGGGTGATCAGGCAACACGTGGCCGACTTGCAGAAACAAATTGCGTTTGCCCGGCTGGATACGCGTAAACTGCTCTATGGCGATGAGGCATGAACCGCTTTTCTATGCCCGACTATTGGACCACTACCTGGCTACCGGTGAGTTCCTGGAAACAGGCAGCCATGAGCCGCTCTATGTCTATCTGCGTTCCGTGATGGAGAATCCGATGATCAAGGCACAAGTATTATCCGATGAGGTCTGCGCCCGCATATTTCAGGATACCATGAGCCGTTTCATCCTTCAGAACTTGGAGCGAGAGAAGTTCAACTTCCAGCGCAAGCAATCGGAAGAAAAGAGCCGGATGCTTGTCACCCAATGGACGCACGACCGCAAACGGGATGGTTGGCAGGCTTTAGTGGACAAACTGGAGGCTGAGTACGGGCGTTTTGGCTTCAATGGCCCTTTCTACCGCCAGCTGTTCGGGCAAGAAAAGAATCTGGATGATGACACTCTGTGGGAGAAATTGACCAAGGACTGGGAAGAAGCCATGCAGCAAGAGTTGGAGGAGGAGAAAAGGAAGGAACTCGAGTCCGACAGAGAAAGGTTGGAGCGCAATCTTCAGTCCAACTTGAAGCATATTCCTTCCTACTTGCAAAAGAACCAAGTAGAAACGGATGAATTCATGCAGGCCTGGGGTATGATGAGCGGGCTATGGAATGTCAGCGACTTCGAACGGATACGCAAGATCGTGCGTCTTCAGAAGCAATTTCCCCAAATCACCGAGGTAGCCGAAGTCATGGGGAGGGTGGCGGATGATGAGGGCAAGGACAAAGTCCACACGTCGGAAGGCAATGTCTACAACTTGGAACACGCCTCTCGGTGCGACATTGCCGGCATCAGCATCGGGAATGACCTGAATGCCTTGCTGCCTATCGAAATGGCCTATTGTACCGACGCGGACTTGGAACAGATATTCCTAAAGAGATTCCTGACCCGAAGGCTGCAGACCTTCCAATATCGTTCGGAAATCATGCAGCCGGCTCGGCGGTTGCAGGCTCGGCCGGCTCGGCGGAAAGGGCCCATCATCGTGTGTCTGGATACCTCGGGCAGCATGGTCGGCGTCCCGGAGAAAGTCGCACATTCCACGCTGGTCCGTTTGCTGGAGATTGCCAACCGGCAGAAACGCGACTGTTTTCTCATCGCTTTCTCCGTATCCATCCATCCCATCGACGTACGTCAGGAAAGAGCCCGCTTGCTGAGCCTTTTCAGCCACACGGCTTGTGGCGACACGGATGCAACCCGCATGATGGCGAAGACATTCGAGTTGCTGCAATCCTCCCCGGCCTATATGAATGCCGATGTGTTGTGGATTAGTGACTTCCGCATTCCGCTTCCCGGTTCCGGCCTTCTTGGGCAACTGCAGGAATTTCGAAGGACCGGCACTTGTTTCTATGGCTTGCAAATCGGCATCGCGGAGCATGAATGGTCGCCCTATTTCAACCATATTTGGAGGATTGGCTATGTTTCGCCCCGTCGATATTGAGCTTGATTCAAAACAAAACCGTACATTTGCCAAGCAATCCATAAAGATTAATTCCTATGAAGAAAGTATTCTCATGCGTCCTTGTCACGCTGTTGGCTGTTATTCTCCTGCTTCTCGGCGCCTCCCTCTACATGCTGGACTACGCCCTGAAGCCCGAAGCCTTGGAAACGCGCAGCCGCGACATTCCCGGCTCCTATACCTATTTATATAAGGACTATCCGGAACTGCGCCCGTGGGTGGACAGCCTGCGGACGGCCCGTGCCTTGCAGGACACCCTCATCCGGAGCGAACGGGGTGAACGTCTGCACGCCCTCTACGTCCGTGCGGCACAACCAACCGGAAAGACCGCTGTCATCGTCCACGGCTATACGGACAATGCCGTGCGGATGCTGCCCATCGGCTACCTGTACAGTAGGCAACTGGGCTGCAACATCCTGTTGCCCGACCTCCACGCCCACGGAGAGAGCGAGGGCGAGGCCGTTCGGATGGGGTGGTTGGATAGGCTGGACGTGTTGCGATGGATGGATACGGCCAACGAACTCTTCGGCGACAGCACGCGGATGGTGGTGCACGGCATCTCGATGGGGGCCGCCACCACGATGATGGTCAGCGGCGAAACGTTGCCCGCCTACGTGAAGTGCTTCGTGGAGGACTGTGGCTACACCTCGGTGTGGGATGAGTTCAGCGGCGAGCTGAAGAACCAGTTCGGCCTGCCGACATTCCCGCTGCTGGACGTGACCAGTTGGTTGTGCGGACTCCGCTACAACTGGACATTTCGCGAGGCATCGGCCTTGGAGCAAGTCAAGAAATGTACCCTGCCTATGTTCTTCATTCACGGGGATAAAGATGACTTCGTGCCCACCTGGATGGTGCATCCGCTGTACGAAGCCAAGCCCGCGCCGAAGGAGCTTTGGCTGGTGCCCGGCGCGGCGCACGCGGTGTCCTATAAGGAGAACAAGGTGGAATATACGCGCCGGGTGCGGGATTTTACGGGCAAATATATCCGATAACTCCCGCAAAAAGCGTATCTTAGCCGCCGAAACATAATACAATGATTGTATGAAACGAACGATTCCGCTTCTGATACTCCTCCTGTGCCTGCCGCTCTGCTTGGGAGCACAAGGGAAAATCTATACGCCCGACAACCTTCCCAAGGTACATATCCAGAACAAATACCGCTACACGTGCGACCCGGAGCGCATCCTTGCTCCCGCCGCCACGGACAGCATCGACCGTATGCTCTACCGACTGGAGCAGCAGACGGGTATCGAGACAGTGGTGGCCGTCGTGCCCAGCATCGGCGAGGCCACGTGCTTCGACTTCTGCCACGAACTGCTCAACTCGTGGGGCGTGGGTAAGAAGGGCAAGGACAACGGGCTGGTCATCCTGCTCGTCACCGACCAGCGGTGCATCCAGTTCTACACGGGCTACGGTCTGGAGGGCGTGTTGCCCGATGCCATCTGCAAGCGCATCCAGACGCAGGCGATGATTCCCTACCTCAAGGACGAGCGTTGGAGCGAGGGCATGGTGGCCGGCGTGCGTGCCACCTGTGCCCGGCTGGACGGGTCGATGGAGAATGACAGCGAGACGGCCACCGATAACAGCGCGGTTGTATTCGGGCTGTTAGTCACCCTCTTCATCCTCTTTTTCATCGCCATCGTCTGGACACGCCAACGTATGCTTTCCCGTTGTCCCCGCTGCAAGAAGCATACCTTGAAACGTGCCAGCAGCCAGACACTCTCGTACCGCAACGGCATAGAGACGGAGGAAGTGACCTACATCTGCCGCAACTGCGGCCACGTGGTGAAGCGTCGTGAACGCCATGGCCAAGACAACAACCGCGGCCGTGGAGGCGGCTGGGGCGGCCCCGTCATCTTCGGCGGAGGCTTTGGCGGCGGATTCGGCGGTGGAGGCGGATTCGGTGGCAGCTTCGGCGGAGGAAGCGGAGGTGGAGGAGGAGCCGGCTCACGATTCTAAGTAAGAACCCAGAAGAAAGAAACTACAAAGCAATAGATAATCCATAAAGAAGAAAGCATTATGAAGAAGACAACTACCATCATCATCATCGTAGTCATCGCCGTGCTGGCCATCTGGGCCGTGACGGGATACAACAGCCTCGTCGGCATGGACGAGGGAGTGAGCAACCAGTGGGCCAACGTGGAGACGCAGTACCAGCGCCGCGCCGACCTCATCCCGAACCTGGTGAACACCGTCAAGGGCTATGCCGCCCACGAGCAGGAAACGCTGGAAGGTGTAGTGGAAGCCCGCAGCAAGGCCACGCAAATCAAGGTAGACCCCGCCGACCTGACGCCCGAGAAACTGGCCGAATACCAAGCTGCACAAGGTCAACTGGCTACCGCCCTGGGCAAGCTGTTGGCCATCACCGAGAACTATCCCGACCTGAAGGCCAACCAGAACTTCCTGGAGCTGCAAGCTCAGCTGGAGGGCACAGAAAACCGCATCAACGTGGCGCGCAAGAACTTCAACGACGCTGCCAAGGAGTTCAACACCGCCATCCGCCGCTTCCCCAAGAATATTCTGGCCGGACTCTTCGGCTTCGAAAAGCGTGCTTACTTCGAGGCACAGGCGGGGGCAGAAACCGCGCCGACGGTGGAATTTTAAGGACCGACGGCTGGTTATTCCGATAAATAGCTGTATCTTTGTGCTATGAGAAAAGAATTCGGGAAATGGCTGATGGATATCGCCAAATATATATTGACAGCGGTCATCATCTCGGCGGCGTTTCGAGGGATGGACGAAATATGGTTGTATATCCTTGCCGGAATAATTGTAACAATCACCGTCTGCCTAGGCTTATGGCTTGTACGGGACAAACAAAAGGAGGAATGAATTATGACCAACAATGAATTGGGATTTCTTATCATGTGCGCTACCATCTTATTGATAGCCATCACAGGTTTCCTCTATTTCTACATACAGGATAAGAGGGGAGAACGCCGCCACGCCAACTAATCCGATTGGCTATTTTAAGCAAAAAAGAACCGGAAGCCGCCCGCAAGCGCTTCCGGTTCTTTTTTTGCCTTAACGGATGAAGTTTGTCCTCACCCCCGGCTCCGCCTGCGGGAAGGTAATGCCCGCCTGCCGACCCGCCTCGATGCAGTGCAAGAGCCACGCCATGTTGCGCCCCAGCGTACGCATCGTCTGGAGGCCTTCCAGGTCCTGGCGTACCTCGTCGGGCGTATTGCCGTGTACCTGGTTCCAGTATTGCGACGACACGACAGGCATCGAGCTGATGGTGAGATACTTGTTCAGCTGGTCGAAGGCGGCGGAAGCGCCTCCGCGGCGGCAACTTACGACCACGGCTCCCGGTTTTCCGGCCAAGACACCCCGGCGATTGCCCGCATAGAAGGCGCGGTCCATGAACGAGGTGATGGCTCCGCTGGCCGCTGCATAGTGTACGGGCGACCCGAACACGAAGCCGTCCGCCGTGGCGGCCTTGTCTAGAAATTCGTTCACCAGATCATCGCGGAAACACTTCTTCTCCTGGGCACAACTGCCGCAGCCGATGCATCCGGCCAAGGGCTGCACGCCCAGCCAAAACATCTCCGTCTCCACACCCGCCTCGCGCAGCGTCGAGGCCACTTCTTCCAATGCCGTATAGGTGCAGCCCTTGTGATGAGGACTGCCGTTTACTAAGAGTACTTTCATGATCAGTCAGTTTATTAGAAAAACAAAAATCAGATGGAAATCTCGCGATAACCATCTGACTTTCAGTAGAGCGGAAGACGGGACTCAAACCCGCGACCCTCAGCTTGGAAGGCTAATGTCCTTTAATCCTGCGGATTAAAGGCAACCAACTGAGCTACTTCCGCTTATGATGGCTATCTTTAGAATCTGATTCTATTTAGAAACTATTGGTTGATGTCTTGGTTGACTTCTAAAGCCAAGTGCCAAGAATGATTCATAATAAATAAATTAATAATCTCTTTGCAGCTTCAAACTGCATGGCAAAGTTAGTCAATATTGCGTTGCTATGCAATAATTCTTTCTTATAGTTTCGCTTTTGACTATCAGTTTTTTATCTATCCAATGATACAGCATATAATAGTATAGAGTAGCTTTCTCTTTATCTGAAAAGTATTCATAGGCTGCATTTCTATATATTAATAAGGTGGCGGTATTGAAATCCGTAGTGAGTATATGAAGCTATTACTTCTCAAAATCTGTCTGCTGGAAAAACGCTTTGATTATTTGGTTTTCTCTGTAACTCTGAATACAGTTGTATATATTAAACTCAAAATCTTATAGCTATGAAGAAATTGATAAAGAAGCCGCTTAATTTGGCGAACAGAGAAATAATGCGAAACTATTTCTCCACTATCGGACTTACTCCTACGATGAAGTCCAAAAGATAATGTTAATAGTAAGTGTTCAGAACTGAAAAAGCCAACTTATCCGTAATTGGGTAGGTTGGCTTTTTTTCTAATTACTCTGCTCTTACATACGTGTCTAAAGAATGCCAGCTTTCGTTTCCATCATCACCGTTACATTCTAAAACCAATTTCGTTGCATCTAGAGATTGAATTTCAGCGGTGTCCCAGCAGTCCTGTATATGAGGGGTAACGGTAAATGTCTCCCCCGATAGTGTAGGATAATATGTAAAGGGGTCATTCTCCCATGCGCCATCTTGAAAATAATACTCTTTGAACGTATATTTCCCATCTGTATTTTTAGTAATTATCAATTTACTTTCCTGCAAGTCTGGATAACTTTCATCCCAAGTTTCTTTGTTGTCACTAGTTTCAATGTAGCCCTTTGAACTTTGGAGCAGCCAAGTGCCTTCAACACTGTAAGTTGGTCTTTGTTCTTCATCATCATCACTGCAAGATGCAAAATTCACACACAAGGCTAATAAAGCCATTCCAATCAATCTAAATATTCTCATTGCTGTTTGATATTTAAGTTATGTTATTTCCCGTAATATGATTGTAACAGTGAATATCCGTTTACAGACATTCTTTGTTTTAGGCAATAGCTATGCTCCGCTAAAAACAATATATGGTCTGGATTCTCAAATTCATAGATTCTTTTTCCGTTTTCACTTTCAAGAAAAGCGGATTTATTACTAATTTTCAGATTTATGGAATGCGTACCATCTTGTCCCCATGCAGTAATACCTAGAGCCTTGATAATATCATGTTGTCTTTTCTCACAATCATACACACCATGAAAAAGAGCGAAATAATCTTTGGTGCGGGGGTTGAAGTTCCAGCCGTTTCCATTCGGATATTTAAGCTCTAATTGGTTGGGATATGCCTCGTCAAATTCATCCCAGTATAGGCTGTTCATTACTTCAAAGTCCGTTTTCTTTATTTGGTCAAAGCTAAAGCCCTCATCTTCGCCAAGTATGTATTTATCCATTATGCTTGCCAAGTGCATCTCAAAGAAATATCCCATCAGTAAGCCATCGCTAATGCTAGCATAGCATTCTGAATTGAAAACCAAGCCGTATTTATTCTCAAACTCTATTACATATTTGCTCTTTGCCAAAAGTCCCGAACATTCATAGAGTTTCATTCTTATTCGCTGTTGTCCTGTCCTTTGGTTAATCCAGTCAAAAGTCCAAGAATCAACTGATTTTCTGTTCTCTTTAAACATGATAGTAACTCATTTATGCTCTCTTAATTCCCCGAAGAAGCGGATAAATAATAAAGGTGTGGGAACTATATTTGCTTTATCCTTTTCTCTGGCTTCTCGCATTGCCTTGGCATGGATAAAACAATAGCAACCCACACCAATTTTGACAATATCTAAGAGCCTTATGGATATAAGGTAGGTATATATCAAATGGTGGGGTGCTACTGCTATCATCTTCATGCCTTTTCAAATTTTGCGAGAATTTGAGAAAAGAAGATAATCTCAATAACACCTTTCGTTAAATATGTCCTTCCAGTGTCTTAACACATTAAGCCCACTGAAATTGCTGCAAAGTTAATGAAAGGTTTTTAATAGCTAAAGATAAAACGCTGATAAATGCAATCCTAAGTTAAATCTTCGTGATAAATTTGCCCAATCACTCAATACAGATGGGACAATGCAGGTAGTTCTTGTTAATCTTATAGATAAAGATTAGTTTTGGGTATTTACCCAATAAGAATAGAGTAACGGGGCAAAGCCAAAGTTCTTCACCAAAATTTCCGCTAGGGTCTTTATAGAAAGCACCACCCGTTAAGGTGGAACTTACCTTATATAATCTAACTCCGCAATAAAACTTATCTTCCCATTCTTTGGCAATTCTGATG
Organism: Candidatus Bacteroides merdigallinarum; assembly: GCA_019116285.1. Classification (GTDB taxonomy): domain Bacteria; phylum Bacteroidota; class Bacteroidia; order Bacteroidales; family Bacteroidaceae; genus Bacteroides; species Bacteroides merdigallinarum. The sequence continues at coordinate 13,340 of DXBX01000069.1, forward strand.
GTAGCCACAATCTCATTTTCTCCACGGGAGTAATATTCAAGATAGTTTGAAGCACCACCAACCATCAAAGTATGTTCAAACAGTTCTTTGGGAAAGCCTGGAACATTGCAATACCATTTGCGCCCTATTTTGGTAAATGACACCTCATAAATTCCATTGCCCACCACTGTATGATATAGTGCCTTTGCAAGAACGGGTATAGCTCTTATATAAGCAGAACTTTTCTTACATACGGACACACTTTTCTTGAAGTAAGTTTTTAGATTACTCATAGCTGATAAAATTTAAATGATTAAATAAATGGGATTTTGTAAATGAACACTGCAAAGCTATATGTTTAAATCGAATTATCAAAATGCACTGTATTTCAGTATCTTGCAAATGTTTGCATAATTCAAAAATTATTTTATGGCATAGAAATCTAACTAACTAATCAGCAGATTGGAACAGATGTTCAAAGTTCCCCAAAATCGCACATACCATGAACTACAAGCCAAATCATGCCTTTTTTGAAAGATAATTTTCTTACGCTAGCACCGATATGGAACTGACTACGTTATCGCAACCTTTTTGGCTTGGAACTATGTTCCAGCAGATTTATATATATCCATTATTTGCAGTTCTTCTTACATGGCAGTTTTTGAAAGTTGCTGTATGCTAGAGAACGGGACAAAGTTCTCCATCTCTGAAAATCGCATGATAACAACAGAAATTTCAAACTTTGCCACATTCCAATCAAGCAAGCGTTATAAAGATTGCAGATAAGTAAAGATGGTGATAATCAGTATCAGCAAAAAAGGATTAATGATACCAATAGTTATCAACAGTATAACTACCAATGTACCCCATAAAATCAATTTTCCATTATCTTCCATTTTGTAGCATTTTTAAATTACTAAAAAGGTCTGTTCCCATGTTTGTATTCTAGTATGGAATTGCACACCCTGTCATAAAAGGAAAAGCCACAACCTGCATAAAAGTAGCTTAAATAGGTTGCTTGATACTCCTTTTGTAATGCTTGGTTGTTACTAAGCAGGTCTGCAAACTTTTCCAGCCAATATTTCAAGGCTTGCATGACTTTGATATAGCGTAGGTTGTTATCCACATAGCCCAATCTGTTTTCCAAGTCTTTAATGTGCTGGATTACTTTTTCTGTCTGTTTGTCCATAGTTCTGTAAAAGATAAGAAGGGACACCTAAATATATAGATGTCCCCACACTAGTTAGTCAATAAACCATTTGTAATGCTCATCCCCATGCAGGGCTGCATTGATTCCAACTGCCATTTCAGTAGCATTCAAAGAGCGGTCTAAGAATGAATCAATATATGAACTCTTATTTGCTCCTGTGAGCAAATTGTAGAATTTCCACATATTCAAGTCATTTCCAAAGCTGCCAAAGTTCTCATCATTGATGTAGGCTTTTGCCACACTGTTTATTTGTGTGTCAGTAAGCAACATTCTTGGCAGGCTCTTTTGGTAGCCACTAGGCAGACACTGATAAAGCCTCATTTTGCCTATTATTTGGCAGAACTGATGCTCACTCATGGAAGTGTTGCCCAACTGTTGCATCAAATGCAGATGCTTGGCTGGATTGTAGTTGTTGAACAGTTCCAAAGCAGAACGGTAAAGTTCATTTGTGTTGCTCACCCTTAAATCATCCTTGTAACCATCTGTAAAGATGCACATATTGCAACAAACTTGGTTCTTAAAGCCTATTGCCAACCTGAACAACTCTGGAACTTTCTTTGAATACAGATTCATTTGGTTATAGGCTCTAACTCCCACTATTGAAAGGTTCAGCTTGTTGCCCTCAACCGTTTCATGGATTGTAGGAATGTCAATGCTGAAAGCTGCCCTCTCATAGTAGATGGTTTTGTCAGATTCCAGCAACTGATTGGCTGGCTTGTGGATAGCTTCGGGAATACGACCCTTAATCACATGACTAACACGGATATTGGGTGTTCCTATGCTCTCACCATTGTAGTAGGAGTTTGCAGCTTCCCAAACTGTTTCAATAAATGCAGCATGGTTTACTGTCAGTTCATTGTCTTTGGCAAAAACAGGAGTAATGCAGTCATTTTTCAAATGCTGCAATGTTACTTCTTGTGTGTTTGCCTCAATGAAGTGCAAGGACTTGTTAAGTGTTGCAGTTTCTTCCACAATGGTTGCATCTTCTGCAAACTCACCTAAATTCATTCTTCCTTTGCCCTGTAATGGCATGATAGCTAAATTTCTCATATTGATAAAAGTTTAAATGATTAATAATTCTTTTTATATCAATATACAGAGGGGGACTAATCGGGTTGTGCACCGTAAAGGCAGACACTCTTATATATTTTAGCTTACAGACTGAATGGGGAGGGGGCTTTTTATATGAAGTACCCTATATTACTGTTCTCTTGACTTTCAGCCAAACTGAATATAGGTGATTCTTTAATAAGGTAGTCTTTGAATGGCATTAGGTATATGGGCATATTATAAAGTAGGTGCTATATAATTCTGACTAAAAAGCGAAAGCTGGATTCCGCCATGTTGCAGGCTTCCCCCAGCTTCCTTTCTCTGCCGTTACTTGCACCATTCCAAAGCATTATCTTTCACGTTCACCTTAGTAAACGATTCCAGTTCCGCAATGAGTAGCCGTACTTCTTCTTGGGCAGGCTCTGGCAGTACACTTCTCCTGCAAGAGTTTCTTCCTATGTTCACCAACTTAGGCTTGCACTTTCTGATAAAAGATACCATTTCTTCATGGTCAAACTGCATCAAAGGTTCTGCCGTTACCATTGTGGAGCGTCCAAGCCTTGCTATCTCTTCCATTGCCTCCACCCGTTCCCCAATCTTCGGGGCATTATTCATTATCTCCGGGTAGAAACGGTTGGTTTCAATGGTCGTGCAGAATACCACACGTTTCATAAGCGGATGATTGATAAACTCCAAAAATCTCTTGGGGCTCTTGGACTGTAACAGATAAGTGTTAGGCTGTTCCATGTTACTGACTAGATAACAGTAATCCAACACTCTTTTAATCCATTCGGATGGTATATTTTCTGCGAACATATCTGTGGAACTGCCTATAAAGATAGACCTGCCATAACCAAGATATGTATTGAGTTCGTGCTCTGCTAGTCTTGGCAGATTGGCATTTGGGTTTATCTGTTTCATGTAGCAATAGCTGCAATTGTGCAGGCACTTGCCTTTAATGGGATTCCAAGTAAAATCAATGAACTTGTACATATCCCCTTTTCGTAAATTTAGTCCCATAGTAAACGAGTTTTCATATTACACAATCAAACTTCTAATCCAGTAACCGCTTCGTGGAATGCCATTTATCCGCTTTGTTCCACTCTTGATGTTGTACCATTCCTTTAACTCCTTAATCTTTGAAAGATGGAATTTTTCACAGATTTCCAGCAACTCCGCTGTTTGATAGAATCTGCCGATTTCTATCTCTTGCGAAAGCTGCTTGAGCATTTCAGAATGGCTAGGCTTGTTGGCCAACTTGGCTTGCAGCAAAGCTTCCTCAACGGCTTTCCTGCTCCTTAACCTGCGTATCTCTTGGAAGCCTAACAATTGGAATGCCTCACGGATGAAAGGGTATTGCCTTTCAATCTCCGCCCTGCTGTTGTCAAAGCTGTATTGCAGGTCGTAGTATCTCTGAGCTATCTCCGCAAACGCAACCCTCCTGCCCAGCTTCCCAATCTCATTGCCCGGCAACCTCTTCCACTGGATATTGCCATAGTTGAAACCAGCATGGGCATAGGCATCCGCGACATCCTCTTTCGATTGGTATATTTGGTGCATCAGCTTGTATTCATACAGGATATAGTTTACCGCCCTGTCATTCACCTCAAACATACCGTTGTTATACCTTATATATAAGGAATCCTTGACCTCTTTAGCCTGCTGTTTCTTGGCTTCCGTTGAAAAGGTGTTGTATGCTTTGACCCTTTCCTCTGCTACTTCAAGTTGCGCGAAAGTCTCTTTCTTCACTTCCTCATAGCTGGCAAACATATCATCTTTCTTGGCATTGAATATGTGAAAGACCGTATGCCTTAACGGATTGTTCCTGTTTCTGATTCTCCCAGCTATTTGGGGTATGTCAATGTCCATGCTAGCCAAAGTCTGCTTCTTATAGACATTGCTGATGACAAAGCAAAGCCCTGTGTCAGAGAAAAAGTCCGCACCCTCGAATGACTTGCAGGTGATGAAGTTGAACATCCTTGCCGGACTTACAGAATCGGATATTTTCATTTCACCCAGCTTCTTTTGGTTCTGACCTGTGTTGGCGCATATAACCCTGCAATTATCATTGGTAAGTCCGCATTGCTGGATGATGTGTGCAATCTCCTGTACGCTGTTCAAGAAGAAATAGGCTTCCCGCGATTTATGCCCGTTCACCTCCAAATAGCCTTGTAGTTTGTACTTGTCAATGATATTTGCTGCAAACTGATAAGGCTTGTTGGTCTGATAGGGAAGAACGCATATTGAGAGCGGTTCTTTCCAATCGGCGACATATTCCTCCACGCCATCCAAGACATTCGGCTTCAAGTCTGCCTCAATGGGAGTGGCGGACATGAAACAGAAAGACTTGAATGCCTTGAAGTTATCCAGCACTCCATCAATAGCCCTGTCCCTGAAAGAATACTGTTTGAGCAAGTTGTGGTATTCGTCCACCAGCAACCTGCAATCATTGGCATTTATATGCTCCAACAGTTTGGGCAGCTTGTCATAGGTACACATTATTTTTATCGGCTTGGCTGTTCTGATATGTTCTTCCAGCCTGTTTTTCAGACTAATGGTGAAGTTGCCATACAAGCCGAACAGTCCTTTCTCCGAATTGCATTTGTTGACAATCAGTTCGGTAGTAGGTACGGCTATCACGTAATTCTCATTGTTTCTTATTGCAATGGTTGTGGCACCGCAACCTGTACGTGCTTTGTTGAAGATACAGTTGTGTGGCAGGTCTGAATCTGCCATGTAACCGTCTCTTTCATTTATATTCAATCTTATCATAGTATTTTACTTGATAATTTTTATTACGATTTCTATCTCTGTAAATTAGCCACATTAGAGCATTCTCCTGTCACTATATTACTGTCAGACTGAATTTATATATATCCATAATCTGCTGGTTTTTCTTACATTGAAAAGAAGTGCTTCTAATGTGAAGAACAAGCCTGCCTGTCACACAGGCTCATTCTTCGGGGCTGTTTAGGCGGCTTTAGCCTCCTTTTTACGTTTGTTCTCCAAAATCCACATGAGCATTTTGCCAACGATGCAGCTTTCTTTTTCTCCACATTCAGCCAGCTTCGCCATTGTCACCTCGCTTGCAGGTATGGTATTCAAGGCTTCAATCACCACTACCAAAGGCTGGTTGTGCTTTTTAATCAAACTGTTCAACGCGCGTGGGACATACCGTTTCTTGTAGTCTGTATCAAAGGTATCACTTGCGGCTTTGAGTAGCAGCTCCGCTTCCTCCACAGTACGCCCTAGTGAGAAAACGGCTTTGGGCATAATCCCCCGCATCATGGTTTTAAGCATTGCCGGCTTCATCTCCGCATCCAAGTAACCAAGTGCGGTAGTGTAGGGAATGTGGTGGCCTATGGCAAAGTCGTAGACGGTTTTCATGGCTTTATCCCCTGTTGCCAAGGCAGCAATGCCCATTTCCTCTACTTTGGACGGCATACGGCTGATTAAGACCGTCTCACCTATATGCTGTGCATAGTCGGCAACGGATGCAAAATCGTGTATTTCCACATCTTCCAAGAAATCTTCCATATAGATTCTTTCCGAAGTTTCGGGGGTATCGCAGATAGCAAGCACATTATCAGTGCCTTGTTCTATCAAATTCCCATTGTTGTCAAAGAGGTTGTAGCCCTCTTTCCAGAACATCTCAGGCTTGCAGAAATGGTATCTAGGGGTGAGCAGCTTGTCCTTGTTTGCCATATCCAGCATCTTATCCATTTTCTTCTCATGCCTCATCCCGTATTCAGTATGGGCTATGATAATCCTTTGCACTTCGCCATTGATACTGGCTTTTACGGCAGTCGGGTTAATCTCCAAGTCTTTTCCCAATCGTCCAAGCTCATCACGTGTATAGTATCTAGTACTTTCTTCTTTTGATGTTGTTCTTTCCTCCATAATGCTATCATTAATAGATTCAATACTTGCCGCATTTGCAGCGTTTACATTTTCGCTTGCGTTTGAGGTCGCCACCTTTATATCTTTAGCCATAATTTTAATAATTTATATTATGTCAAGCGGAAACTTCCAAGCTATGCGCATCTTGCCTTTCCATCCCGTTTTGACGATGCAAAGGAAGATATATTTCAATTTACTGCAAAATTCTATGAATCAATAATATACGTACTTGTTTTTCACTCTAGCAGTACGCAAAAAAAATACGTACCAAAAGTCTGTTCCTTTCAGTACGCATTTCCTGTTGCTGTTCTATATACTCTTAAAGTGCTACCACATTATAATTACTAGCTACGACAGGCGGAAATTTCTCCTTGCTGTATTTTCGGATGATAAGGGACAGAAACCTGTTGGGCTTATTCTTCTGAAAGTCATTGTTATACGCTTCTGAGACATAGCCAGCGGTGTAGAGCAGTCTTGAAACGAACAGGTTCTTTTCAATGGAAATCCTAGCACTTCTGTCACGTACCCTTTTCTTGTCCGCTTTCTTGCCCTCCAAGAAGTACAGGAACATTTCTGCGAACTTCCATCTTTTATGGGAATCGTCCAGCCTATACTTGCCGTTGAAGTTTATCTGTGATAGCAGGCTGTTGTCTATGAAGCCTTTCAAGCCTAGCTCCTGTAATTGTTTGATTTGGGTTGCCCTGTCTTGTTTCCCGTTCACTATCTTGCTGTATGTCTCACTGAAATGATAAACTGCCTTTTGAATGATGTCCAGCAAGTCCTCCCGTTCCGTGGAATAAACATTCTTGTTGCCCTGTTTTAAGACAATGCTTGTCGCTTCACACAGGTTGGTCAGAAAAGAAGCGAAATCTTCAAGCAGGGGTTTTTCCACGGTAGGCGAATTAGTCCCTATATCTTCTATGAAGTCATGTATGAAAAGGAGCAGATACCAAAATTTGCTGATGTCAAAGCCAAATGCCTCAATGGTATTTTGCAAGTCCTTATTGTCTAAAAACGTTTCTTTGAAAGAATCATCCAGCTTTCTGTATTTCCGTTTTTTGTATTCTTCCAAAGTCCCTTTGAAAGTTTTCATCTCTATGCTTCTCTCGTACCTTTCTTCAACAGACAGATTTCTTTCCGCATATCTGTTGGCAAATATGGCAGGTGCGGCGGACACATCTTCATAATCGGGCAGGAAGTGGTTGGCTACCTCCCACACATATTCTAATAGTGGTTCATCTAGGCATTTGTAACTTTCATGCCAAGCCACTTTCAAATCGGGCAGTTCTTCTATCTGATGCAGTTCTTCTTTTGACATAGTATGTTGTTGTTAGTTATGCTGCAAAATAAAAGAAAAGTCTGCAATCTTTTCAGACCACAGACTTCTTTTTTGTTTTATAGCAGGTTCTTCATTGCTTCATCCACTTGCTCGTTATCGAAACTGTCCAAGTATATTTGGGTAGTGGCTAAGTCTGAATGTCCCAGTGCTTCACTTATCAATGCGATGTTTACTCCCGATTTCTTTAGGACACTTGCGAATGAGTGCCGGGCGACATAGGTTGTAAGATTGGCTTCAACTCCTAGTTGTGCAGCAAGTAGTTTTAGATTCTTATTGACCTTTCCCAATATCTTATGTATTCTGTTCTGCTTTTGTAGGGCGGTCTTGTGTATCTTGCTATCCAAAATAGGAAAAAGATAGCCTTTATTCTCTTTTGAGTATTTTTCAATTATTAGCATGGCTTCCTGTGGCATTCCTATTTTAATCAGTTTCTTTGTTTTCTGGCGGATATAGTGCAATCTGCCATTTTGAATATTCTCGTTTGTCAGATTAGCTATGTCCGTGAAATTGATTCCGCCACACAGGTAGCTGAACACGAATATGTCTTTGCTCAACTCCATGTATGCTTGTTTTCCAGCAGACTGCACTTCTTCCGTGAATTTCAACACGTCTGCTTTGGCTATGGCTCTCTTTTGAGTAGTGGTATCGAACTTGTTAATCTTGTATTCATCAAACGGATAATCAGACTTTCGGGCACACATGGCTTTGATGGCTTTGTTGTATGCGCTACGAAGCGTGCGAAACATGAGGCTTATGGTGGTTTCTTTATTGCCTTTGGAGCGTAACCACTTCTCATATTTGGTAAGCCAAGAAGCATCAATATCGCTGAAAGGTATATCCAGCTTGCCTTTAGTGAATACTTTGAGTGAATTGAAAGAACTTTTATAGATAAGTCGGTTGCCGCATTTGTCCTCACGGGTGTATTGCTCTATCAGTACATGATAGAACTCGCTAACGGTTTTCAGTTCAAACTTGGTATTTTCATTATTAAGTAGGGTAGTGGTGGTATATTCTTTCTGTTCACTGTTCAGTTCCAGCATACGCTGTTGCAGTTCCCGTTGCTTATCCAAGATAATCTTTTGAATATACTCTTTGTTAGGGCAGTTTGGTTTGGGCTTGTTCCGTGTGAAGTCCCAGTGTTTAGGATTGACGGATATTCCTAAACTCTGCATAGTCCGTTTGCCACCTTTGGCTACTCTTACCATTAAGGGGGATTCTCCATTTGCTAAAGTCTTCCACTTGTAGCACACTACGTTGATTGTTGCACTCATAAAATTTTTGGTTGACTTCTTGGTTGACTTCAACCTCTTAGTTTCGTGCAAAATCAGTATCCTCTGAAAACAAAAATCAGATGGAAATCTCGCGATAACCATCTGACTTTCAGTAGAGCGGAAGACGGGACTCAAACCCGCGACCCTCAGCTTGGAAGGCTAATGCTCTATCAACTGAGCTACTTCCGCAAAATAGGGTGGGCAAAGATGGATTCGAACCACCGAAGGTATAAACCAGCAGATTTACAGTCTGCCCCATTTGGCCACTCTGGTATTTGCCCAATCAGCGATTGAGAAGATCTGGAGGGAAGCCGTTGCTTCGTTTCTCAATTGCGGTGCAAAGGTACGACTATTTTTTTAATTTGCAAGCGAAATCTATCATTTTTATTGCAGTAATTGCACATTCGTCGCCTTTGTTGCCCAAACGACCGCCTGCGCGGTCTTCGGCCTGCTGCATCGTGTTGGTCGTGATGAGGCCGTAGATGACGGGTATGTCACCTTCGGCGTTCAGCCGCGTGATACCCTCCGTGGCACCCATGCAGACGTAGTCGAAGTGCGGCGTGTCGCCACGGACCACGCAACCCAAGGCGATGACGGCATCTACATCCGTGTGCTTGATGAGTTGCGCAGAGCCGAAGGTCAGCTCGAAACTGCCGGGGACGGTGCGCACCAGGATGTTCTCCTCCTTAGCGCCGTGCTTCTTCAGCGTTGCCACGGCACCTTGCAGCAGGGCGCCGGTGATATTCTCATTCCATTCGGACACGACGATGCCGAACTTCATCCCCGATGCGTCGGGGACTGACTGGATGTCGTAGTCCGAAAGGTTGTGATATGCTGTTGCCATACTCTTCGTTTACTTCTTCAGCAGTTTAGCCTGTTCGATGTACTTGTCGATGCTCATGGCCTGGTAGGAGGCGAAGTACTTGTCCTTGATGGTGGTGTAGGCCTCGATGGCTTCATCGTACTTGCCCTGTTTTACCAGGATTTCACCGGCTTGCATCAGGAAGATGGGGCTCAGCGTGTTGCTGTCGGCCTGCTTGGCGGCATCCAGCAGCGTGGAAGCGGCTTTGTCCAAGTCGCCCAGCTGTGCGTAGCAGTTGCCGATGGCACCCTTGATGGCGGGAGCCACCATCTGGTCGTTGCCGTCGAAGTCGTTCAGCATGTCGATGGCTTCCTGCGCCTTGCCCAGCTTGGCGTAGCAGATGCCTGCGTAGGCCTTGGCCAGGTTGGCAGCCTTGGTGCCGCTGTATTCGTCGGCCACCTTGAGGAAGCCGGCATAGCCGATGCTGTCGCCGTTCAAGGCCTGCTCGAAGTTGTTCGTCTCGAAGTACTGTTGTCCCATGAACAAGGCAGCCTGTGCCTTCTCTTCGCGAGGCTGTGCATAGAGGTTCTTGTACATGGTCACGCCGGCGATGATGACGATGATGGCCACTACAACGCCGATGATGGTTTTCTTGTTCTTGATGAGAAATGCCTCCGATTGTGTCAGTGCTTCTTCCACGTTGAGGGCTTCGTTGGTCTTTTTCTGTTCTGCCATTGTTATAGGATTCTTTTTGTTATTATTCTATGTTTTTGATTTCGACCCGCAAAATTAGTTGTTTTATCACTATCAGCGAAATTTGGGGGCATCTTTTTTCACTCGCCTGTCTGAAAACAGCGAAATTCTTGCTACTTTTGCACGGAAAATGACATTCCGGCGCGGGTGAGCGCGGGTATCGGCGCTCCTGCTCGTAGGTGCCGACGCTCCTGCTCGCGGGTACCGGCGCTCCTGCCCGGAGGAGGTGTCCGGATACGGAGGCCGGGCGGACGTACCGGTGGCCGCGGCCTGTCGCTTTAATTGGCAGATTAGATTATGATACTGAAGCGTATATCCATTTTTAATTATAAGAATCTGGAGCAGGTGGAACTGGCGTTCTCGCCCAAGCTGAACTGCTTTTTCGGGCAGAACGGCATGGGCAAGACCAATCTGCTGGATGCTGTCTACTACCTGTCCTTCTGCAAGAGTGCGGGCAATCCCATCGACTCGCAGAACATTCTGCATACGGCCGATTTCTTCATGATACAAGGTTTCTATGAGGCGGCGGACGGCACGCCGGAGGAGATCTATTGCGGCATGAAGCGGCGGCAGAAGAAGCAGTTCAAGCGCAACAAGAAGGAATATACCCGCCTGTCGGATCACATCGGCTTCATCCCGCTGGTGATGGTGTCGCCGGCCGACGCCGAGCTGATTGCCGGGGGCAGCGACGGGCGCCGCCGATTCATGGATGTGGTGATTTCGCAGTATGACAAGGAGTATCTGAACGCGCTTATCCGCTACAATAAGGCTTTGACGCAGCGCAATGTTTTGCTGAAGAGCGAACAATCCGTGGAGGAGGAGTTGTTTTTGGTCTGGGAAGAGATGATGGCGCAGACGGGCGAGGTGGTCTACCGCAAGCGCGAGGCCTTCATCCGCGAGTTTATCCCTATTTTCCAGCACTTTTATTCGTTTATCTCGCAGGACCGGGAGCGGGTAGACCTGACGTATGAGTCGCACGCCAGCCGGGGTCCCTTGCTGGAGACGCTGCGCGAGAGCCGCGAGCGGGACCGCATCATGGGCTATTCGCTTCGCGGTATCCACAAGGACGAGTTGAACATGATGCTGGGCGATTTCCCCATCAAGAAGGAGGGATCGCAAGGACAGAACAAGACGTACCTCGTGGCGCTGAAGCTGGCGCAATTCGAGTTTCTGAAGCGGGCGGCGGGCACGGTGCCGCTGCTCTTGCTGGACGACCTGTTCGACAAGCTGGACGCCCAGCGCGTGGAGCAGATTGTCAAGCTGGTGGCGGGTGACGGCTTCGGCCAGATTTTTATTACGGACACCAATCGCAGCCATCTGGACCGCATCCTGCACAAGGTAGGCAGTGACTACCGGATGTTCCGCGTAGAGAGCGGGCAGGTGGCCGAAATCACCGGGGAAGGAGGCTTGGCATGAGGCGCAAGGAAGCACAATCCATCGGCCAGCTGGTCCGCGCCTACCTGCGTCAGGAGAGTCTGGAGTCGCCGCTGAACGAGCGCCGCCTGGTCAATGCCTGGCCCGAGGTGGTGGGACCCTCCATCGCGGCCTATACCGACGGGCTCTTTGTCCGCAACCAGACGCTTTATGTCCACCTCACCTCCGCCGCCTTGCGGCAGGAGCTGATGATGGGGCGCACACTGCTGGTTCGCAATCTGAATAAGCACGTGGGTGCGCAGGTGATTACGGACATCGTATTCCGTTGAGGCCGTGGAGACTACCACTGGTTCATCTTCAGCGTATCCGTCACCTTTATCTTCAATTCTTTCAAGGCTTGGACGGCGCGGTTGTAGTACGTTGCGTTCTCCAGGTCGGCATTGTTGTGGGCGTCCAGTCCGATGATGGCGGTGCAGCCTTCGTTGGCCGCGATGCGCCAGAAGTCCGGGTGCGGATAGGTTTGCAGGCCGTGTGCCTCGTTGTAGGCCATGTAGCCGATGTTGTATTCCAGGGGGATGCCGAGCCGTGCAGCCGTGCGGCAGATGTGGCGGCTGATGAGGGTGCAGTGGTGGTCCCATTGGGGATAGGAGCGCATGAAGAGCTCCGGATGGGCCAGGCAGCAGAAGAGGCCGGTCTCCATGCCTTCGATGGCACTTTCCTCATAGAGGTCCAGCATGTCGCGCGAGTCACAGTGGTGGCCGAAGTAGGGAAACTTCTCGTCCGTATGGTAGAAGTGGTTGCCGAAGATGATGTAGTCCAGCCGGTATTGCTTGATTTGCTCCTTCAGCCAGTGCAGGTAGTCGGGAAAATACTCGCACTCCAGGCCGATCTTGATGTCTATCTGTCCTTTGTATTTCTCGCGGAGGGCACGCAGGCTCTCCACGTAGCCCGGCAGTTGGTCGGGCAGCATGCGCATGTCTGCCACGTAGTCCGTGCGGTATTTCCAGGGCGTGTGTTCGGAGAATCCCAGCACTTGGTATCCGCCTTTCAAGGCGCTTTGCACGTAGGCTTCGTCCGTTCCTACGGCATGCAGGCAACGGGTTGTATGGGTGTGATAATTGTTTTTCATCGTCTTATGCGTTTTTACTCATTCATTGGTTGGTTGGCAGTGAGCACTTCGTCCATCGGGATGTCGTGTGCCTCTGCGGGTATCTGTTCTACTAGTTGGAAAGGGAAGCAGAGTCCCAGCTTGTAGGCCGTGGGGATGCGGGGCAGCAGGCGGTCGTAGTAGCCCTTGCCGCGTCCCAGACGGTTGCCCCGGCGGTCGAAGGCCACTCCGGGAATGACGGCCAGGTCAATCTCTGCATAGTCCGTGAAGATCGGGCCCGTGGGCTCGTCGATGTGGAAAGCTCCTTCGGCCAGGTGGTCATCGCCCGTATAGAGCCTCAGTTCCAGGTCTGTCCCTTTGACTACGGGCAGGAGGATGCGCTTCCGTCCGCTCCAGCGGCGGACGAAGGTGTGCGTGTCCACCTCGTCCGGCAGGGAGTGGTAGAGCAGCACGGTATGTGCCGCCTGCCACTGCGGGTGCGCCTCAAGGGCGGCCAGGAGGTCAGCAGTTTGCTGCGCGTGCCAGGCGGAAGATTTGTGCAGGGTCTTCCGTCGGGAAATCTCCTTGCGCAATTCGGTCTTTGTCAGCATGATTCTCTTCTGTTTCAGATTGGGGCGCCTGGGGAAAAGCCTCGCCTTTCTCCAATACTTCCAGGGCTTTCTGCACCGTGGCATCGTCCTGGTTGATATAGCGGATATACTCCTCGCGTCCCAGCATGTTGTAGATGATGGAAGCGTAGAGGTTGCGTTGCAGCAACTTGCGGGACTTCTGGATGAGCAGGTTGCGGCGTTTCACGCCTTTCTTGTCGGCATAACGCACGAATTGCTGCACCAGGTTCTGGCTTTGCAGGTATTGCAGCAGGTCCTCGCCCGTGGTATATTCGTTCAGTTTGGCGCGGTTCTTGTCGGTGTATTCGAAGCTGTATTGCAGGATGATGCCCTTGCTGTTCACTTCGATGAGCCAGGACGAGACACCTGTGGTGTCCTGTGGCACAAAGATGTCCGGCATGATGCCGCCTCCGCCGTAGACGGGGCGTCCCAGACTGGTGAAGAACTGTTCGTCCTTGTTCAGCTTGATGCTGTCTTTCGAGAAGAACTCGCCGTGTTCATAGCGGTGGATCCAGTCCATCTCGTAGGCCATGTTGTCGCCGCTGTCATAGGGGCGTTGGATGCATCGGCCGGAGGGGGTGTAGTAGCGGGCGATGGTCAGCCGGATGCCGGACCCGTCGCTGAAGTCGATAGGCTGTTGTACCAGTCCCTTGCCGAAGGAACGGCGGCCGATGATAGTGCCACGGTCATTGTCCTGAATGGCGCCGGCAAAGATTTCGCTAGCCGAAGCCGAGCCTTCATTGATGAGCACCACCAGCGGTGTCTGCTGGCAACTGCCCGTGCCGTCCGCATAATCTTCCCAGCGGGGATATTTGCGCCCCTCGGCGTAGACAATCAACTTGTTGGCAGGCAGGAACTCATTGACCATGCGGGTGGCGGCGTCCATATAGCCGCCGGTGTTGTCGCGTAGGTCGATGATAAGGCCTTTGCAACCTCGGTGGTTCAGTTGGGCGATGGCGCTCAGCAGTTCGACGTGCGTGGTGCGGCCAAACTTGCTGACCTGTATGTAGCCATAGTCTTCGCTCAGCATATAGGCGGCATCGATGGTGTTCTGCGGGATGTCGCCGCGTACGATGGTGAAGTGCAGCAACTCTTTCTCTGTGGCACGTTTCACGCCCAGACGGACTTCACTTCCCTTGGGACCCTTCAGGGTACGCAGAGCGCGTTCGTTAGTCAGGTCCTTGCCCACAAAGAGGCTGTCGTCTACCGTTACGATGCGGTCGCCGGCCAGCATACCGACCTTCTCGGCCGGTCCACCGGGTACGATGCTGTTGACGTGGATGGTGTCCTGCAGGATGGTGAACTGTATGCCCACGCCGCTAAAGCTGCCTTCCAGTTCGGAATTGACTTCTTGCAGGTCTTTGGCCGGGATGTAGGTGGAGTGGGGATCCAGTTCGGCAAGAATTTGCGGCATGGTGTTCTCCACCAACTCTGTCATGTCCACAGTGTCCACATACTGGTTTTCGATGACGTGCAGCAGTGCGTTCAGTTTGTTGGACGAGGCGTTGATGATGCCCAGCTTGTTGCCTCCGTAGTGCTTGGCGTAGAACGTCCCGATAAGGATGCCCAACACCACGCTGATGGCGATGACCAGGGGGGTAAAGCGGAATGTATTCTTGTTGCTCATATAGTTAATGTGTTTATTTATGGTTGCTTGATTATTCGCCGGCCGGCAGGTAGACAATTTCGATGCCGGCTCGTTTCAGTAGTTCGACACCGTCCTCCAACCGGTATTTCTCGGAGTAGACTACGCGTTTGATACCCGCTTGGATGATAAGTTTGGCACACTCGATGCAGGGCGAAGCGGTGACATACATTGTGGCACCGTCGCTGCTGTTGTTGGAGCGGGCTATCTTGGTGATGGCGTTGGCCTCGGCGTGCAGTACGTAGGGCTTGGTCAGGTTGTGTTCGTCTTCGCAGACGTTTTCGAAGCCGGATGGCGTGCCGTTGTAACCGTCGGAGATGATCATCTTGTCTTTCACGATGAGGGCACCCACCTGGCGGCGCTTGCAGTAGGAGTTTTCGGCCCAGATGCCGGCCATGCGGATATAGCGTTTGTCCAAGGCTTCTTGTTTGGCTTTTGCTGATTCGTTGTCCATAGTCTTTGTTCTTTTATTGTATGTGGAAGGCCATGCACTTGATGGTCTGTCCGTCTTCGTAGTAGATGTACAGGTTTTGGCTGTCGCCACTGTAGCGGATGGCATTCTCCAAGCCAATCAGGAAGGCGCGGGCCAGAATGTCCGTGTCGCTGCCGGTGGTGCGGATGTTGTCCAGGCGCAGTTCGCGTGAGGCTCCGTCGGCAGCCCAGATGCCGGTTATGGTGCGGTTGACGGCCCGTGCTTCAAATTCGCCTCCCACATAGTCGGTCGTTTCACTGCCGTTGAAGTCTATGGTGAAGGTGGCGCCTTGCTCCAGCAGTTGCTTGCTGCGCTGGGCGGCGTTCGTATCGTTGTTCCAAAAATCGAACATCTGGTGTTGTCCCTCCAAGGCGATGTAAGTCAGTTTCCACGTCTTGCCCGTAAAGATTTCCTGTACGTCGTCCTCTTCGCTGCATCCGCCCAGTAGGGGGAGCAGCAGGAGCAGTAGCAGGTATGCCAGTCTTTGTTTCAGTTTCATTGCTTTATTCTTTTTATATTAGTTTAGGTTCTTCTTAATGCCATTCCGGATGAGTAGGGCATCGATGGTGGGCTCCTGTCCACGGAAACGTTTGTAGAGCGTCATGGGATGTTCCGTCCCGCCTTTCTCCAGAATGTGGTGGCGGAAGGATTCTGCCACAGCTTCGTTGAAGATGCCCCGTTCCTTGAACAAGGCAAAGGCATCGGCATCCAAGACTTCGGCCCACTTGTAGCTGTAGTAGCCGGCCGAGTAGCCGCCGGCAAATATGTGACTGAACTGTACGCTCATGCAGGTGCCCGGCACTTCGGGCAGGACTTGTGCCCGTTTCCAGGCTTGCCGTTCGTATTGTTCTACGTCGCCTTCGAAAGATTCGGTGCGGGTGTACCAGGCCATGTCCAGCAGGCTGAAGCTCACCTGGCGCAGACAGGCGTAGCCCGCGTTGAAGTTGGCAGAGTCTATGATGCGCTGCACCAGCTCGTCGGGAATCAGTTCCCCCGTCTGGTAGTGGCGCGCGAAGGTGTGGAGAAAGTCTTTCTGTACGGCGAAGTTCTCCATGAACTGCGAGGGCAGCTCCACGAAGTCCCAGTAAACGTTGGTACCGCTCAGACTCTCGTAAGTAGTGTTGGCCAGCATGCCGTGCAGACTGTGGCCGAACTCGTGCAGGAAGGTCTCCACCTCGCCAAAGGTCAGCAGGGCAGGTTTGTCTTGCGTGGGCTTGGTAAAGTTCATCACGATGGACACATGCGGGCGGCTGTTCTCTCCCGTCTGCGGGTCTTTCCATTGGCCTTTGTAGGAAGTCATCCAGGCACCGGAGCGTTTGCCGGCGCGAGGGTGGAAGTCGGCATAGAGCACGGCCAGGTAGTTGCCGTCGCGATCGAACACCTCGTAGGCATCTACATCTTTGTGGTAGACCGGTATGTTCGTATTCTTGCGGAAGGTGAGGCCATAGAGGCGTGTGGCCAGTCCGAAGACGCCTTCCTTCACACGGCTCAGCTCGAAGTAGGGGCGTAGCTGTTCGTCGTCGATGCGGTATTTGCGGTCTTTCAGCTTCTGTGAATAGTAGCTCCAGTCCCAGGGCATCAGCGTGAAGTCTGCTCCCTCGGTCTCCCGGGCCAGGGCTTCGACTTCGGCCGCCTCCTTGCGTGCGGTGGGAGTATAGGCCTCCAGCAACTGATCCAGCAGTTGATAGACGTGGGCGGTGTCCTGTGCCATGTGCTCCTCCAGGTTGTAGTCTGCATAGCATTTGTAGCCCAAGAGGCGGGCCAGTTCCAGGTGGTCGTTGGCTATTTGGCGGACAATCTCCAGATTGTTGCAACCGTTGTCGTGGGTACACTTGGTGTTGTAGGCCAAGTAGAGTTCATGGCGCAGGTCGCGGCGGTCGGCATACTTCATGAAGGGTACGTAGCTGGGAGCCTGCAGGGTGAAGACCCAACCTTCAACCTCTTTCTCGCGGGCGGTCTCGGCGGCAGCTTCCCGGACGCTTTCCGGCAGGCCGGCCAGTTGGTCGGGCGTGGTCAGTACCAGTTGGTAGTCGTTGTTTTCCTTCAGGTTGTTCTCGCTGAACTTCAAGGTCAGCAGGCTCAACTCCTGGCAGAGGGCTCGATAGCGGTCGCGGGCTTTGCCCCGGAGGTCGGCACCGTTGCGTACAAAGCCGCGGTAGGTCTCTTCCAGCAGCGTCTGTTGTTCGGGGGTGAGACCGATGCGGTCGGCGTGTTCATGAACGTATTTCACACGTTCAAAGAGACGCTCGTTCAGGCTGATGTTGTTGCTGTGTTCACTGAGCATAGGCATCAGCACTTCGGCCAGACGGTCCAGTTCGTCGTTGGTCTCGGCGCTGTGTAGATTGCCAAAGACGTTGCTGACGATGCCCAGCAGGCGTCCCGAACGTTCGTAGGCCTCGATGGTGTTGGCAAAGGTCGGTTCGTCGGGGTTGGCGGTGATGGCGTCTATCTCGGCCAGTTGGCGGCGGATGCCTTCGCGCAGGGCCGGTTCGAAATGCTCCGTGCGGATGCGGTCGAAGGGCACCGTGTCATGCGGCGTGCCGAAAGGCAGCAGAAAGGGATTCTGTATGGATGTATCGTTTGTCATATTCAGTCTATTGTCTCTATTCCGTTCGACCCGCAAAGATATAAAAAAAGGACGACTCTAACGGGAGTCGCCCTTCCTTTATTATTTTCTAACAGTCAATTAGTCGTTAACCGATGCCATGTGAGCGATCAGGTCCAGAACCTTGTTAGAGTAACCGATTTCGTTGTCGTACCAAGATACAACCTTAACGAACGTGTCGGTCAGGTAAACACCTGCGTTGGCGTCGAAGATAGAAGTCAGCGTGCAGCCCAGGAAGTCAGAAGAAACTACTGCATCTTCCGTGTAGCCCAGTACGCCCTTCAGTTCGCCTTCAGAAGCTTCCTTCATGGCAGCGCAGATAGCTTCCTTCGTAGCGGGCTTAGCCAGGTTGACAGTCAGGTCAACTACAGAAACGTCCAGAGTCGGAACGCGCATGGAGATACCCGTCAGCTTGCCGTTCAGTTCGGGGATAACCTTACCTACAGCCTTGGCAGCACCCGTAGAAGACGGGATGATGTTGCCGGAAGCTGCACGGCCACCGCGCCAGTCTTTCATAGAAGGACCGTCTACAGTCTTCTGAGTAGCCGTCGTAGAGTGAACCGTCGTCATCAAACCGTTAACGATACCGAACTTGTCGTTCAGGACCTTAGCGATAGGAGCCAAGCAGTTCGTCGTGCAAGAAGCGTTAGATACGAACTGAGTGCCCTTTACATAAGTCTTTTCGTTTACGCCGCATACGAACATGGGAGTAGCGTCCTTGGAGGGAGCGGACATAACTACATATTTTGCGCCGGCTTGGATGTGAGCCTGAGCCTTTTCCTGAGTCAGGAACAGACCGGTGGACTCAACTACGTATTCAGCCTCAACCTCGTTCCACTTCAGGTCAGCGGGGTTCTTCTCAGCTGTTACGCGGATTTCCTTGCCGTTTACAATCAGCTTGCTGTTTTCAACGTCAGCCTCGATAGTGCCATCGAATTGGCCGTGCATCGTGTCGTACTTCAGCATGTATGCCAGGTAGTCAACCGGGCAAAGGTCGTTAATACCAACGATTTGGATATCGTTTCTCTTTTGAGCTGCGCGGAATACGAAACGTCCGATGCG
>DXBX01000070.1 GCA_019116285.1 Candidatus Bacteroides merdigallinarum
CAAGCTTCGCTTCTCAATGGCGGGCCACGCCCTTCGGGGTAACCTTTGAGTCGGTGGATTACAAAGAGGACGAGCACTCAAACCATGTCATTCGGAGTTTCATCACATCATCGGTGCGGCTTTCTATAAAAAGAGGACGGTTCTTCCCGTGGAGAATCGTCCTCTTTTCTTTGTTTGTAGGGGTTCATTGCGATAGGGCTATCGTGAGCCGATGATAGTACTATCGTCAGCCCGCGATAGAGCTATCGAAGGCTGACGATAGGGCTTTCATTGATTGTCGCGCAAGTCCCTTACGCGGACGGCCTTGCCTTCGCTTTGGGGAAGCGAGCCTTTGTTGACTAACTTCAGCTTGGGCGTGAGCAGGATTTCGTCCTTGAGCTCCCGCGTGATGTCTTTCCGTATCTTTTCCAGTTCCATGTAGTTGTCAGACAACAAGTCGCTGAGTTCCACCTCTACAATCATGACATCCTGATTGTTGATGGTGTCCAAGGTGATAAGGTAGTTGCTGCCCAGTTGCGGATAGCGTACCAGAATTTTTTCTACCTGCATCGGGAAAATGTTGACGCCCTTGATGATGAACATGTCGTCGCTGCGGCCCTTGATGCGGTCGATGCGCACGTGGGTACGTCCGCAAGAGCACTTGCCGGGCAGGATGCGCGTCAGGTCGCGGGTACGGTAGCGGATAAGTGGCATCATCTCACGGTCAAGAGTGGTGAGCACCATCTCGCCGATTTCTCCGTCAGGCACAGGATCGCCCGTTTCCGGGTCGATGATTTCTATCAGGTAGCAATCTTCCCAAATGTGCATGCCGTTTTGTTCTGTGCATTCGAATCCCACACCCGGTCCGTTCATTTCCGTCATGCCAAAGCTGTTGTAGGCTTTGACGTTCAACAGACGTTCAATCTTCCTGCGTTGTTCGTCGGTGTGGGGCTCTGCGCCGATGACTAATCTCCGCAAAGTCGTGGAGGTGGGGTCTATGCCCTCTTCCTGGAAGACTTCGGCCAGCCGGACGGCATAGCTGGGAATGGCATGCAGGGCCGTGGTGCCGAAATCGGTGATGAACTTGATCTGGCGCTTGCTGTTGCCTGCTGCGGCAGGTACGGTCAATGCACCCAGCCGTTCTGCACCATATTGAAAGCCCAAACCTCCGGTGAACATGCCGTAACCCGAACTGTTTTGGAAGACATCCGTCTTACGGATGCCTACCATATAGAGACAACGCGCCACCAGGTTGGCCCAAGAATCCAGGTCATGTTGCGAGTGCACGATGACGGTCGGCGTGCCGGTTGTTCCACTGGACGAGTGGATGCGCACGCCATCCTCGCGCATGTTGCCGGCCACCAATCCGAAAGGGTAATTGGCCCGCATGTCGGCCTTGGTCGTAAAGGGCAACTTACGTATGTCCTCTACCGTGTGAATGCCCTCGGCTGTGATGCCGCAGTCCTTGAACACCTTGCCGTAGTAGGGCGAGTGCGAAGCAATGCGGATGGTCTTCCGAAGGCGTTGCACTTGTAGTGCGCGCAAAGTCTCCCGAGGCATGGTTTCTATTTCTTCTTCCCAATATTTGTCATTCATGGTTTATGAAATTGTTTAGTTGTTAGAGCATATTCTCTGCAATTTGCTTACCTGCTTCCAGGGCCTTCAAGTTCATTTCCACAATGCTTTCGCCTTTGCGCTGGAAGATGTCGCGGATGCTGTCCTGTATCTTGTCATAGCCGATCCCGAGGAAAGGTACCGTGGCACCCAGCAGCACGATGTTGGCCACGCGCGGAGTGCCTATTTCTTTGGCTGTCTGGTTTACATCCAGCAGGATGTGATGCGGAAGCCGGTCTATCTCGGCCTTGACGCTTTCCGGTGCCGGATAGTTGGGGATGTTGACAAAGGGCACATCATTAGTCACCAGCCATCCTTCTGCATCTAGGTAAGGCAGATAGCGTAGAGCTTCCATCGGCTCCAGCGAGATGATAAGGTCGCACTTGCCCGTAGGAATCAGGTCGGAGGCAATGGGGCGGTCACTGAGCCGAAGGTTGGATTGTACGTCTCCGCCACGTTGGCTCATGCCGTGTACTTCGGCCTGCTTCAAGTATAATCCGTCTTTGAGGGCTGCCTGTCCGATGACGGCGGCGATGGAGAGGATACCTTGTCCTCCCACGCCCGATAGTATGATGTCTTTCTTCATGGCTGTTTACTTTGCTTGTTTTCTTTTCTTGCGTGCTAATGTTTGGATGCATTCACGACGCGGGATGATGACCGATACGCCGTGATACAACAGTTCTTCGCGGAGGATGCGCTCCATCTCTTCGTAGTTCTTCTTCAGGGGGACGACCACGCGGATATGCTCCGGATCCACGCCGATGCCCGCGCAGATACTCTCCAGACGGCCGGTACCTGCCGAGTCTTGTCCGCCGGTCATGGCGGTCGTCTCGTTGTCGGAAATGACAATGGTCACGTTGGATTGTTCATTGACGCAATCCAAGAGCCCCGTCATGCCGGAGTGGGTGAAGGTCGAATCGCCGATGACGGCCACGGCCGGATAGATGCCTGCATCTGCCGCACCTTTGGCCATTGTAATGGAAGCACCCATGTCCACGCACGAGTGGATGGCATGGAAAGGAGCACCCGCACCAAGTGTGTAGCAACCGATGTCGCCGAACACACGATGTTCGGGGAATTCCTCGCGAAGTACTTTCGTCAGGATGGTGTACATATCGCGGTGTCCGCAACCCTCGCACAACGCTGGCGGTCGCATCTCCACGACGGAAGGCATGGGGAAGGTTGACTTGTTCTCCATGCCCAAGGCCTTGGCCACGATGTCCGGCGTCAGCTCTCCATCCGGTGGCAGGGTGCCGTCCATACGTCCTTTCACGCGGAGGGCGTTGCCCAGATAACCTTTCAGTTGCTTTTCCACGAAGGGTTGTCCGTCTTCGATGACCAGGAGTGTATCGCATTCGGCGGCTATCTTCAGCAGTTGCTTGCGGGGCAGGGGATACTGTCCGATTTTCAATACCGGATGCGGGCAACCGTCCGGATAGTTCTCCATCAGATAGTTGTAGCCAATGCCGCAGGCTACGATGCCCAGACTCTTGTCTGCCCCGTCCGTATATTGGTTGTAGGGCGATTCTTCCGATGCCTGCACCAGTGCCGGCTGTTTCTCCAGCAGGGCGTGGTAGCGCCGACGGGCAATGCCGGGCAAGAGTACGAACTGGCGGGCGTCATCCGCCGGGGGCAATGCCGGGGGAAGTTGAGCCTCCCGACAGGTTACGCCGGCGCGTGAATGGGCCAGGCGGGTGACCAAGCGCATCAGTACCGGTTCTCCCGTTTTCTCGGAGAAGTCGAAACCTGTGCGTGCCATGTCGTAGGCTTCCTGTTGGTTGCTGGGTTCGTACATGGGAATCAGTGCAAAGTCGCCATAGAAGCGGCTATCCTGTTCGTTTTGCGAGGAGTGCATGCCGGGGTCATCGGCGGCTACTACCATCAGCCCGCCCCGTACGCCTGTGATGCCGGCGTTGACGAAACAGTCCGCGGCCACGTTCATGCCCACGTGCTTCATGCACACCATGGCGCGCTTGCCGGCGAAGGACATGCCCAAGGCTGCCTCCATGGCAGTTTTCTCGTTGGCCGACCAACGGCTGTGCACCTTCCGCTCGGCGGCTTCGGGAGCACCCTGGATATATTCGGTGATTTCAGTTGAGGGAGTGCCCGGGTAGGCATAGACACCGGAAAGTCCGGCGTCCAACGCTCCTTGTGCAAGGGCTTCGTCTCCCAGTAAGAGTTGTTTTTTCATCATCATGCTTCGTTAGTCATGGTTATTACTATCAATAATGTTGCAAATATACGGTTTTTACTATTACTATGTATATAATACCACCGAATAATTTGCCATAGGATTGTCAATAACGCTCATCGGTAAATTTTTCGTTGGTTCAAAGCCTGCTGATACCGGCGTGCGTTGCGCAAGTGGTCGGCATAGTTGGAGGCGAAATTATGGCGTCCGGAGAAGTCCTCCTTGGCGCACATATACAGGTAGTTATGCCGGGCATGGTTCAGCACTGCATCCAGTCCTTCAGGCGTAGGGATACGGATAGGGCCGGGGGGAAGTCCCGTGTGCAGGTAGGTGTTGTAGGGTGAATCCAACGCCAGGTCGGCATATGTCACCCGTTGTCTCCCGAAGTCGCCTACGGCAAAGCGTACGGTCGGATCGGCCTGCAGGGGCATGCCCCGTTGCAGGCGGTTGAGGTAGAGGCCGGCCACGATAGGCTTCTCTTCCCGGTTGTTGGTTTCTTCCTCTACGATGGAGGCCAGGGTGGCTACTTCGACGGGCGTCATGCCCAGTGCCTGTGCCTTGGTGCGGCGGTCTTTATTCCAAAAACGTTCGTGTTCTTGCTCCATGCGCGCCAGAAATTCTTCCCCGGTCATATCCCAATAGACTTCGTATGTATTGGGGATAAACAGGGCGGGAAGGGTCTGACGGTCATATCCCAGGGCGGCGATGTGCGCACTGTCCGCCAGGAGACGGGCAATCTCGACAGAGTCTGTCATCAGTTGGCGGCCTACCTGACGTGCCAGTCGATCCATATGTCGCACACTGCCCACTACAAGGTTCATCGGCTCCTGATATCCCCAACGCAGGCGGCTCAGTACGTGGTAAACGCTTTCGCCGGGGCGGATGGCATAGCGTCCCGTGTGGAGGTGTTGCTCATACTTCCGATAACGGGCCATCCAGCGGAAGGCGAAGAAGGCGCGCGGATGGCCGGCTTTTTCCACCTTATTATATATAGAGTCTATCGTATCGTCTCGGTCGATATAGAGGTACGCGGTCTTCTCCGGGCGGAATTGAGGACCGAACCAAAGGTAAGCCAAGGTGCCGGCACAAGCTATGCCCAGGCCTGTTACGACAAGAATCCAGAGGATAATTTTCTTTGTTTTCTTTTCCATGAGGCAAAGATACGAATTTTCTTTGAATCATTGTTTCGCAGAGCCGATTGCTTATCCTTGCAAAGTGGGCGGCTTGTCTTTGCAAAGCCAAATGTTTAGTTTGGGGGAGAGGAGGATATAAAAAAAGAGATGCTTTCGCATCTCTTGGGGAGCCGTTAGCCAGACTTGAACTGGCGACCTACGCGTTACGAATGCGTTGCTCTACCAACTGAGCTATAACGGCGGATCTTGTTGTGTTTCGTTTACGGGGTGCAAAGGTACAGCTTTATTTTGAATCTACAAATAAATAGCCGTTTTTTTGAAGAAAAAAATCGGATGGGCGGAAAATGAAGGCTTTTGACGCCGGAAAAAGGGCTTATCCTGCGCTTTTGGGAAAAACTTAGCAGGTATCCGGAGGAATGTAAGCAAAAAAAACACTAACTTTGTGCCCAATTTAGATTTAGCTCATGCAAACAGATTAAAATCATTCACTGAAAAATCTTTTTATGCGTAGAATTATTCTGTTATTCGCACTGATGTTCTCTGTGGCCGGTATGGTGATGGCCCAGCAGATGACGGACGATCAGGTTGTCCAGTATGTGAAAAGTGCCAGTAAGGCCGGAAAAAGCCAGCAACAGATTGCTGCAGAATTGATGCGTCGGGGTGTGACGCGCGAACAAGTAGAACGTATTTACGAGGATTACCAGCAAGGGGGAGAGTCCGGCGAGCAATCGGGAGAGACTTTGAACGGTAAACGTACCCGCACCCGTTCGTCGGAGAAATCTTCCACCAAACGGAGAGAGAGCGACCGGCAGGATACCCGGAAGAAGAGACGTTCACTCCAAGGCAATCGTCTGGAGGGAGGTGACCGCCTCCAAACCAATCTGGATGAAATGGATCAAGAAAGCGACTCCTTGCTTTGGGAGGAAGACTGGTATATGGAGGAGGAAGAAGATCCCACGCAGCAGATTTTCGGCCACAATATCTTTACGAACGAGAATCTGACTTTCGAGCCGAATGTGAATGTGGCTACGCCGGCAGATTATCGTCTGGGGCCGGGTGATGAGGTTATCATCGACGTGTGGGGTGCTTCTGAAAACACTATCCGCGAGACAATTTCGCCGGAGGGAAGCATCCTGGTCAGCAATTTAGGCCCGGTTTATCTGAGCGGCAAGACCGTGAAGGAGGCCAATGATTACTTGAAAGAAGAATTTGCGAAGATTTACTCGGGTGTATCGGCCAATGTCCCCAATACGCAGGTGAAGCTGACGTTGGGCGAGATTCGCTCCATCCAGGTGAATGTGATGGGTGAGGTAGCCGTGCCCGGCACTTATATGCTGTCTTCGTTCGCCTCCGTTTTCCATGCCTTGTATAGTGCGGGTGGCGTCAATGATATCGGTAGCCTGCGCAGCATCCGGGTGGTGCGCGACGGAAAGGTAGTTGCCGACCTGGATGTGTATGACTTTATCCTGAAAGGTAAGATGAAAGACGATATCCGTTTGCAGGACGGGGATGTCATTCTGGTGCAACCCTACTTGTCTCTGGTGCAGATTTTGGGTAAAGTGAAGCGCCCGATGTTCTATGAACTGAAGCCAGGCGAGACGGCCGGCCGTTTGCTGGAGTATGCCGGCGGTTTCAAGGGCGATGCCTATAAGAAAGCCATCAGCGTTGTCCGTAAGAGCGGTCGCGAGATGCAAGTATATAATGTGGATGACAAGGAATATGCCACCTTCCCCATGGATGATGGCGATGTCGTTACGGTGGACTCTGTCCTCCAGCGCTTTGAGAACCGTATCGAAATCCGCGGAGCCGTCTATCGCCCCGGCCTTTATCAGTTGGACGCAGAGATGAATACGGTGAAGCAGCTGATTGAGAAGGCGGAGGGAGTGCGTGGCGATGCTTTCCTGAACCGTGCGATTTTGGATCGTGAACATGAAGATTTGGATCATGAGATCATCCAGGTGGACGTGAAGGGCATCTTGAACGGCACTACGGCCGATATCCCCTTGCAGAAGAATGACGTCATTTATATCCCCAGTATTCATGACTTGAAGGAGGAAGCTACGCTGACCATCCATGGCGAAGTGGCCAATCCGGGCACCTATCTCTATTCGGAGCATATGACGATAGAAGATCTGGTGGTGCAGGCCGGTGGCCTGTTGGAAGCCGCCGCTACGACCAAGGTGGAGGTAGCCCGTCGCGTGAAGAATCCTAAGAGCACAGCTTTCAGCAATATCGTGGGAGAAAGTTTTGTCTTCGACTTGAAAGACGGCTTTCTGGTGGGCGAAGGCAGCGAGGATTTCCATTTGGAGCCCTTTGATGAGGTTTATGTTCGCAGAAGTCCCGCTTATCGCGAACAGCAGAATGTGATGATAGCCGGCGAAGTGCTTTTCAGCGGCAACTATGCCCTATCCAAGAAAAATGAACGTCTGAGCGATTTGATAGGAAAGGCCGGAGGCGTTACGCCGGATGCCTATGTGCGCGGTGCCCGTCTGATCCGTACGATGACGGAAGACGAGAAACGCCGTAGGGATGACGTGTTGCGCATGGCCAATAGCGGAAGCGGGCAGGACTCCATCGCCGTGAGCATGTTGGATCAGTCGGACTTCTATTCGGTCGGCATCAATTTGGAAGATGCCTTGGCGAAACCAGGTTCAGATGATGACTTGGTATTGCGTGATGGAGATATCCTCTATGTACCTGAGTATGTCAGCACGGTGAAGATCAGCGGTGCGGTGATGTACCCCAATACGGTGACCTATAAAAAAGGTGAGAATCTGAAATATTACATAGATCAGGCCGGTGGTTTCGGGAACAGTGCCAAGAAGCGTAAGGCGTATGTGGTTTATATGAATGGTACGGTTGCCCGTCCGCGTTCGAGCAGTTCCAAGGCCATAGAGCCCGGATGCGAGATTATCGTCCCGAGCAAGGATAAGACAAACAAGATGTCGCCTGCAGAAATTCTCAGCATAGGAACCTCTACGGCTTCATTGGCAACGATGATTGCTACATTGGTTAATCTGTTTAAGTAAAAAATGTGCGAAAATGAGTGAAGCAACTATACAACCTGCTACCAATCCGCAGCAGCCGGAAGAGCAGGAAATCGACCTGATAGAGCTTGCCCAAAAGGTGTGGGCCGAGCGGAAACTGATATTCAAGGCTTGCGGCATTGCTGTCATTGTGGCTCTGGTGGTAGCCTTCAGCATCCCGAAGGAGTATGCCACTAGTGTTACGCTGGCTCCCGAAACCGGAGGTAAGAGTGGTACCGGAAGCATTGGCGCTTTGGCGGCCATGGCCGGCATTAATTTGGGTTCCTCTTCCGGAGAGGATGCTTTGTCTCCGGAATTGTATCCTGATATTGTGAGTTCTACTCCTTTCTTGATCAATCTGTTTGATGTACGGGTAAAGAGCGAGGAAGCCGAGATAGATACTACCTTGTATGTCTACCTGAAGGAGCATCAGCGCTCCCCTTGGTGGAGTGTAGTAATTTCCGCTCCTTTCAAAGCCTTGGGATGGACAATGTCCTTGTTCCGTGGCGAGGAGGAGGAAGGAGAAAGTGCCAAGTTGGATCCTTTCCATCTGACACAGGAGGAATCGGGCATCGCAAAAGCCTTGAGTAATCGCCTGTCCGTTTCCGTAGATAAGAAAACGGGTGTCACTACGCTGACCGTTACCATGCAGGATGCCTTGATTTCTGCATCCTTGACTGATACGGTTATGCATAGCTTGCAGAATTACATCACGGATTACCGTACGAATAAAGCCCGTCATGACTTGGCCTATATGGAGAAGTTGTATGACGAGGCTAAGCAAGATTATACTAAGGCTCAGCAGAAATATGCCCAATTCGTGGACGCCAACCAGAGTATTGTTCTTTTGAGCTACCGTGCCGAGCAGGAGCGCTTGCAGAATGAAATGAATCTGGCCTATCAGATGTACACGACCGTATCCCAGCAATTGCAGATGGCCAAGGCCAAGGTACAGGAGATTACGCCGGTCTATACGGTAGTTCAGCCGGCCACGGTGCCTTTGCGTGCCGCCAAGCCTAATAAGTTGATGATACTGGTGGGCTTTGTATTCTTGGCTGCTGTCGGTTGCGTGGGTTGGATTCTGTTTGTGAAGGATTTTATCAAGAACTGGAAGAAATCAGAAACTGAGTCTGTCGAGAAATCAGAAGTCGTGTGACATCTTCGGGATGTCAAACGAATGTTTCGGATATGAAAAGAGCGGAAGTGCATAAACACCTCCGCTCTTTTGATTTTGGGTATAAGTGGAAATTGCTATGAAGCCTTTTATTCGAACAGATTCTTGAACTTCTTGAAGATCTTCTCCTTGATGGACGTGTTCGGTTGGAAGTTGTCCGAAGCCTCCATGCTTTCCAAGGCTTTTTTCTCATCCTTGCTCAAGGTCTCGGGCACGTAGATGCTGACGTTCACCAGTAAGTCGCCTGTGCCATATCCGTTCACGCTGGGCAATCCCTTGCTGCGCAGGCGTAGTACCTTGCCCGGTTGGGTGCCCGGTTCTATCTTTACTTTCACCTTGCCGTCTATGGTAGGAATCTCTACGGTTCCGCCCAAGGCTGCCATGGGGAAGCTCAACAGCAGGTTGTATATCAAGTCATTTTCATCGCGAATCAGCTCCTTGTCCGGCTCTTCCTCTACCAAGATGAGCAGGT
The DNA here is from genome assembly GCA_019116285.1 of Candidatus Bacteroides merdigallinarum. Lineage (GTDB taxonomy): Bacteria > Bacteroidota > Bacteroidia > Bacteroidales > Bacteroidaceae > Bacteroides > Bacteroides merdigallinarum. The sequence continues at coordinate 9,590 of DXBX01000070.1, forward strand.
CGCCCGGGATACCGTTATGTTTGCCGGCATTTCCTTTGCCGCTCATGGAGAGTTGCATGCCCTCGGCCACGCCTTTCGGGATCTTTACGGTTACTATCTCTTCTCCGTAAACAATGCCTTCGCCTCCGCATTCTTTACACTTGTTCTTGATGATGTGGCCTTCGCCTCCGCACGTGGGACAAGTGGTGCGCGTCTGCATGGTGCCCAAAATGGTCTGTTGGTTGCGGATGACAGAACCTGTGCCCTTACAGGTCGGACACGTCTCTACGCCGCTGTTGCCCTCGGCACCGCTACCGTGGCAATGGGGACACGGGACATATTTCTTCAGTTTGAATTTCTTTTCGACGCCGGTGGAGATTTCCTTGAGGGTCAGTTTTACCTTGACGCGCAAATCCGAACCCCGGAAATGGCGCTGCTGGCTACCGCCTCCTCCGCCGAATCCGCTGAAACCACCGAATCCTCCGTGGCCTCCGAAGATGTCGCCGAACATAGAGAAAATATCGTCCATGGACATGCCGCTGCCGAATCCGCCGAACGGTCCGCCATTGCCGGCTGCACCGCTCATGCCTGCATGACCGAATTGGTCATATCGGGCACGCTTCTCCGGATTGCTGAGCACATCATAGGCCTCGGCTGCTTCCTTGAATTTCTCTTCCGCTTCCTTGTCGCCCGGGTTGCGGTCCGGGTGATATTGGATGGCCTTTTTGCGGTATGCTTTCTTTATCTCGTCTGCCGATGCGTCTTTCGCGACGCCCAGCACTTCATAGTAATCTCTTTTTTCCATGCCCATGCAATGTTTTTATTCTCCTACCACAACCTTCGCATGGCGGATTACCTTGTCATTCAATGTATAGCCTGTCTGTACGCAATCCAGGATTTTCCCTTTCTTACCTTCCTCCGGAGCCGGGATGACAGCAATGGCCTCGTGGAAGTCTGTGTTGAGCGGCTGGTCTTGGGTTTCGATGACTTTCACGCCGTTTTGCCCCAGCACCGTCATGAACTTGTTGTAGATCAGCTCCACACCTTCCTTTACAGCCTGGACATCCGTTGCCGTTTCCATATTCTTCAACGCACGCTCCAAGTCGTCCACGATGGGGAGGATGCTGCTGATGCTTTTCTCGCCTCCGTTCAGGATCAGCTCGGCTTTCTCCTTCATGGTGCGTTTGCGATAATTGTCGAATTCCGCCGAAAGGCGCAGGTATTTGTCTTTCTGCTCCTCAATTACTTCCTTCGCTTTCTGCAATTCATCGGCCAATTTATCCTCTTCGTTCTGCGGAACTTCTTGTTCCTGAACCTGTTCGTCGGAAGTTTTCGTTTCTTCGCTTTCGCTCTTTGCTTTCAGCGGTTCTTCCTGCTCGTTCATTTTTTCTTTCTTGTCCATATCGTTGTTGTTATTATTTTACATCAGAAGATACTTTCGCCCCTACAAAAAGTTTGCCAAAATGGCGTATTTCTGGGGAAAGGCTGCAAAGTTAATGCTTTTGTGTCATATTGACACTTGTTTTTGCCATTCATTCGCGTATTTTCGCTATCTTTGCAGCCGCAAAGGGGAATTTTGGAGACGACGGGCAACGGTACGCCTGTCGATAGTCGGCGCGAGATGGCCAATGTTCTGCAGAGCGTTTGCCTATGTTTGGCAGAGTGTCTGCCAATGTCTGGCGGTGTGCCCCGATTCCCTTATCAATTATCATTTATTTTTAGAGTAACCAAGAATGATTACAGTTTCTAACGTATCGGTACAGTTTGGCAAGAGGGTATTATTCAAAGATGTGAATCTGAAATTCACCAGTGGCAACTGCTATGGCATCATCGGTGCCAACGGGGCAGGCAAATCGACATTCCTGAGAACGATTTCCGGAGAATTGGAGCCTACGACGGGCAGCATCACGCTAGGCCCCGGCGAGCGCCTGTCTGTCTTGAGCCAGGACCACTTCAAGTGGGATGCATTCACGGTGATGGATACCGTATTGATGGGGCATACCATCCTTTGGGATATCATGAAGCAGCGTGAGGCGCTCTATGCGAAGGAGGATTTTACGGATGAAGACGGCTTGAAAGTCTCCGAACTGGAGGAGAAGTTTGCCGAATTGGACGGATGGAATGCAGAGAGCGATGCCGCCAGCTTGTTGAGTGGCTTGGGTATCAAGGAGGACAAGCACTATCAACTGATGGCCGACTTGAATAATAAGGAGAAGGTGCGCGTGATGTTGGCGCAAGCTCTTTTCGGCAATCCGGACAATCTGTTGCTGGACGAGCCTACCAACGATTTGGATATGGAAACCGTGACTTGGTTGGAGGAATATCTGTCCAACTTTGAGCATACTGTATTGGTGGTGAGTCACGACCGCCACTTCTTGGATTCTGTCTGCACCCATACGGTGGACATCGACTATGGAAAAATCAATCTCTTTGCCGGCAACTACAGCTTCTGGTATGAATCCAGCCAGCTGGCTCTGCGTCAGCAGCAGAATCAGAAGGCCAAGGTGGAGGAGAAACGCAAGGAACTGGAGGAATTCATCCGCCGCTTCAGTGCCAATGTTGCTAAGAGCAAGCAGACGACCAGCCGTAAGAAGATGCTGGAGAAGTTGACGGTAGATGAAATCAAACCTTCTTCCCGCCGCTATCCGGGCATCATCTTCACCCCCGAACGTGAGCCGGGCAATCAGATTTTGGAAGTCTCCGGATTGAGCAAGACCTTGGAAGACGGCACCGTCCTCTTCCGCGATGTCAACTTCAATGTGGAGAAGGGCGATAAGATTGTCTTTCTCTCACACGACCCGCGTGCAATGACGGCTTTGTTCGAAATCATCAATGGCAATATGAAGCCCGATGCCGGGCACTATAACTGGGGTGTCACCATCACCACGGCCTACTTGCCGCTGGACAACACCGCTTTCTTCAATACCGATCTGAACTTGGTGGAGTGGTTGAGTCAGTTCGGCGAAGGCAACGAAGTGTATATGAAAGGTTTCCTGGGCCGTATGCTCTTCTCCGGTGAAGAGGTGTTGAAGAAAGCAAGCGTCTTATCCGGAGGCGAGAAAATGCGTTGTATGATTGCCCGCATGCAGTTGCGCAACGCCAACTGCCTCATCTTGGACACACCGACCAACCACCTCGACTTGGAGTCCATCCAAGCTTTCAACAACAACCTGAAGATTTATAAGGGCAATATTCTCTTCGCTTCGCACGACCACGAGTTTATCCAAACCGTGGCCAACCGTGTCATCGAACTGACTCCCAACGGCACTATTGACAAGATAATGGAGTACGACGATTATATCTCGTCCGACCATATCAAGTCGATGCGCGAGCGGATGTATGCGGAGCATTGATTTATAGAGCACTTCTCCAGCAAACATTTGCCCGATGTGCGTCGTGTGCAATGGCTGGAGAAGAACAAAGCAGAAAGCAACTAGCGGTAAACCAGTTTGCTCTCTTCCTCCCCGAACAGCTTGTCGCCCAGCGTTGTGATCTGATTGCCTGTGGCCACTACCTGGTGCAGGTTATCACATCCGATGAAAGCACCGAACTCGATGGCTGTCAGGGTGGGAGGGAGCACCAAGGTGCCGCACAGGCGTGTGCAGCCGCTGAATGCCCGTTGGCCGATGCTCTTCAGCTCTTTGGGTAGTACGACTTTCAATAGGAACTTCTTTTGGGTGAAAGTATATGCCGGGATAACCTTGGCGTTACAGTTTTCCATGTGGATGTAAACCAAGTTGGGCATGTAGTCGCGGATGAGGGAAAAGTCCGCCTCGTCCAGTTTTCCTTCCACCGTCAGGAAATTGATGTCCTTGGGCTGCTTCCCTTTCTGCACCAATTCACTGGCCAGACTGCCCATCCGGCTGATTTGCACTTTGGCGCCCGTAGGTTCTCCCTCCATGAGCGCGAAATTATTCCATTCCTCCCGGCTCCGGTAGGTGTTGCTGCTGCCTTCGGGGACAAAGATGGCCGTTAGGCTGTCTGCCAAGGCTTCGGAGGCCAGCCGTGGCGCATGGGTGTCGCGTATCTGGCAGATGCCCAATTGGCTGCAACCTTTGAAAGCCGCTTTCCCTATTTCTCTCAGGCCGGCAGGCAGGATAATCCGCCTCAGTGTCTCTTTGCCGATATAGGCGAACTCATCCCTCTCTTTGCAGAAAGCATAGGCAGGCAAGGTATTGGCGGGATAGATGTGGAATCCTTCCTGCGTCCCTCCCTTTCCGGCATAGAGGCTGATAGAGGCTTGCGAGATGTCCAGCGAGCGCAGTTGCTTGAATTCATCGCGCAGGTGTCGGAAGTCTACGGCGTTCAACTTTCCTTGCAGACGTAGGTGGGTGATTTGATTGGCCTCTTCTTCGGTGAGCATCTCCACCATGGTGCCGGCTTTGGGCACATAGATTTTCTTTGTCTTCTGCGAGAAGACCGGTAGGGTGGCAAGCAAGGCGATTGCCAGCATAAGTAGTTTGTTCCGTTTCATAGGCTTTCTGTTTGTGGTATGTTTCCCAAAGATACGAAGAATCCGGCAACCGGGGGAATAAATCGTCCTATTTATTATTAATTTTTTCCTTTGTTAAAGGATAGGAACATTCCGCCCGGTGCTCGTGCCATGATCCGTGCCTGCTTTATCCTTCCACTCGTTTCAGTTGGATTCTTTTCCGTTCCAGGTCAATGCCGATTACCTGCACGCGAATGTGCTGGTGGATGGCGACTACCTCATTGGGGTCGGCCACATAGTGATCGGCCAGTTGCGAACGGTGTATCAGACCGTTTTCCTTAATGCCTATGTCCACAAAGGCACCGAAGTTGGTGATATTGGTCACGATACCCGGCAACTTCATTCCTTCGCGCAAGTCTGCAATGGTGCGGATATCCTGTGCGAATTCAAAGACCTGTATGGGGCCTCGCGGGTCCCTGCCCGGTTTGTCCAGTTCCGTCAGGATATCGGTCAGGGTGGGCATTCCTACGGTCGGGGTGACATATCGTTTCAAGTCTATCTGCTGCCGCAGTTTTTTGTCGGCTATCAGTTGGGGCACCGTGCATCCCAGGTCACGGGCCATCTGTTCCACCACCGGATAGCTTTCCGGATGGACGGCCGTGTTGTCCAGCGGATTCTTGGCTTGGGGAATGCGTAGGAAGCCGGCACACTGCTCAAATGCTTTGGCGCCCATGCGGGGAACTTTCATCAGTTCTTTTCTGGAAGAGAAAGGACCGTTGGCTGTGCGGTAGTCCACGATATTCTTGGCCAATTGCGGACCTACGCCGGAGATGTAGGTCAGCAAGGGTACTCCGGCCGTGTTTACGTTTACGCCCACCAGATTCACACAGCTTTCTACGGTCTGGTCCAATGATTTTTTCAGTTTGGCCTGATCTACATCATGTTGGTATTGCCCCACGCCGATGGATTTCGGGTCTATCTTTACCAATTCGGCCAACGGATCCATCAGGCGGCGTCCGATGGATACCGCGCCACGCACCGTGACATCATATTCCGGGAACTCGTCCCGTGCGATTTTCGAGGCCGAATAGACCGAGGCTCCCTGTTCGCTGACCACAAACACCTGAATCTCCCGGCGGAAAGTCAGCCGTTTCAAGAAATCCTCTGTCTCGCGCCCTGCCGTTCCGTTGCCGATGGCTATGGCGTCTATTTGGTAAGTCTCTATCATTTGTTGGATTTTGGCGGCTGCCTCCTTACCCTTATTTACAGGCGGGTGCGGATAGATGTTCTCATTGTGCAGCAGGTTGCCTTGTTCGTCCAGACAGACCACCTTGCATCCGGTGCGGAATCCCGGGTCAATGCCCATCACCCGTTTCTGTCCCAAGGGCGGGGCAAGGAGCAACTGGCGCAGATTTCCGGCAAAGACGCGGATGGCCTCCTCATCGGCTTGTTCCTTGCTATGTGCTGCAAACTCGGTCTCAATGCTTGGCTTTAACAAGCGCTTGTAGGCATCTTGTATGGCTTCTGTCACTTGGCCGGCCGATGCGTTGTTGCTTCGGACAAAGCGGCGTTCCAGTCTGTCCACGCATTCCTCGTCGTTAGGACTGATGGACACCTTCAGCAAACCTTCCGCCTCGGCCCGACGTATGGCCAGCAGGCGATGTGAGCCACAGCGTTTCAAGGGCTGTGTGAAGTCGAAGTAATCCCGGTAATTGGCGGCTTCCGTCTCTTTCCCTTTCACCACCTTGGCCGTCAGGACGGCTTGCCGGGCAAAGGCGTTGCGCACCGTCTGGCGTGCGAGGTTGTCTTCGCTGACGGTCTCTGCAATGATGTCCCGTGCGCCTTTCAACGCATCTTCTACATCTTTCACATCTCCTTTCACGTAGCGTGCGGCCACCTTTTCCGGATGCGCTTCCCGCTGCAAAAGTAACAGGGTGGCCAGCGGCTCCAGTCCTTTTTGCCGGGCAGCCTCGGCGCGTGTCTTGCGTTTAGGCTTGAAAGGCAGGTAGATATCCTCCAGTTCCGTGCTGTCCCATGTTGCCTCGATGCGTTTCTCCAGTTCCGGAGTCAGCTTTTCCTGTTCGCGGATGGTGTTCAGGATGGTCTCCTTGCGCTTGGCCGTCTCCTTCAGTTTTTCGTGTTGGGTTCGGATGGCTTCAATCTGCACTTCGTCCAGTCCTCCCGTGCGTTCCTTGCGGTATCGGCTGATGAAAGGGACGGTAGCTCCCTCCTCCAGCAGTTCGATGGTATGGGTGGCCTGGCGCTCTGTGATGCCGAGCGCCTTGGCTATCAGTTGGCTGAATATTTGTTTCATTACTATTCTTGTTTCGATGTTAGTGAGGAAGCAAAGGTACGGAAAACGACGGTATCCTGCAAATCGTCGGACGGTTATCCGGGTGCTTTCCGGGATACCTCTGAGATGTCCCAAAGTCGCCTCTCCTCCCTACCTGCTCCCTACCTTGTCCCTGCCTATAGACAAGGAGTTGGTAGGGAGCAGGTAGGGAGCAGGAGCGACTTTCATACAATGGATAACCCTTTTCATACAATGTGAAGGAATAAGTTTGGTGTACCCGTAAAGAATGCCTAATTTGGGGGTATAATTAACAAAGGAAAATTATGTTACGGCTGGTTGGTGTATTATCAATGTTATTGTCCGTCCCGGTATTTTGGACAGGTTTGTAGAGGCTCCGGTTGGAGCGGACTTGGCTCTCGTTGGGGCTGATTGCTATAACCGGTTTCATAGTAGGTACATACATCGGCCTCATGATTCATTGGGAGGATGTGGTTGCAGGGATGGCATTGGTGCGCAGCTATGCAGGCAAGTATTATCAGGTGAATTATCTTATTTTCATCGTCTTATTCCTGTTGCTGACAGGCGGGAATCTGTTGGCGGCGGAGATAGTTAGGATGAAAGAAGTGAAACCTAGAAATGGAAAAGGTGGTGGATGGAAGAGCAGGCACGTAGAATGGAAGAAAAGTTGAAATATTGGGAGGCTGTAAGATTTCGCCGTGAGGAAGAGGAACAGCAACAGTAAACGGCCATTTTGGACTCTTGCGGGATTTTTCGTACATTCGCGGCTTCATAGTTAATGGAATGATTGTTTCATGGAGAAGAAAAAGATTCTTTTTGTGTGCCTCGGCAATATCTGCCGTTCCTCTGCTGCTGAAGGTGTAATGCGTCGTCTGGTGGAGGAGGCCGGACGTGCCGATGAGTTTGAGATAGATTCGGCCGGTATCTTGAGTTATCACCGGGGCGAATTGCCCGACCCGCGAATGCGTGCCCATGCGGCCAGGCGTGGATACAATCTGGTGCATCGTTCGCGGCCGGTTACGACGGATGATTTCTATGATTTTGACCTGATTATTGGGATGGATGCCCGCAATATGGACGACTTGCGGGATCGTGCCCCCTCGCCGGCGGAGTGGGACAAACTGCGTCGGATGACGGATTATTGTACCCGCCATCCGAATGCTGACCATGTGCCCGACCCTTATTACGGAGGGGCGGAAGGCTTTGAATATGTGCTCGATCTGCTGGAGGATGCCTGTGCAGGCCTGCTTCACTGCACGTGATAGACATCTCCGTAGTATCGCTTCTCGGTGTTGAGGCTACAGGTGGCATCGACACCTGCCCGGCATAGGTGCTGGCAGATTTCCTGAAGCTGTGTGCGGGGTACGCGCCCGATGTAGTACAGGTGATAGCGACAGTCCTTTTCCAGTATTTCCATGACGTGCGTGAACTGTTGTTCGCGGGCGAAGTCGAAATTTACTTTCAGTAGTTGTCCGTAGGGATAGGTTATGACACGCCCCATGCTGTGCACGTGCAGGCCTTTCCCATCCAAGGAGAGATAGCAGAAGCGTGTCTGCAAAGTGTAAGCCCAGTAAATGGCCAGGGCGAAGAGAGGAAGCGAAATCAGCAAGCCGTCTGTGCCTCCCCGGATGCCTGCCTGGTAGAAACCGAGGCAAAAGGCCAGCAGGCAAAGTATGGCGTGCCAAAACAGGTAAAGCGAAGGGCGTCGGTAGGTTAGGGGAGTGGCCGGAACGTTGATTGGATTGTCGGGCAGGTGAAGGTTTTCGAAAGGAATATTCTCTTGCATGAGATAGCGTATGACAGAAGACGGGTGGTGGCGTGCATGCAAGGTGAGCACACGCTCTGAATTGTCCTTGAGTCGCAAGGTGAGCAATCCCGGCCCATATTTGTTTTGAGTGCTATGGCGGTTGGATACAGGCGTGTAGCGTTTCATGAAGCAGAAACCTTGTACATCTTGCGCTTCAATACCCCGGCGTTGCAGGAAACGGCGGGCGCGGGTTAAGTGTCTTTCTTCCATATCGTCAGAGGTTATTTCTTCAGTTCCGGATAACTGATTCGGGTGTGATACATTGTTTTAAGTTTCTCTTTGAACACATTCTTCACCACGGCAATGTCCTTGAAGGTGATGGGGCATTCCTTGAAGAAGCCTTCGGCTACCTGGCTGTCCACGATTTTATCTACCAGTTTTCCGATGCTTTCCTCGGTATATTCCGGCAGGCTGCGTGATGCGGCTTCCACGGCGTCGGCCATCATCAGGATGGCTTGCTCCTTGGTGAAAGGATTGGGGCCGGGATAGGTGAAGACGGTGGGATCTGTCTCTTCGCCGGGGTGCTCGTTCTTCCAGGAAATGTAGAAGTATTTGGTCACGCCACAGCCGTGGTGGGTGGTGATAAAGTCCTTGATAACTTTGGGCAGGTTGTATTTATCGGCCAGTTTCAGTCCGTTGGTCACGTGGCTGATGACCACTTGGGCGCTCTGTTCGTACGTCAGATTCTTATGCGGATTCACACCGCCCGACTGGTTTTCCGTGAAGAAGACGGGTTGCTCCATTTTGCCAATGTCATGGTAGAGTGCGCCGGTACGTACCAGTTGTGCATTGGCGTTGATGGCATTGGCGGCCGCGGCGGACAGGTTGGCCACTTGCATAGAGTGTTGGAAGGTGCCGGGTACGGTCTCGGACATACGTCGGAGGAGAGGCGCGTTGATGTTGGAAAGTTCCACCAGCGTGACATTGGATGTGAAGCCGAACGTCTTTTCCACCAAAAACAGCAAGGGGTATGTGAAGAGCAGCAGGATGCCGTTGATGACAAAGTAGATATACATCGAGCCGTTCATCTTGGTAAGATTGTTCTCTGTAATCAGTTCGAACGCAAAGTAGGTGGCCGCGTAGGTGACGGTCACTACGGCGGCTGTCTGGAAGAGCTGGGAGCGTTGCGACAATTCCCGCAGGCTGAAGATGGCTGTCAATCCTGCGGCGCATTGCAGCAGGATGAATTCATGCGGATAGCGCAGGCAGACGGAGCAGATGAGCACCGTGATGACCAGCGTCAGGAAAGCTGTGCGCGAATCCAGGAAAACTCGGATGATGATGGGCAGCATGGCGTAGGGCAACATGTAGACATTGAGGAAGTTCTGCGACATCATCAGGCCGGTTACGGCGCAATAGAGGGTGATGCCGGCGAAGAGCAGGGACATCCCTCCCTTATGATTGTAGTATTGCTTGCGGAAAAGATCCAGGTAGAGCATAAAGCATAGCATGAAGATGCTGACATAGAGCACTTGCCCTGCCAACATCAGGCGTTTTTGTCCCAATGATTCGCTCCGCTTGATGGATTCCTTGCGGAAGCTCTCCAGGATGTTATAGGTTTTGGCGTTGATGATTTCGCCTCGGTCAATGATTTTCTGTCCGCTCAGTACGATGCCGCTCGCCCAAGAGTAGTTGTCCAGCAATTCTTGGCGGGCAGCTTCGCTTCGTTGGCGGTCATATTGCAGGTTGGGGGCAAGGTAGTCGTTCAGGGAGCAGGCTTGCAGGATATCCGGATGATAGCGTACAGTGTCCCCCTTCAGAATGTAGTGGTAGGCTGTTTTTACGGAGAATACTTCGTCCAGGTCCCGTTGATTGGCCAGTTTGTTGTCTACTGCCATCAGGCTGCCGATGCTATCCCGTTGCAGGGAATCCAGCAGTTCGGTAGACAGGATGCCCGCCTCGTAGATTTCCGCAAGTTTCCGTTGCACGTAGCGGAAATAGTTGGCCGGCAAAGTCTGTTTCAGTGAGTTCTGGTAGTCAGCTTGCAGGCGTCCTAGGGCATCGGCCTCTATCTTCCGGTCGATGTTGAAGAAGGGTTGGAATTTCCGCAACAGGCTGTCTTGTTCTCTTTCCACCACGTTGGCATCTTTGTAGATGGGGAAATCGAACGTTGCCATCAGTTGCCCGTACTTCCACGGCTTGCCAATGTCAAACTGATAGTTGAATTTGCCGTCTCGCGGCATAAAGTAAACAATCACCGCTACCGTAGCTATGAAAATGAGAACTTTGTATAGCAAATTTCTCGGGAGAAAATCCTTTTTCATCTTAAAATCGCTCATATCTGTCGAATTTTTGCCGAAAAGTACAAAAAAAATCAGTAGTATGGAAAAAAAGGCGTAATTTTGCCGTCTAAATAAGTTAAAGAAAGAAATAAACGTAGATAAAAATGGCAGAAAGAAGGGTCAGAGTACGTTTTGCGCCCAGTCCTACGGGTGCTTTGCACATCGGTGGTGTGCGTACCGCTTTGTATAATTATCTCTTTGCCCGTCAGCACGGCGGCGATTTGGTTTTCCGTATTGAAGATACGGACAGCAACCGTTTTGTACCGGGAGCGGAGGAGTATATCCTGGAGTCGTTCAAGTGGTTGGGTATCCGGTTTGATGAAGGTGTCAGCTTCGGAGGAAATTATGGCCCCTACCGCCAATCCGAACGCCGGGACATCTATAAGAAGTATGTGAAGATGTTGTTGGATGCCGGTAAAGCCTACATCGCTTTCGATACGCCTCAGGAATTGGAGGCCAAGCGTAAGGAGATTCCCAATTTCCAGTATGATGCTTCCACGCGTATGCAGATGCGCAATTCGCTGACGCTTTCCCGGGAGGAAGTGGATGCGCTGGTAGCTGCAGGGACGCAGTATGTGGTGCGCTTCAAGATTGAGCCGAATGAAGATGTGCATGTGGCCGATATTATCCGGGGCGATGTGGTTATCAACTCTTCGATTCTGGATGATAAAGTCCTCTATAAATCTGCCGATGAGCTGCCCACGTATCACTTGGCCAATATCGTGGATGACCATCTGATGGAAATCTCGCATGTCATCCGTGGCGAGGAGTGGTTGCCGTCTGCTCCGTTGCATGTGTTGCTCTACCGCGCCTTCGGGTGGGAAGATACCATGCCCGCCTTTGCCCATTTGCCCTTGTTGCTGAAGCCGGAAGGAAACGGCAAGCTGAGCAAGCGCGACGGCGATCGTCTGGGTTTCCCTGTTTTCCCCTTGGAATGGCATGACCCCAAGACGGGTGAGGTCTCTTCCGGCTATCGCGAGGCCGGTTACCTGCCGGAGGCCGTTATCAATTTCCTGGCTTTGCTGGGATGGAATCCGGGTAATGACCAGGAGCTCATGTCGATGGATGAGCTGGTGCAGCTCTTCAATCTGAGCCATTGCAGCAAGGCCGGTGCCAAGTTTGATTATAAGAAAGGCATTTGGTTCAATCATGAGTATATTTTGCACAAGCCGGATGCGGAAATTGCCGAGCTGTTTAAGCCGGTATTGGAAGCTCATGGCGTGCAGGTGCAGGATTACTCGGATGCTTATTTGACCAAGGTTGTTTCCTTGGTGAAAGGTCGCGTAAATTTCGTGAAAGAATTGTGGGAGCAGGCTCGTTTCTTCTTCGTGGCTCCCGATACGTATGCCGAGAAGGATGTGAAGAAACGTTGGAGTGCCGATACCCCGCGTATTATGGGCGAATTGATGGAGATTCTGCAAAACATTGGGGACTTCTCCTCCAAACATTCGGAAGACATTGTGATTGGCTGGATTACGGAGAAGGGCTACCACATGGGCAACGTGATGAATGCTTTCCGTCTGGCTGTGGTAGGCGAGTGCAAGGGGCCGCATATGTTCGACATCACCGAGTTGCTGGGCAAGGAAGAGACCTTGAAGCGCATTGCCCGTGCCGTGGAAGTGTTGAAGTGATGCGGTGAATGGATAATGGAGTGCAATAATCGATTGGAATATTTAATATAGTAGAAGTGTCATGCTCTATGATTTGGCAATAGCCCTTTACGATATAGCGGTGCATTTGGCCGCACCTTTCAGTCGCAAACCCCGCAAGATGATGAAAGGCCATTGGATTGCCTACGAAATTTTGCGCCAGCGTTTGGACAAGGATGTCCGTTACATCTGGTTTCACGCCGCTTCATTGGGTGAATTCGAGCAAGGACGTCCGTTGATTGAAGCCATCCGGGCCCGCTATCCGGAGTATGGCATCCTGCTCACTTTCTTTTCGCCTTCGGGGTACGAGGTGAGGAAAAATTACCGTGGGGCGGATGTTGTGTGCTACTTGCCGTTCGACAAGCGTCGCAATGTGCGCAAGTTCCTGGATATTGCCAATCCGTGCATGGCTTTCTTCATCAAATATGAGTTTTGGAAGAACTATCTGGATGAATTGAACAAGCGGCAGATTCCTGTCTACAGCATCTCGTCCATTTTCCGGCGGGGACAGGTGTTCTTTAAGTGGTATGGAGGCACCTATCGCAATGTGTTGCGGGACTTTAGCCATTTGTTCGTACAGAATGAACTTTCTAAGCGTTTCTTGGCCAAGATAGGTATCCAGCAAGTGACCGTTGTGGGCGACACGCGTTTCGACCGTGTCTTGCAAATACGTGGCGAGGCGAAAGATTTGCCGTTGGTGGAGCGCTTCAAGAACGGGGCAACAACCTTCATTGCGGGGAGTTCCTGGCAACCCGATGAGGATTTGTTTATCGACTATTTCAATAATCATCCGGAAGTGAAGATGATTATAGCTCCGCACGTCATCGATGAGAATCATCTGGTAGAAATCACAGCCAAGTTGAAGCGTCCCTACGTGTTCTATACCCGTGCGGATGAACGGAATATTGCAAAGGCAGATTGCTTGATAATTAACTGTTTCGGACTGCTTTCCTCCATTTATCGTTATGGCGAGATTGCTTATATCGGTGGCGGTTTCGGAGTCGGCATTCATAATACGTTGGAAGCAGCTGTCTATGGCATACCGGTTATTTTTGGTCCTAAGTATCAGAATTTTCAGGAGGCTGTGGAATTGATAGAGACAGGTGGTGCCTATTCGATCAAGAGCCGCGAAGAACTGTATGGTTTGTTGGATCGTTTGCTGACCGATGAGACGTTCCGCAGAGAGACTGGAGAGAAAGCCGGCGCTTATGTCACCGGACATGCCGGAGCCACGGAAAAGATACTGAGTATGATTCCGTTTGAGAAATAGAGCAAGCGAGAAGAAATAAAGTCGAAGGATGAAGAATCCGGGTGGCCCATAGGCTTGGACGCGATTCTTCATCCTTCGCTTTTTATTGTCAATTGTCAGTCGTTAATCGTCACTTGTACCATTCTGCATACATCAGATAATTGTGGGCTATTTTCTGGTTTAATTCCTTGGCTTGCTCCGGGTCTACTTTCTTGATAAACTTTGCGGGGACACCGGCCCAGATACTTCCGGGTTCAATGACTGTATGGCTTAATACCAAGGCACCTGCAGCCACAATAGCTCCTTCGCCTACGATGGTATGATCCAGTACTGTAGCTCCCATGCCGATGAGTGCATAGTCGCGGATGGTAGCTCCATGTATGGTGACATTGTGCCCAATGGATACGTGGTTGCCGATTTCGATGGTCGATTTCTCGTACAGTGTATGCAAGACGCTGCCGTCCTGGATGTTTACGCCATTGCCGATACGGATGGAATTTACGTCTCCGCGTAATACGGCGTTGAACCATACACTACAGTCATCCCCCAGTTTTACATCGCCGATGAGGGTAGCATTGTCTGCCAAAAAGCAATTCTTTCCTATTTCCGGGGTAAATCCCCTTACAGATTTTATCAGTGCCATAAAGTAGTATTTAGATGCTTTGACATTTCTCTTTCAACCATTCTCGCTCTTCTTCGTTCAAATCGGGAGATAATTTTTCATACACTGTTTGGTGATAATCGTTCAACCAGCGGATTTCTTTATCTGTCAGCATCTTGCGGATGATGCCTGTGGTGTCGATGGGGCAGAGGGTGACCGTCTCGAACTTCAGGTAATTGCCAAACATGCCTTCGCCTGCGGGTATCGTGAGCATAAGATTTTCTGTGCGTATGCCGTGGCTACCGGCTTTGTAGACACCCGGTTCGTTGGAGGTCAGCATGCCGGCTTTCAAGGCTATCGGATTCTCGTTCATGCGGATGCTTTGGGGGCCTTCGTGTACATTCAGGAAGTGGCCTACGCCGTGCCCTGTGCCGTGCAGGTAGTTCATGTGGTGTTGCCAGATGGGCATACGGGCCAATACGTCTAATTGAGCACCCCGCGTGCCTTCGGGGAAGACTGCTGTGGCCAGGGCGATGTGTCCTTTCAAGATGAGAGTATAGTCTTCCTTTTCTTCTTGCGTCAGTGGGCCGAGGGCAATGGTGCGTGTGATGTCCGTGGTACCATCCAGGTATTGGGCACCTGAATCCAGCAACAGAAAGCCTTCCGGTCGGAGTGGTACATCGGTTTCCGGTGTCGCTTCGTAATGAACAATGGCCCCGTGCTCGCGGTAGCCTGCTATGGTGTCGAAGCTCTCGCCCATGTAGAGCGGTTGGGCGGCGCGGAAAGTATGCAGTTTTTTGTCTACACTGATTTCTGTCTCTTGACCTTGGGGTACAGCCTCTTCCAGCCACTTTAGAAATTTCACCAAGGCTATGCCATCGCGTTGCATGGCCCGGTGTAACCCTTCGATTTCCACTTCGTTGCGTACGGCTTTCAGCAAGGAGACGGGCGAGGGAGCGTCTAGAAGTTGGCAAGTGGATGGTATAGCCATACGAAGCGCATAGTTGGTTTTAGCGCTCTCCAGCCAAAGGGTCGGATAGGAAGCGTTGCTCAGAAAGGCTTCTATGTCTTCATAAGAATGCATTTCCACTCCATTCTCTGTCAGATAGGTTTCCAAAGTTTCATCTACTTTGGATGGCAGGATGAAAAGATGGGCTTTCTCCGGCTCTATGAGCAAGTAGCTGATGACTACCGGATTGCAGTGGATATCCTTGCCGCGGATGTTGAGTGTCCAGGCTATTTCGTCCAGGGCGGAGAGCAGCAGGGCATCTGCTTCGGCTTCGGACATGCGGGAGCGGATATCGGTTAATTTCTCCAGGCAACTTTTCCCGGCATAGGCCGCTTCGTGAATGAAAGCTTTTCCCGCCGGTAGGGGAGGTCTGTCCGTCCAAATGCTTTGAAAAGGATTGTCGATGCTTTGTAGGCAGATTGACCACCCCTTCAAAGCACTTTGCCAGGCACTTGCTGAGGCGGAGGCAAATACTTGTCCTTCAATGCCTACAGCTTCACCCGGTTGAAGGCGGTTTTGGAGAAAGGTCAGGATGTCCGGCGTCTCGGGCAATCCGTCTTTATATAGGTCTATGCCCGACCCTTTCAGTTGTTCGGCGGCTTGGAGGAAGTAGCGCGAGTCTGTCCACAAACCGGCTTCGTTGAGTGTGACTACCAAGGTGCCGGCCGATCCGGTGAAGCCGGAGAACCATTCGCGGGCTTGCCAATGAGGAGCCACATATTCGCTCATGTGCGGGTCGGTGCTGGGGATGATGAAGGCGGATACTTGCTCCCGCTGCATCATCCCGCGCAGTTGTTCGATGCGTTTCTTAATGGGGTTATTCATATGCCAAATAGCTGTTATGGATTAATTTTCTCCAAAGGTACGGATTTCCGTTTAATACGGAAATTTTTCCGCTGTTTCTTTTCCTCCCCCCCCCGTTTGTCTTCTTGGGAGAAATGATATACCTTTGCACACCGTTTTTCGGTGGTATAAATAACAGATTCGTATGATACACTCCGTTTGGGATAAAGTAAAGGGGCATCCCCGCATCGCGCAAGGCACCGCCTATGCTATCTTGTTCACGATGGGCACCTGCCATTTGCTGAACGACATGATTCAGTCGGTCATTCCCGCCTTGTATCCGTTGCTGAAGGATACGTTTGGTTTCTCTTTCGCACAGATCGGCGTGATTACATTGGTCTTTCAGCTGACTTCTTCTATTTTCCAGCCTTTTATCGGATTGTATGCTGATCGGCATCCGCAACCTTATTCTCTTTCGTTGGGGATGTGCTTCACGCTGGTCGGGTTGCTGGCTTTGGCGTTTGCCTCCAATTTCCTGTTGATTCTGTTGTCTGTGGCTTTGATCGGTTGCGGATCGTCGGTGTTTCATCCCGAAGCATCGCGGGTGGCGCAGATGGCTTCGGGAGGTCGGAAGAGCCTGGCGCAATCCATTTTCCAAGTGGGTGGCAATGGAGGCAGTGCCGTAGGTCCGTTGCTGGCGGCCTTGATCGTTATTCCTTTCGGGCAGCATGCTGTGGGATGGTTTGCATTGGCGGCACTGCTGGCTTCTTTCCTGTTGGCTCGGGTGGGGTATTGGTATAGCCTGGTGTTGCGCGAGGTAAAGACCTCGCACCGTAAGAGCGGGGTGGGAGTTTCGACTTTGCCGCGGCGGGTGGTTCGTATTTCCCTGGGAATTCTGGTGCTGATGATTTTCTCGAAATACTTCTTCAACGCCTGTATGACGAGTTACTTCACCTTCTATCTGATAGAGAAGTTCGGGTTGACGGTGCAGCAATCTCAATATTGCCTGTTTGCATATTTGGCGGCTTTTGCCATTGGTACGCTGGTCGGCGGTTTCCTGGGTGATCGTTATGGGCGTAAGTATGTCATCCTCTTTTCCATCCTGGGTGCGGCTCCCTTCACGCTGGCTATGCCCTACTTGAACTTGTTTGGCACCTTGGTGATGGCCGTTATTACGGGATTGGTGATAGCCTCGGCTTTCTCAGCTATTGTGGTGTATGCCACCGACTTGATGCCGGACAAGGTGGGAATGATTGCAGGTATTTTCTTCGGTTTGATGTTCGGTTTGGGTGGCATCGGTTCGGCTTTCTTCGGTTGGCTGGCTGACATTACCAGTATAGAGTTTATCTTCCACGTCAGCACTTGGCTGCCGTTGATGGGGGTGGTTGCGGTATTCTTGCCGGATGTGAGACCGGGGAAATTGAAAGTGGAGTGAGCCTTCTGTGGAGTCTCTGTGTTGTTCTTGCTATATAATAATAGGTATGGTTGAGAGAACATCCGTTCTCCTATATTTATTAAGGTCGGAAATATGAGCTTGTTAGGCTTTCCCTGATATATTCGGATTATTTTTACAGAAAAAATGCCGAAAGTTTTGTAAATAATGAAAGTATGTGTAATTTTGCCGCTCGAATTTGGCAATTAAACTTTTAACCATTAATATTTTAAACCAAAAACAATGATTGTAGTACCTGTAAAAGAAGGCGAAAACATCGAAAAGGCGCTGAAGAAATTCAAGCGTAAATTTGAGAAGACGGGCATCGTTAAGGAATTGAGAAGCAGACAGCAATTCGACAAACCGTCTGTAATTAAGAGACTTAAGAAAGAACGTGCTGTGTATGTACAGCAGCTTAAGCAAATGGAGGATTAATATTTCGTAAAATCCTTTGATTTATTGAATTCTTTTTCATACATTCGTTGCATGAAATAGTTATGTAACGATATGGACTTGATAGATTCTTTCTTGGATTATCTGTTGTACGAGCGGAATTATTCGCAGGAAACCATCAAATCGTACAAGGAAGATATGCTTCAGTTTGAAGCATTCTTGATCGGAGAATCCGGGAAAGGGAGGTCGCTTGCCGAGGTTAGTGCGAAGGAGATACGTGCGTGGGTCATTCATCTGATGGACGCGGGGCGTGCCACCACTACCATTAACCGGAAACTGAGCACCTTGCATTCTTTCTACAAGTACCTCTTAAAGCGAGACATTTGCCAGGTCAATCCTTCGCGGAAAGTAGCGGGGCCGAAGAACAAGAAAAAGTTGCCGGTCTTTGTGAAGGAAGCGGAGATGAATAGGTTGCTGGATGATGTGGACTTTGGAGGCGGGTTTGAAGCGTGTCGGGATCGTGTCATTATTGAGACGTTCTATCTGACCGGCATCCGATTGTCGGAGTTGATAGGATTGAAGGATGTGGATGTGGATTTCGCTTCGTCTCAAATCAAGGTGACGGGAAAAAGGAATAAGCAACGCCTGGTTCCTGTCGGGGAAGAGTTGAGGAAAGACTTGCAAATGTATGTCAAGTTGCGGAATGAGACAATTGCCGCGCCGGCAAAAGCATTTTTTGTCCGTAAATCCGGTGAACAATTATCCCGCAGTATCGTTGATAATATAGTGAAGCGAAACCTTTCGAAGGTGGCGACCGTACAGAAGAAGTCTCCCCACGTGCTGAGGCATACCTTTGCGACGCAGATGCTGAATCATGACGCTCAACTGGGCTCGATAAAGGAACTGCTGGGGCACGAGAGTTTGGCGACGACGGAAGTCTATACGCACACCACTTTCGAGGAACTTAAAAGAA
This sequence comes from Candidatus Bacteroides merdigallinarum, assembly GCA_019116285.1. GTDB lineage: Bacteria > Bacteroidota > Bacteroidia > Bacteroidales > Bacteroidaceae > Bacteroides > Bacteroides merdigallinarum. Next base: position 28,490 of record DXBX01000070.1, read on the forward strand.
TGTATAACCAAGCCCATCCTCGGGCTTAATAAAAAGGAGGTAAGTATGGAAGTAAGAATTCAATCGATTCATTTTGACGCATCCGAACGTCTGCAGGCTTTTATCCAGAAGAAAGCGCAGAAACTGGAAAGGTTTTACGATGATATAAAGAAAGTCGAGGTGTCATTGAAGGTTGTGAAGCCGGAGACTGCCGAGAATAAAGAAGCCGGGGTTAAAGTACTGGTTCCGAACGGCGAGTTCTATGCAAGCAAAGTATGCGATACGTTTGAAGAAGCGGTAGATCTCTGCTTGGAGGCTTTGGAAAAACAACTGGTGAAATACAAAGAAAAGCAACGGAGCAAATAAAATTCCGCTAAAATTTTGCTGGAATAAAAATAATGCCTAACTTTGCAGCCGTTTCGCTGAGTCACCTAAAAAGAACGAAAGTGAAACGGTTGCATTTTGCGAACGCCTCTTTAGCTCAGCTGGCCAGAGCACGTGATTTGTACGAATATGTATTCGACGCAAAGTATCGCATTAACCCTGCACTTCCGGGAACGGACTATTATGCCTCTGTCGGCCATACGCCTGGGCCGGAAATCGGGGATATTAACACCATGCATCGATACCGAGACGCCATCGTATATCGAAGCGGTGTATCCCCGTTTGAACGGACGATGTTCGGCGCATATGTGCTCTTCCCATACAGCAATGAGGATGAGTATCGAAACCATCGCTTTTTTGAGAGTATTGACAAGGTAAATATTGGTGGCCTTCCGTTTTTACCCTCTGCAACTACCATGGTCACGGAAATGCTGGATCAACTGATTGCGGACTCGCCAGCCTCCGCTTTTGAGAGGACGACTTTGCCCAGAGGTATCGAAACCAAGTTGGCAAAGGTGGATTGGTCTGAGCGCGATGTGCTGATCGGGACTCTTTCTCAGAGGCGGCAACTTGAT
>DXBX01000071.1 GCA_019116285.1 Candidatus Bacteroides merdigallinarum
TCACCCTTGTAACGGATGAAGAGACGTTCAAAATCTTCACTGCTGTACATCTTCTTTTCTCTTTTATGATTACAGCGCGAAAGTAATTACTCAACCTAAGATTCGCAATACGTCAGTTTTGGACGCTTACGCGCGTGGCCAAAATAATTCCGTATAAGTCATAACAAATAGTGCTGCCTCCTCCGAGGTTCTAACATCCCCCATATACCACATGTAAAATGACTGTGAATAACGATCAATCCTCATCCCCTTGAAACCTCTCCCACTCCCCTATAGCAAACGGCACACCGTACTCTTCGTATGCCTCCGTATGTTTCAACTTTTCCATTCCGTCTTTCAGCCGCTGTACTTCCTCTGTCGGGAAATGGCCGCTCTTTATAGCATCTATAACTGCCTTCATCATATCCTGACAAACATAATCGGGCGAATACATATCGTCGAAGTAATCATAATGCTCGCCTTGCACGAAGTGATAAGAAAGACTTTCGAACACTTCAAGCAGTATTGTCACTGCATCGGCATGATTGCCTTGTCTCAACGATTCACAAAGCGTTTTCCTATAGGGTTCAAGCAGGCGTGCGATGGTGTCGCAATCACTGTCTATATTGCGTTTATGGAACACTGCTTCAATTTCTGTCTTCAGCAGGGTCCGTTCAATGTCGGTACGTGGTTTGTTGTCCATATGCTGGCTTTTCCCCTTCCTAAAACACCTCTTCCAACCCCTTCTTCCACCCCGGGAACGGACAATGGTCATATATCTCGTGATAGAGACGGAGGCTGTAGTCCAGGAGGTCGACGGCCTTGTCCGCGATCCGGGTGTCGGCAACGATGGAGAGCAAAGGGGCGTCCACGGAAATGGGAAGGGGACAGCCGACACGCATCAGGTCGTTGCGGTGGTCTCTGACCAGCGAGTAGCCGGACTTGCCCGTCATCACGTCCACCACCGTGGGACAGGGCTTCTGCAACATACGCATCAGCTTGTCGGGGTCTTCGTGGTTGGAGATGCGGCGGAAAAAGTCGCCCCAGTCCGTGAGGAGCAGGGCCTGGTCCACACGCTGCAGCACAAAATTGGCCACGCCGTAGTAGCCGTTGCCCAGCTTGAGGATGTATTCCACGTAGTCCTTGCGGTACATCAAGGTGATGTGACTCCGCAGGTAGAAGGTGGCACCGGCGGAGGTCTGGATAAAGGGTCTCATGGTTGTTTTTGGTTTAAAGTTTATCCGGCAGCTTGACACCTTGGCATCTCTTTATACAACTTCTTATACGCGTGTGAAGTCTTGATTGAATGTTAAAAGGAAATTAACAATCGATGTATAGTTCACGCACGTATGGAAAGTTGTATTTGCAGGTGCCAAGCTGTCAAGGTAGCCGACTGACCGGGATCAGCTGTCCGTTTCATCCGGTTTGTCCGACGGCTGCTTTGCCGCCTTCTTCCCGCCGGGTTTAGGCAAGTGACTGATGTCCTCATCGGCTGCATCCGCAAATCGCATCAGCAATTCATCCCGACGCAGGGCATTTTCCTCCCGTAGGGCCACCCGTATCAAACGAGCCAGTACCTTGAGGTAGGGGCCCAACGTCAACGAACGCCCTTTTTTACATCGGCAAACGTGCTGCTGCTCATCTGAAAGGGACTGTAAACATTCTCGTTGGTCAAACGGCGACGATTCACCAACATCTCATTTTGAAGCCAGGCAATGAAATTGCCCAAACTGGCATACGGCTTTCTTTCTTCTTTTGACATAATATTGTTAATTAAATATTTAATGACCCGCTCTTAGCTATGAGCGGATGTCCTTTGTTAAAGAGGTTTAAACCTGTTCGGACATGTGCAAACAGTCATTTGGACAACTAATCCCGGAATCCTACCTTTGGAGTGAAAAAAATTATTAATTAAATTATTTATCATGGAAATGGAAAACAACTCCATCAGCCTTTTTAGAGGCTATGCGGACACCCGTCCCGTCGAAACGACCTTGGAAAACATTGTCGAACTGATCCGTCATGACGCGCTTACAGCTGAACACACGCGGAAGCATCGCTACTACCTGCTGCACGACAAGCCCACGGCTGCCGGACGGGAAAAGTCCAATTGCTTCTGCTTTGCTGTATCGGTACGCTTCCGGAACGGAAAGTTGAAGACAGACATCTGTGGCTATACCCGGCTGTGCCTGGCGGACTTCGATCATGTGCCTGCGGAACGAATGGCGGAATGTGTGCGGCTGGTACGCAATGACCCGCATACCCTCTTGGCCTATACCACCATCAGTGGAACCGGCCTGCGCGTTATCTGTGCTTATGCCGAGCAACATCCGGAGGGAAAACCTTCTTCTTCGCCAGCCTTTTTGCACTCCTCTGCCTTTGAAACGATCAATCAACATTATGGCCAACTGTTGCAGCATCCTTTTGACCCGAAATGCAAGAATATCACCCGCCTGAGCGGCCTGGCACACGACCCGGATGTCTACTTCAACCCGGAGGCCACGCCTTTCACCGTGGAGGTGGTCCCGCCGAAGAAACAAATGTCACCCGACAGAGCGCTGAAGAAAGCCGTCCGTGTCATCGAGCACCGGCTGGCCGAGGAAGGCGTGGAATATACCGCCCATAACCACAACCAGTACATCATGCGCACGGGCTATCTGCTCAATGCCTACGGCATCCCGCAAGAAGTGGCCACGGAATGGGCCGTGCAACAGTTTGCCGGTTATGACGGGGACGTTGCCGGCATCTTCCGCTCGTGTTACCAACAGACCGGGGAGCACGGGACTCTCCAACTGCCGGGATGCAACCGGAACGGAGACGGCAAG
>DXBX01000072.1 GCA_019116285.1 Candidatus Bacteroides merdigallinarum
CCTTTCAGCCACATGCACTTTTCCCATATCGTGCCGTTGCGCAATCCCGCTTCCGTGGAGAGATAGACCGCAAACTCCTTGATGAAGTCGGGCGTAAGCTCCAGCATCGACATGTCGCTGCGCTTGTAGAACGACTTGATGAACGCCGCCACATAGTTCCTTGCCACTACCCTTGACTGGTAAGTCGCCAGTTTCCTGTCCTTGCCAACACGCTTCTTGAACACTTCGTTCTCACGGTCGAAGGCTTTGAGCAGCGTTTCATACTCGCCGCCTATGCCCTGATAGGCGTTGCGTACCATCTCTGCCGTCACAAACGCCTCACGGTCGGATATGCGCTGGTAGTGCTTGATGATTTGCGCCTTGATGTTGTCAAGCGCAAGGTTCGTTTCCCTTGCCTCCAAACTCTTGCCTTTGGCACGGTTGCCCTTTGCATCCCAAAGTTCTTTTGAGATGCTCCGCTTGCAACTGAACTGCGCCACCGTTCCGTTGATTGTAACCCGTCCCATGATGGGGACAGTTCCATTCTTCTCCTTGCTGCCGTTCGCATAGAACAGCACGCGAAATGTGCTCCTTGTCATACTCGTTCTTTTTTGGTTGCAAAACTATAAATCAACGAGTTAAACCTTGACAAGCAAACCTACGCAGAGCGGCGCAAACGGAACGGTGACTGTTAAATCTGCATTTCTGACGGGTAACGATTAGGAAACCGTTCTCTTTCTCCAATCCGCTTTGAAACGCTATTCAGCCCTCTATCCAACTTCCGCGATTTTCTCCTAACTACTTAATTCCCAATTTCAAATTCGCATTTCTGCTGAATTTTGGCGGATATTCCATAGATTTTCCGTATATTTGCCGCATAAATATAAGATATATGCGTAAGACAGTTTTTTCTTGGATAAACATTTTCGTCGGTTGCACCATTATGGCGGCGGGATTCGTGTTCTTTATCAATCCCTATAACTTGGTGCCCGGCGGTGTGTATGGTGCCAGTATTGTGTTGCACAACTTGTTTCCATCCATTCAGGTGGGTACATTCGGCTATATGTTTGACATTCCGTTGCTCATCCTGTCCGTGGTGTTGCTGGGTGCCAAGTTGGGTGGGCGTACCATTGCTGCGGCCTTGACCACTCCGCTTATCATGAACGTCATTTCCGCCTTGTCTTATCCTTCGGAAGAAGCTCTGCATGCGCTGGATCCCTCGCAATTGTTGGGCGGTGCATTTGATATGACAGACCATCTGATGCTAACTACGGTTATTGGCGCGGCAATCATTGGCATAGGGCAGGGCATTGTAGTGCGTAATCAAGCGACTACGGGCGGCACGGATATTGTGGCGATGATTCTCCAGAAATATGCGCATATCCGTTTCTCCAACGCTATCTTGTTGGTGGATGGTATTGTGGTATGCTTTGGCTTGGTGGTCATCGGTTTTGGCGTGGGTGGTGCGGAAGATGTCAGCCAGCCTTCGTGGCATCTGTCGTTCTATTCGCTCATTGCCATCTTTGTCTGCTCGCGTGTTTTGGCAAGAGTTATCAACGGTGAGAAGAATGATAAACTTATTTTTGTCATCAGCAACAAGAAACTGACCGACTTGCATCAGTATATCATCCAAGACATGGATCGTACGGCTACCTGCATCAAGAGCAGCGGTCTTTATACAAAAGAAGACAAGGAGATGTTGTTTCTCGTGGTGAGCTACAAGGAGGTGACGGGCTTGAAGTTGAAGATCAAGGAGGCCGATCCCACTGCCTTCGTGGTGGTGACCGATGCTTACGATGCCTTCGGCGAGGGTTGGAAAGAGCTGCCGTCGAAGAATGAGGTGCAGCCGGAGTGAGTATTTTCAGAGTTTACTTCGTATTTCCGTATTGAAAAAATGTTATATGATCCTTGGTGTGTTATAAATAATTTGTTATCCATTCGCTTCTGCCTCCTTATAAGTCCATTGTCCTTGGGGTGATGCTCCGTTTGTGCATATACCCAAAAACGGACTTATAACGGACTTATAACGGACTTGTAACGGAGGTGAGACAATTAATAATTCAACTCATAACTGTCCGTTCTCCACCATCCGCACCACCCGTTCGGTCATGGCATCCTCGCCTTCGGGATCATACTCCTTCTTCAGGCTGGCACCGAAGAGGGCGGCAAAGGCTTGGTAGAAACCCGCGCGGAAGGGGCCGAGGAAGGCTTTCACCAATTCGTAGCCGGTGGAGTTGGTCTGGCGGTCCACCAGTTTGATGAGCAGCTTGCCCTGTGAGAAAGTCAGTTTCTTCATGCGGGGAGTGTATTGTTCCTTGATGCTCTTTTCCACAGCTTTCAGGTGGCGTTGGCGAGCCTTGTCATCGGGCAGGGTCATCAGGTATTCGTAGGTTTCGATGATGGCGCGTTGTACTTCGTTGGCGATGGGCAATACCTTCTTGACATCGCGCACCAGCTTGTTGTAGCGGCGTACCTGGCGCTTGTTCTTGAATTGCAGTGGCTGGTAGATATACACTGCTGGCAGGGCAACGTAGGGGATGGTGTCACCTTCGTACACGCACAGGTGGGTCAGGTAGGACGGTTGAGGCTGAGTCGCTTCCGGCTGTTGGGCGAAGCCTTCCAGTCCTATCGTGAGGAGAAGTAGGAGCACTATGAATCGGATACATCTATGCATGACGGGGACAAATGTACGGCATTTCGAGGAATTATCCCGTAATACTTTTCTTTATTTTAGAATCCCTATATATAGTTAGCCGATTGTGGGGAGCGCGCCCGGTTGAAATCCCGATAAGTGGGTATTTCGGCTTAACCGGGAATGTCCTTACTTTGCAATCAGCAATTTAACTGTATGATGACAATGAAAAAAATTGGTATTTTCTATGGTTCCAGTACTGGAACATGTGAGGATTTGGCTAACCGCATAGCCGATAAATTGGGAGTGTCCGCACAGGACGTGCATAGCGCAGATAAGTTGACAGAAGCTATGTTGAAAGAATACGAGGTATTGCTGTTGGGAAGCTCCACGTGGGGCGACGGCGATATGCAGGATGATTGGTATGACGGCGTGAAAGTGCTGAAAGCGGCCGATTTGTCCGGCAAGTTGGTGGGCCTGTTCGGTTGTGGCGATTCTGAGTCCTATTGCGACACTTTCTGCGATGCCATAGGCGTGCTTTATGAGGATTTGCAGGGTACAGGTTGTACTTTTATTGGTAATAAAGTGAGCACGGACGGCTATTCTTACTCTTCCTCCATCTCGGTGGTGGACGGTTGTTTTGTAGGGCTGGCTTTGGACGAAGTGAACGAGAGTGACAAAACCGACGAGCGCATTGACGCTTGGGTGGCCGATCTCCAAAAGAGCCTTTGATTCTTTACCTTTATAATTTTGAACGATGGACAAACTACCGCCCGATATCCAGACCTCCGAGCTGAAAGTCTTCCTGAACCATGTCTACGAGTTTCAGAAAGGCGTGCGTCAGATGGTGCTCTACACGGTGAATCGCAAGTACGAGTCTTTTGCCGTCTCCCGGTTGGAGAAGCAACACATTGATTATCTTATCCAACCCATCGACGGAAAGAAAATCAACTTGTTCTTCGGCAAGCCGGAGTGCATCCATGCCATTCGTTGCATGGTGACGCGTCCGCTGAATCAGTTGACGCCCGAAGAGGACTTCATTCTCGGTACGATGCTGGGTTATGACATTTGCGCCCAATGTAAGCGGTATTGCCAGCGTAAGGAGCGGGCGGAAAAAGTGGCTTAGTCGGTCGTTCTGCTTTGTCATAGGCGCGGATTCCCGGACGGTTGTCGGGGAGTCTGCGCCTGTATTTTTGTAGCTTATACGCAAGGAGTCTGTGTCTCTTAGAGGCATCTGATGGGGTATGCTTAGGAATCCATGGCGACGACGTGAGGCAAAGGTGGCACCTTTGGTAGGAATCATTGGCATTGATTGGGGGTAATCATTGGCATTGATTCCTCATCAAGATGAATACTACCCTTCGCTTCTTAATGCTATAAACTAATATTGAATATCTATTTATAATTTCCATCCTGAAGTTTCTTCCTGAATCTGCCAGAGGCGAGCGTAAAGTCCTTTGTTTCGTAGCAGTTCCTCGTGTGTGCCTTGTTCTGTTATCCTGCCTTCTTGGAGGACGACGATGTGGTCAGCATTCATAATGGTTTTCAGGCGATGGGCGATGACAATGACCGTGCGGCCTTGGATGAGGGTATCGATGGCTTTCTGCACTTCCACCTCGTTTTCAGGATCGAGTGAGGCGGTAGCTTCATCCAGTAAAATGACAGGAGCATTTTTTAGAATGGCACGGGCAATGGAGAGGCGTTGTTTCTCACCGCCGGACAACGTACATCCACCTTCGCCCACCATAGTGTCATAGCCTTGTGGCAACCGCATGATGAAATCGTGGCAACAAGCGCGGCGGGCGGCTTCTTCAATTTCGATGTCTGTGGCATCGTTGCGTCCGAAGCGGATGTTGTTTCGTATCGTGTCTTGGAAGAGGTAGACATCTTGGAAGACCATTGATATGCGTTGCATCAGGCTTTCCGGTTCTATTTCATTCATAGGAATGCCATCGAAGCAGATACGGCCTTGTTGCGGGTCGTAGAATCGGGCACAGAGTTTCATCAGGGTACTTTTGCCGCTGCCTGAAGGGCCAACCAGGGCAGTTAGGGTATTTTTGTGTAAGCTGAGAGACACGTTATGCAGTACTTCTTTATCTTGGTAGGCAAAGGAAACGTTTTCTAACGTAATATCTCCATTAGTCGGGGCTTGACGATTTCCGGTCATTTCTGGTTCTTCCATCAAGGAGAGGATGCGCCCTCCTGCAATGGAGAAATAGCGGAATTCGGTAAAGTTGGTCAAGGCGGAAGTCAATGGGTCGAACACCCGTGAACCGACCACAAGAAACAGCACGAAGGTCATCAGCGACAATTCGCCACCTAGCAGGAGGTAAGTGCCGCAGAGCACTATCAGTGTCAACCCGGCGCGTATCAGCGTGATGGACAGCAAGACGAACGGTCCCAGCAGGGCTTCCTGGCGGATGCAAGCACGGCGCAATGCAGCAAGCGCATCGCGCAGGCGGACGAAGCGTTCGCCCAGCAGGTTGTAGGCTTTCATCACGCGGATGCCTTGCAGGTATTCTTCTAGTCGGTTGCCTGCCTCAATCTTGGCGGCAATCTGTCGTCCGCTCAATTTCTGCTGGACGCCGGTACTGATCCACAGAACCAGTATGGCCAAAGGGAGGGCGGCGAACATCGCGACGGCCATCCGCCAGTCTATCCAAAGCAGGGAAAGAAAGGCCAGTAATGGCATGACCAGTGCGCCCATCAGTTGGGGCAGATGGTGGGAGATGCCCGTCTCGGCCATCGTGAAGTCGGTGATGAGCATGGATGAGAGGTCGCCAGGGTCGCGCCGCGACAAAAAGCCGAGGGAAAGTCTTCGTAAGTGTTCGCCCAAGGCAATGCGTCCCGAAGCACTCATCTCGTAAGCACCTCGAAAGTTGGCCCGGTAGGAGGCGCGTTCGGCCAAGGCCATGAGTATCATGTATGCTATTAGGATGCCGAAGAGGAACCAAAGCCGGTCGATGTCGAGCGATGTTCCGTTTCCGTCAAAGGCTTGGAAGAGGATGCGCACAGCCTCGATGGAGAGGCAGAAAGGGAGGATGTTCACCAGATTGGCTAGTATGGTGTAGCCCACGGGTTTGTTCAGCCGTTCCGTATGGCCGATGGTAATGTTCTTTATTGCGTTCATAAGGAGGATTGTTTATAAGGTTGGGTTATTCTGATTTTCCATTGGTGGGCACTGGCATAGGCATCCCACATTTTCTTATAGGTGCCGTCGGTGACAGAGAGAGTCTCATGCCGTCCGCACTGTACCACATGGCCCTCCTTCAGCACAACGATTGAGTCTGCCGAGATGATGGATGAGAGGCGATGGGCAATGACGATGACTGTCTTGTTCCGGATGAGCGACCAGAGGGCTTGCTGCATCTTCTGCTCATTTTCTGCATCGGCAAAGGCGGTAGCTTCGTCTAGCACCAGGATGGGGGCGTTCTTCAGGATAGCTCGTGCCACACAGACCCGCTGGGCTTCGCCGCCGGAGAGGTAGACGCCTTGGTCGCCGATGTGAGTGTCGTAGCCTTGGGGCAGGCGTAGGATGAAGTCGTGGCACTGGGCAGCACGGGCGGCATCCTCCACTTGTTGGTGAGTGGCACTGGGCGAGCCGACGGCAATGTTCTCGTAGAGTGTGTCGTAGAAGAGGAAAGAGTCTTGGAAGACGAATGATACCAATTCCATCAGCCGCTCCGTGCCGATGCTTTGGATGGGGATGCCGCCGATACGGATTTCGCCTTGCGTCACGTCCCAGAAGCGGGGGATGAGGTTGGCTACGGTGCTCTTGCCACTGCCTGATGGACCAACCAAGGCGGTCAGCCGACCTTGCGGGGCAATGAAGGAGACATCGTGCAGGGCTTCGGTGCGCGTCTGTTGTTCCGTGTTTTCGTAGGCGAAGGTGACGTGTCGGAATTCCACGTCATAGCGGGCAGGAGTTTGCGGGCAGGCAGGTTCGGGCACAGGTTTGTACTCCAGGATGCGGTCGATGCGTTCCACTCCTTCGTCAATTTCCCGTGTGCCACTGCCCAGGAACATCAGCTTGTACACGGGCGAGGCCACACCCGGGCCCATCACAAGAAAGAACAGCCATACTGTGGCTGTAGCCAAGCTTTCGGGGTTGCCTTGCATGAGCAAGATGCCCGTCGGCAGGAGGAAGGTTACCATCGAATTGAGCAGCACAGTGAAGGCTATCATCCCGTTCTGATACGTGTCGCAACATTTCAGGGCGAAGGTCTTGTAGGCTTCAATCTCGGCATTGAACCGACGGAACGAGCGTACGCTTTGCCCGAATATCTTCACCACGGGCATTCCGCGCACATATTGCACGGCTGAGGCACTCATCCGCTCCTGGGCATCAAAGTAGGTGCGGGTAAATTCGCGCGCTTTTCGTCCCATGAAGTTGGAGAATTGTAGGAAGAGGCTCATCCCGATGATGACCAGGCAAACCAAGGCCATCCAGCTGTCCAGAGTGAAAAAGATGAGGACCATCACCACTACCGTGGCCGTGACATTCACCAGGTCTGGGATGGTGTGGGCAATGAACGTCTCTACTTTTTCAATGTTCTGCTCCATCGTCTTCTTGATGGTACCGGTAGACGTATGGGTCAGATAACCCAAAGGCAGACGTCCGATATGTTCGGACAACCGCACGCGCAGCCCGTAGAGGATGCGGAAAGCCGCCACATGCGAGGCCATCAATGCGGCATAGAGCAGCACCAGTCCGCCCGCCAGTCCGAGAAAAGCCATCCATCCCCAATTTATCATTGCGGTTGCGTCTGCTTTCGGGATGTTTCCCCCGTGTGTCAGCAGTTCGCCCAGGATTTCATACACAGCCCAGTAGGGTACCAACATGCACACGGCGCTTCCCGCCGAGAGCAGGCTTGCCAGGAGCAGCAAGTCTTTCTTCTGTCCCGCTATTTCCAACAAGCGGGAGATACCTTGTTTCTTTTTTCTTTGTTTCATTCTCTGTGATTGTTAGATGTTATCTCATATCCTAGTAAGGAGCTGAACCGGTAGCACAGCCAAGGTATCCGCCCCAGGATTTGCCCGAAGAAGAAGCCCCAGCGGCGACGGAAAAACTTCATGTAGTTGGCTTGGTCCAGCAGGTGCAGGGTGGGTTCCCATTGCTCCACCAGATGGCCGTTGCTCAGTCCGGAGCGGATTTGTGCCTCGTGCTTGCGCAAGGAGTCTGGTTTGACGCCATAGCGGCTCATCATTGTTCCGCAGACGTCGAACCAGATTTCTCCTCCGCCGAATCGTGTGGCGACATGATGTAGGAAGGTACGCACTTGTTTCTCATAGAAATACATCAGCACGCCTTCCACCACGAAGATGAAACTGGCTTCCGGATGCCGTGAGCGTAGGGTATCCATCCAGTCGGTTTCCAGCAGGGATGCGGCGATGTAGGGATTTTCGGATGATTCGGGTATCAACTGGCGGCGCAGGTCGATGACTTCCGGCAGGTCGAGGTCATAAAAGGTTATACCCGTGCCTTGGCCTACACGTTGGTAGCGGGTGTCAAGTCCGCAACCCACATTGACCACCACAGGGTGTATATGGTTTTGGATGAACCGACGCACAGCGTTGTCGAAATACCAGCCGCGCACTACGCAGCCTACTTCGCTCAACTTGGCGCCTTCGAAAGGGGAGTAGTCGTAATTCAGACTCTCGGCCAAATGTTCGGCTGCAGGGTCGTAGAGGATAGGATTCTTGCGCCGACTTTCCTTGGCTCGCATATAGAGCGGGATGAGCAACGTCTCGGCCACGATGCTCCGGAAGGGATGAGATTGTGTCATAGTCGTATGTATAAATGATTAGTGAACAATAGTCTGTTTTGTTCATAAAAAAAGGAGAGAATCCTCGTGAAGATTCCCTCCTGCCTTTCAGAAAGTTATGACTAATGTGGTTAGGTCCGTTCATATCCGTGTGATGGCTTTCCAACCTTCTATTTCAAACAAGATGTAGTCGTGTAGGACGTCTTCCATTTCCTGGCCGGAGATAGAATGCATCAGCAGTTCCTCGAAGAGGGTGAACATCCATACCGTGTGCAGGTGGATGAAGAAGTCAGGTACGCGGGTGTGGATGTCGGGATACCGTGCCTGCATCTGTGCGAACCAGTTCTTTACCACCTCCGTGGAGCGGTCGGTGAAGTCTTCGCGGAATCGCTCCAGCGACGAGCCTTGTGCCTGGAAGAGCAAGATGTTCAACAGATCACGGTGCCGATTGATGAGGTTGACGTATTCGTCGATGCATGTGCGCAGGTAAGTTTCGGATTTCATCAGCAGGATATCCTCGCCCTGCATCCCGTGGTGGCGTTGCAATATGGTGTCGAAAGCGGTGAGGACAGGGCTGAGCAGGGCGCGGAAGAGGTCATCTTTGCCGGGGAAGTAATGGTAGAGATTGCCCACGGCAATGCCTGCCTGTGCGGCCACCTTGCGCATGGAGGTCTTGGCAAAGCCGTGTCGGGCAAATTGTTGTCCGGCCACGTCCAGAATCCGGCATCGTATGTTTCCTTTCAGTACTTGCATCGTGTGTAGTCCTTTTACATGTGCAAAGGTAGGGGGATTCGTGGGGGCGGGCAATACCCAGTTGTAGGGATTTTGTGAATTATGTCCCCTTTCTTTCGGTAGTTTCGATTATTTCCGTTAACTTAGCGGCCATAAACCAACGTAATCATTAATAGCCATGAAACACTTCCGACGAATCTTCCTTTCCACCTTATTACTTTTGTGGGCCTTTACATTCCGAGCACAGAGTCTCTTCCTCCCGGAAGACAACCTGGAAGAACTGGCTGAGGAAACCGGCAGCATTGATTGGGAAGACGAATTGGAAGAACTGTCCCACCGCCTTCAAGAACCCCTCAACCTGAATACCGCCACCCGCGAACAACTGGAGCAATTCCCTTTCCTCACCGCCCGGCAGGTGGAGGAGATTCAAGCTTACATTTATATTCACGGACAGATGCAAACTATCTACGAGCTGCAACTGGTGGAGGAGATGGACAAGCGCACCATCGACCTGCTGCTGCCTTTCGTCTGCGTGAAACCCGTGGAGGAGGGGAGTGGCTTTCCTTTGCCAAGAGACCTCCTAAAGTTTGGCAAGCACGAGGCTTTGGTTCGCTTTGACGTGCCCTTTTACCAGCGCAAGGGGTATGAGAAGGATTACCTCGGGCCGTCTTGGTACCACTCCTTGCGCTACGCCTTCCGCCGGGGCGACTATGTGCAGGCGGGATTTGCGGCAGAGAAGGATGCAGGCGAACCCTTCTTTGCCTTGCACGACAAGCAGGGCTATGATCATTACTCCTATTATATATTGTTGCAGAACCTGGGGCGGGTGAAAGCCCTTGCCTTGGGCACCTATCGCTTGTCTTTCGGTCAAGGACTGGTGTTGGGTAACAGCTTCGGGCTGGGCAAGTCCTTCTCCCTCGCCACGTCCGACTATCGCGCCTTGGGTATCCGCAAACACGGCTCCACGGGTGAGTACAATTACTTCCGGGGTGTGGCGGCCACGGTGCAGGCGGCACGCCGCTGGGAGGTGTCGGCCTTCTATTCGCATCGCACGATGGACGGACGGGTGGAGGATGGCGTCATTACCTCCATAGATGAGTCGGGCTTGCATCGCACACAATCGGAGGCGGAGAAACGACACACCTTTGCCCTGCAACTGGCGGGAGGAAACATCACCTGGCGCGGCAATCCCTTGCAAGTGGGCCTGACGGGCATCTACTACTTCTTCGACCGGCCTTATCAGCCCAACTTACGGGAGTATGCCAAGTATAACCTGCAAGGCAACCGCTTCTATAACCTGGGTTTGGATTACCGCTATCGGTTGGGGCGCTTCGGTTGGACGGGCGAGGCGGCGTTGGGCAAGCACGGTTATGCTTTCCTTAACCGACTGAGCTATGATTTCTCGCCCGATTATCGCCTGATGCTGGTGCACCGCTATTATGCCCATGACTATTGGGCGATGTTTGCCCATTCTTTTGGCGAAGGTAGCACCCCGCAGAATGAGAATGGTTGGTATCTGGCTGCGGAGGTCGCTCCTTTTGGAGGTTGGCGATTTTTTGTCTCGGCGGATTTCTTCTCCTTTCCGTGGTGGCGCTACCGCATCAGTAAGCCTTCGCAAGGGACAGACTTGCGCTTCCAGGTCACCTATACACCGCGCGAGGACCTCACGATACTGGCCAATTATCGCTTCCGGCGACGCGAGCGTGATGTGACGGGGACGGGTGGGGAAGTGACCCTGCCTACGTGGCATCACCGGGCCCGCTTTCGTCTTACCTATGCCCCCGGCGCATGGCGTTTTCAGACGACGGCAGATTATAACAACTTCCGCCAACAGACCTTCTTGCCTCGTCAGGGTTGGCAATGCACTCAGTCGTGCGCCTACACGTTGCCATGGTTTCCGCTCAGTGTATCCTTGCAGGGCACATACTTCGACACGGATGACTACGATTCGCGCGTCTATGTCTACGAGAAAGGGTTGCTCTATACCTTCTATACACCTTCTTTTTCGGGCAACGGCTTCCGCTGCTCGGCTCATGTGCGCTATGATTTCGGCCAAAGGTTGATGCTGCTGGCCAAGTTGGGGCATACGGTCTATCGGGATCGGGATGAAATCAGTTCGGGCAATGAACTGATACGGGGGAATCGGAAAACGGACTTGCAGGTGCAGGTGCGGGTGAAGTTTTAGGCGCGGATTACGCGGATTTCACGGAATATAATGGCTTCTTATAAAATTAATCCGTGGAATCCGCGCCTAATAATATTCGTCATTGAAAAGAAAGAAGTATTTTTGTAGCGTAATAAACTTCGTAATTATGATCATCATCTATCCTTCCCCCATCTTTGGCCCCGTGCATTCCCGTCGCTTGGGTGTATCATTGGGAATCAATCTGATGCCTGCCGACGGCAAGCTCTGTACGTTCAACTGCATCTACTGCGAATGTGGTTTCAATGAGGACTTCCGTCCAAAACTGCCGCGCCCCACCCGCGAGGAGGTACATGCCGCCCTCGAAGCCCGCTTGCAGGATATGAAGCAGAACGGCCCCGCGCCCGATGTACTGACCTTTGCCGGCAATGGAGAGCCGACAGCCCATCCGCATTTCCCCGAAATCATAGCCGACACATTGGCCCTGCGCGACCAATACTTCCCGAATGCCAAGGTGAGCGTGCTCAGCAACTCCACCTTCATTCACAAGCCTGCCGTGTTCGATGCTTTGCTGCGCGTGGACAACAATATCCTGAAGCTGGACACCGTGGACGAGGACTATATCCGCACGTTGGACCGTCCCACGGGTGCTTACTCCGTGGAGCGCATCATCGAAGGGATGAAGGCTTTCCGCGGCCGCTGCATCATCCAGACGATGTTCCTAAAGGGCGGTTATCAAGGGCGTGACATGGATAACACCTCCGACCGCTACGTCCTGCCTTGGCTGGAGCGGGTCAAGGAGATTGCTCCCCGCCAGGTGATGATCTACACTATTGACCGTGAGACGCCCGATCATGACCTGCGTAAGGCCACGCACGAGGAGCTGGACCGCATCGGCGCATTGATTCGTGCGGCGGGCTTCGAGGTGAGCGTTTCCTATTGAATTATCTCTTCCAAAGGCTCAGGTCATACTCCTTTTCTACTTCCTTTTCCACCTTGTCCGGCAGGGCAGGGAAGAAGTTGATGCCCGTGATGCGCTCCACCTGATCCACGGAGTTGACGTAGCTGTCCAACGGATGGTTGCCTGCCGTGTTCTTGTAGAGGAAACCGATGGCGCGCGGCGGATTGCTGTCCGGGCAGAGTATGACTTTGAAGAAGGCTTCGGGCACGGTGATGCGGTGCTCGTGGCCGATGGTCTTGTGCTGTTGCCGGTACAGGATGGGGCCGCAGACGATGAATATCCTTCCCTCTTGTTGTGCCCAATCTCTGCACGCTTCCTCCAGTTCTTTCCAGTCGCCCCGGTTCAGGTTGTGGTGCTGCGGGCAGATGTTGGTCATGTAGAAACTCTCCTGCATGGCGCGCCAATGCCAGCGGTTGTCTCCGGCTGGACACATGTGTCCGCGGTCCCAGCCCGAACGCTTGTAGTCGTCGGTGGTGACGGCCACGTCTTCGGGCAGGTCGGGGTCGGGCAGGAACTTGTCCGAGCGGCTTTCGCGTTCGATGAGTTTGTCGGGCGTCAGTTCCCACGCCACCCAGTTGGGCAGGTTGTGCTTCAGGTTGTAAGAGACTGTGTAGCCGCGGCGCACCAGGATTTTCTCGGACCTGCCTTCCAGTGGGGCGGGCAGCAGGGACTCGTCGGTCAGGGGGACGCCCAGGGTACTTGCAGGTTCCTGCGGTGTTTCCGGCAGTTGTTTCCGTACTTCTTCGATGACGGCGGGCAGCCCTTTGGAGGCGTCCACGTGCAAGGCGCGCGTCAGCGGTTCGTAGCCCAGGCAGACGGCGACAATCAAGGCCAGCGTATAGACCAGTCCTTTGATGCTTTTCTGTTTTTTCCTTCTTCTTGCCATGTTATATACAACGGAATAATTTATTAGGCGCGTATGGCGCTGATTTCACGGATACTTGTATAGGAAGTTGCAATATTAAGAATAAATCCGTGATTTTTGTGCCATGCGCGCCTAAAAAAATTATCGGGCCAGCAACTTGTTGGCTCTTTCCAGGGCTACGTTGATGTTGGGGCAGATGTTCTCCTCGCCCAGCAGTTCGTAGAAGCCGGACTTGTGGAGCGCGCCGTGCACCTTCTCGTTCACGCCGGAGAGCACGATGGTAATCTTCTCCTTCTGCGACATCAGACACAGATTCTCCAGGTTGTGGATGCCTGTGGAGTCGATGAAGGGCACCTTGCGCATCCGCAGGATACGCACTTTCGGCCGGTCGCCCAGGCGGGCCATGATTTCCTCGAACTTGGTGGCGATGCCGAAGAAGTAGGGACCGTTGATTTCGTACACCTCTACGCCGTCGGGGATGATGATGTGTTCCTCGTGCGTGTCTGCGCCGGTGTCTTTGTTGGGGTCAATCTCGTCCTTGATGACAGAGATCTCCGTGGTCTCCATTACGCGGTGCATGAAGAGGACGCACGCGATGACCAGTCCGGCCTCGATGGCCACGGTGAGGTCGAACACCACGGTGAGGAAGAAGGTGATGAGCAGCACGGTGACGTCTGCCTTGGGATTGCGGAGCATCCCCTTGAACGTGCGCCATCCGCTCATATTATACGCCACTACGGCCAGTACGCCTGCCAGGCAGCCCATGGGGATATACTTGGCCAGCGGCATGAGCAGCAGCAGGATGAGCAGCAGCACCACGGCGTGCACGATGCCCGCCACGGGGGTCTTGCCGCCATTGTTGATGTTGGCCATGGTGCGGGCAATGGCGCCTGTGGCGGGTATGCCGCCGAAGAGAGGAGTCACCATGTTGGCCACGCCCTGGGCAATAAGCTCGGTGTTCGAGTCGTGGCGGTCACCTATGACACCGTCGGCCACGGTGGCGGAAAGCAACGACTCGATGGCTCCCAGCACCGCGATGGTCAGTGCCACGGGGAAGAGGTTCTTCACCGCCTCCCAATCCAAGGCGGGGATGGCGGCGTCGGGCAGCTCCGCACGGATGCTGAAGCGGTCGCCGATGGTGTCGATGCCTGTGATGCCCCCGTAGGTCTTCATCAGCCACACGGCTACGGTCACCACGATGATGGCCACCAGCGAGCCGGGTATCTTCTTGGAAAACTTGGGTGTCAGGGCAATGATGAGGATGCTGGCCAGGCTGACCGCTGTGTTCCACCAGTTCACCGTGTCGAAGTGCCGGAAGTAGAGCAGCCACTTGCCCACGAAGTCGCCGGGCACCGTCTCATCCCCGAACTTCAGCCCGAAGATGTCCGCCACCTGCGTGGTGAAGATGGTGACGGCGATACCGCTGGTGAAGCCCACGATGATGGGGTAGGGGATGAACTTGATGACCGCCCCCAGCCGGAAGGCACCCAGCACGATGAGGATGACGCCGGCCATCAGCGTGGCGGCGATGAGGCCCGCCTCGCCATACTGCTGGATGACGCCGTAGACAATGACGATGAAGGCGCCCGTCGGTCCGCCTATCTGTACCTTGCTGCCACCCAGCAGGGAGATGAGGAAACCGGCGATAATGGCCGTCACGATGCCTTTCTCGGGCGAAACACCCGACGCGATGCCGAAGGCAATGGCCAGCGGCAGGGCCACGATGCCCACGATGATGCCCGCCATGAGGTCGGCGGAGAATTGTTGCTTGTTGTAGTTCTTCAGTGTGCCGAACAGCTTGGGTCTGAATTCAAAAGCTTTCATTACGTCTCTGTTTAGTTTGTTATCCTTGCAAAAAATAGGCCGCAAAATTAGATAAAATTCTGCAAATGAAAGCTAAGAATGCGGATTTTTCTGTACAAATTCACTCGCCTGCCGGGTCTTGTATTCGTGGGAGCCGACGAGCGCGTTCGTCGGCTCCGAGGAGCACGCTCGCGGGAGCCGACGAATACGCTCCGCAAATCCATGGGACAAAAGTCTGCAAAGAGGCCGCCTTTGCGCCGGATTGCTGCCGGCTAGTCGAACCTTTTCGCCGCTCCGTTTGTTACCTTATAAACTCCCGCCCGATAATTATTGTTAAACATGCGGTCAGGCAAAGTTATTCTCCTACATTTGCAGGGAGGAACAGACATATATTTATTAATCTATATTTTAAAAGGAACAGATTATGGGAAAAAGTATCAAAGGAACACAGACTGAGAAGAATCTCTTGACATCCTTCGCCGGTGAGTCACAGGCACGCATGCGCTACACTTATTTTGCCAGTGCGGCCAAGAAAGAAGGTTACGAACAGATTGCCGCCATCTTCCTGGAGACGGCCGAGCAGGAGAAGGAGCACGCCAAGCGCATGTTCAAGTGGCTGGAAGGCGGCAAGGTGGAAATCACCGCCAGCTATCCCGCAGGCGTCATCGGCAATACGCTGGAGAACCTGAAGGCCGCCGCTGCCGGCGAGAACGAGGAGTGGACGATGGATTACCCGAAGTTTGCCGATGTGGCCGACGCCGAGGGCTTCCCCGAAATAGCCGCCATGTACCGTAACATCGCCGTTGCCGAGAAGGGGCACGAGGAGCGTTACCAGGCCTTTGTGAAGAATATCGAGGCCGGACAGGTCTTTGCCAAGGCAGAGGAGACGGTATGGCAGTGCCGCAATTGTGGTTATATCTTCGTGGGCAAGGAAGCGCCGCAGGTATGTCCTGCCTGCCTCCACCCGCAGGCCTACTTCGAGGTGAAGAAGGAGAACTGGTAAGCCTGCTGTTTGCAAGAAAGAAAAAGCGCGCCTGTCTGGCGCGCTTTTTTGTGGGTGTCCTACGGCAGCAAGTGGCCTTTAGTCGGGCTGGAGTCCGAAGTAGAGTATAGTAGGTACGGCCCTTTCGCCGGCATGGTCGAACTGCTTGTTGTCGGAGGGATGGTTGATGACATTCCCTTCCAGCCATAAGGTGGTCGAACCTCCGCCATCCAGGTTGAGCGCATCATATCCGCCGAGTATGCGTAGCAGGTGTGCCAGTTCGGGGATGCTCATCCCGTTGGCATGTCCGGGTGCGCGGCCATCTACGGTAACGAACCAAGTCGTACCGTCTTTTTTCACTGCCACGGCGCTGCGCGGATGTTGTGTGTGGATAAACAGGGAGTCGCAGGCCTCCCAGTTGCTGGCCTTGCCTTGCTGTAGCAGCATAGGCCCCGATGCGAGCACATCTTTTGCACAGTGGTAGTTTTCTATATCCTTGCTCCAAGGGAGGATTTTCAAGCGTCCTTTGTCTGTCTGTACCGCCCCGTTGACACGCATGTCGAGTTCGGCTGTCGTAGTGGTATCCTTTACAACTCCGTCTATCTGAAGGAAGCATACAGAGTTGCCCTTCTTTATGCTGAAGTATGAGCCGTTGACGGCGGCCACGGCATTATAGGCTTGTGCCACTACGCTGGTAGGCGCCGGTTTGTCCGACAGGGCTATACCGGCACATAGCTCTTTCCGAGGCTCCACCTCCACTATGCTGATGTATTGCGGGCCGTTATACAGGTGGTCGATGGCGGCACATTTCAACGTGATTCCTTCGCGTGGCGACGAGGTTTCCCATTGTGCGGACACGATGGCTACCGAGTCGGCCTTTGTCTGGGCGTGTAGCCAGACTGCCACATGGAATAGAAGCAGTCCGGCCCATAGGATTTTCTTAGTCATGGCAGAGTCGTTATTTCTTGGCAGCATTGACCAGGATGAAGGAGGTAACACGCCGTTGCCCGTTGTGGTCAAACCGTTTATTGTCGGTCGGATAGTTCACCACCGAGTTACGGCTCTCGTTAAAGCCACGCATCCAGAAGGTGGTAGAACCGCCTCCATCGATGTTGAGGGCAGCTTGAGGGCGGAAGTAATGCTGCAGAAATTCGGTCAGTTCGGCGGCCGACATGCCTGCTGCTTTCTGGTTGTTGCGTCCGTCTACGGTGATGAGTAATATCTTGTGCGGGTTGATAGCTGCCACAGCCGTACGCGGATGGCGTACTCCCTGGTGGCGGCGGTAATCTTCATATTCCAATGAATCCAGGCAGAGGCCCTCTACATTGCCTGTGAAAAACAGGCCTACCGGGCGGTAATTGTCAATCAGCATGGGAGCACCCGACAAGATGTTAGGACATGGAGTGGCATTGTATAATGAATCGGACGCGAATCCTATGGATATCTCTGTTCCGTCGGCGTTCATAAACAGGGCTCCTTCATGTTTCCAGTATCTCAAGTGTCCTTCCTTTAGTTCATTGCGCGCGTAGAACTTCCCGTCGGCTCTGACATACGAAGCGTCGGGTTCGTACGTACCATTGATGCCGGCTTGTGCCTGGTAGGCTTCGGCTACGGATGACAAGGAGTCGTTTGCAGTGATATAAGCCAGTTGCAAGGCGTTCTTTCCGGCATTCATATCTACTTCCAGCACATTGACGTTCTGAAACGAACGGCAGGGCTTATAGTAGCCGGCATAATGGTAGCGTATGATGCCCGGAGAGATGGAGTCGATATTCCATCCTTGCTTGTCTTTCAGTACTTCTCCGTCAGTTTGTTGTCCGTTGCAGAAGTCAAGGGTGCAATCCAGTGTACTGCCGGCTGTCGGTGCCATGTTCTTTACGCGCACGCTCAGTTTGCCACCTTGGGCGAGGGCACCCGGTTTATTGTTCAGTACCAGGGCGATGGTCTTTTCGCCGAATAGAATGAGCTGACGGGTAGCAGGTGCATAGCATTCGTTTTCCAGGAACTCCAGATCAAAGTTCAAGCCGGATAGGTTGGTCAGTTGTAGAATGGTTTGTTTGTCATCGCTGCTCAGGACTTTGGCTTCCAATGAATTCTTAAAGAGAGGCTCCAGCAATTGGCGCTGGCCATATAGGTAATTCTGTGCAAAGGCTATGGTGCGACGGCTTTCCAATGCTTCACGGATACCTTCGGCCGAACGTTCGCGGGCGAAGACCAGTGTCATGGGGCGGTAGCAGCCTTCGGGCAGGTTGACGCTGTTGTGGTAGTCGCTGTTAGAGAACATGGTCAGATTCTTTTCTTCGGCCCATTGCTGCACCAAGGGGATGTACATGTTCGAGTTGGCCACTTCAATACCGTCCATGAGTCCTTTCCGGTAGAGAGATTCGTGGATGTCATACCATTCGGCAATGCCTTTGGGATGTTTGTATGACGGGTGATTCCAGAAGATGAAACAGCCTTGTTCTTTGGCAGCTTCCAAGGTTTCGGTCAGATTGGACGGGTCGTAGTGATTGTTGTAATTGATGAACTTTTCCAATAGGTTGGCATCTTTCACGAAGAGGATATTGAAATGTCCGGCGGGCACTTCACGCGTTACCTCTGCTCCCGGAATGAGCAGGATGCCATAACGTTCGGCCGTCTGACGGGCTATTTCGTATTCACGATTCAGGTTCTTGGCATTTACGTCAGGTGCATGTAGATGATGGAATTCCAAGTGCTCGGTAATAGCCATGACATCCAGTCCTTCTCTGAAGGCTTCTTCTACCCGGGTGGTGGGCCAGACTGAGCCGTCGGAAAAGACGGTATGCATGTGGAAGTCGCATTTCAGTACCTCGAATCCGTTTACTTGAGGCAGACGGAGGGGCTTTCTGCTTTCATTCAGAATATTTCCCGGCTGTTTGGGATAAGCGACCGGAGTTTGCGGGTCAAACATCCGGGCCGATACTTCTTGGGAAAGAACGCGTGTCTGCATGGTTGCCAGCAGACTCATTGCGCAGAGGGTGAGGGTTTGGATTTTTCTGTTCATATAAAAAATGTACCAAGCTTTGGCATTTGTCCACACCAAAGCTTGGTTGTTTTATGAGTTATGGTTATCAGTCATTATATTCATTCAGGCTGGGATTGTATTGCACTTCCGATTCAGGCAACGGCAGGTAATAATTGCTTTTGCCTTGCATGGACGATACTTCATCCTGTACCTTGTTTGTACGTATCAAGTCGTAAAATAGGAAGCCTTCGCAATATAATTCTTTGCGACGTTCCAGGGCAACCGCTGCCTGATATTCTTCTTCAGAAGCGAAGTCCGAGCTGGCAAAAGGTGGTAAGCCACGCTTTTCGCGCAGTTCGTTTAGTCTGTTCAAACCATTGAGACCTTGGGCCTCTGCACTGATGAGGTACATCTCGGCGATGCGGCTTACGATGAGCGGGCCATAGTCACGGAACTTGTTCATGATGATGTATTCGCCAGAGGTGCTTTGCAATGTGGTGATGCAAGTCGTGTTGCGCACATCGTCGGGGTCGGTAAACAGTCTTTCCGCTTCAGGCGACGGGCAGAGGAACCAACTGCCTTTCATAGGTGAATCGTAAGTGGTGAAGAAGGCATACAGGTTCTGGGCTCCTTCGCTGGTGCTGTTTCGCAGGCTGAAGATGACTTCACTGTTGGTCTCCGAGGTAAAGATATTATCATAGTTATCACTCAGAGAGAAAGATGAATTTCCTATCAGTTCTTCAGCCATATTGGCAGCCGTAGTGTTATCGCCCATGGCCAGAGACAGGCGAGCCATGAGTGCCTGTGCAGCCTCAAGTGTGGCATAGAAGGGTGAACTGTTTTCGGCATACGTATTCAGGTGTCCGCCTTCAATGCAATAGTCCAGTTCTTCCTTGACGAATTGGAATACGGCCGCTTGTCGGTCGCGCTTCACTTGCTCCAACGTATTTTCTCTGAGGATAGGTACTCCGTCCCAACGAGTAGCCAGGCAATAATAAGCATAAGCACGCAGAAAACGAGCTTGTGCTTCGATGTTGAGGTTTTCGTCGGTTTGTTCCAGTTTGGCCAGTGTGCTCAAGGTCGTATTGGCGTTGTAGATGGCTTTATAATATCCTCTCCACATGGTGAGCAGGGTACCGTTGTTGGCGGGTATGTCATTGTTCACAAAGTCGTTACTACCGCTCAAATAAGTTTGGATAAGGTTCTCTCCACGCATATCAAAGAGCACCCATGTATCGCGTCCCGGATCGTTTTGCAACGAGCGGTAAGTTCCGGTGAGCAATTGTTCTACTTCTCCCTGTCCAAGAATATCCGGCGAAATAGCTGTTCCGGGTTCCAGTTCGATCCATGAGCACGAAAGTGTGCTGAAAGACAGGCAAGCGGCTGCCAGGATGTGGTATATTTTATTGGTTCTCATATTTCAGTCTATTAATTATAGAAGTTAATGGTTACGAATTAGAAAGTGACATTTAATCCGAAGATAAAGGTACGCAATTGAGGAACCGTCATGGCATCCTCGCCCATGGTCTTTGAGTCGCTGACAGAATAGCTCACTTCAGGGTCATAGCCTGGATAAGAGCTGATGGTCCACAGATTCTGTGCGGAAGCATAGATGCGGAGGTGGTTGATGCCCCATTTCTGTGTCAAGTGTGCGGGAAGGATATAACCGAGTGTCACGTCCTTGAACTTGAAGTATGAACCATTATGCAGCAGGTAGGTGGAGGCTTGCGTGTTGTGCGTGCTGATCATGGCGCGGGGAACAGAGTTACTGGTTCCTTCGCCTGTCCAGCGGTTCAGGGCCACTTCTTTGCGGATACCATAGTTGTAGTGTCCTACAGCGTCAATACCGCCCATGCCTGATGAATAAACATCGTTACCCACAGAGAACGTGTTGAAGATGGTCAGGTCGAAGTTATGGCAAGTGAAGCGGTTGGTCAGACCTCCATAGAAGTCAGGTAACGGTTTTCCCACCACCATTTTGTCCTCGGGCGAAAGGTCACCATCCTTGTTTACGTCTGTATATTTGATGTCGCCGGCACGTACACCTTTGTTATAGAGCGGTTCGGGCACTTCGCTATCGGTCTGGTAAATGCCTTCCATGTTGTACATATAGAAAGTACCGATAGGTTCTCCAACTTTCAGCACGTGGTTGCCTACCGGGATGGGATTATTATCTATCAGGGAGGTCAGTTCGTTCTTGATGGTGGAGATGTTGAATTGGGTATCCCATGTAAAATGCTCGCGGCTCATGTTATGGCTTGTCAGGTTGAGTTCTACACCCGTGTTGCGCATGCTGCCGATGTTTTGTGTGATGGATGAGAATCCTGTAGTGGTATGCAGAGGCCGGTTGTAGAGCAGGTCGTTCGTATTCTTAATAAAGAAATCCAATCCGGCGGTGATGCGGCCGTTGAGCAGGGCTACATCAAGACCAATATTGGTTTGATTGGATTTCTCCCAGCGCAGGTCCGGATTGGCCAGTGTCGTGATAGCAATGCCATCCGAACCATTGTAGTTCTGTCCGCCCGAAGCCAACGAACGGGAATCATAGTTGCCGATGCCTTCTTGGTTACCGGTCATACCCCAGCTGACGCGCAGTTTGAGGTCTGATACCCAAGCATCTTTCGGATAGAAAGCTTCACTGCTGATGCGCCATGCACCGGATACAGAGGGGAAAGTACCCCAACGGTTGCCAGCTGCAAACTTGGAAGAACCGTCAGCGCGGATAGAGAAGGTGAGGAGGTAGCGGTCGGCATAATTGGTATTCAGACGGAAGAACGTAGAAATCAGTCGGTTGCTGCCACCTGAAGTCGTAGCACTATTGATACGGCCGGCTGCGTTGATATAGTCAAATTGGGGTGAGGGGAAATCTTTACCCACAATGGAACTATAATTCTCACTTATCTCTTGCATGGAGTAACCGCCTAAAGCCGTGAAGTTAAAATCACGGATGGATTTTGTATAGGTCAGTGTATTGTCCAGCAAATAGTTTTGAATCAAAGAACGATAGTCAGTGATTTCACCTTTGGGACTGCCGTAAGGATGGTCCTTCGTTAGTTTCAGGTAATCATTCGTGTAACGGACATCTCCACTGACACTTAACTTATATTCCAGTCCTTCGATGGGTTTCACTGTCAGGTAGGCATTTGCCAGGACGCGATACCATTCGTTTTTCGAAGTCTGTTCGTTCAGTACTTGTATGCCGTTGTGACGAGGTACGTCCACACCACCAATCATGTAGCTTCCATCTTCCTTAAAAGGTACATCGAAGGGACGTTGTTCGATAGAACGGGTGAAGATACCGTTACCGACATTGTCGTTGGGAACACGGTTGTTGATGGTTTTGCTCAGTGAAATAGAGGTACCTGTTGAGAAATAGCGCGAGATATCATGGTCGATATTGGTACGCAATGAATAACGGCGGAACCGGTTAGTGAGGATGATGCCTTCTTGGTCAAAATATCCCAATGAAGCATAGATATTGGTCTTCTCGCTACCGCTGGATACGGATGCCTCGTAGTTTTGTACCGTGGCTTGGTTGTGAGTGATTAAGTCAATCCAATCTACATCCGGTTGTCCGGGACGTGGATTTACTTCCGGAGCGGTATAGAGATTGTCTCCGGGTTGATAGCCGTTTTGAGTATTAAAATTATTGACAGCCTCGTTGCGTACGGTGAGGTAGAGGTCAGAGTCTGCCATTTCTATCTTTTTGGGCAGCGATTGCAAACCAAACGAAGCATTGAAGTTTACCATTGTACGTTGTCCTTTTCTTCCTCGTTTTGTTGTAACCATGACTACGCCGTTAGTGGCGCGCGAACCATAAATTGCTGTGGCTGCGGCATCCTTCAGCACGTCGATAGATTCGATGTCATTGGGGTTAATCATGGACAGAGGATTTTGGACACTGCCTCCGAAGCGGCCGTTTACGCCGGAATTATCCGTGTTGGAGACGGGCACACCGTCAATGACGAATAGCGGTTCGTTAGAGCCGTTAATGGAACCCACACCACGGATACTGACGCGGACAGCACCGCCCGGCATACCCGAAGCATTCGTAATGTTTACACCGCTCAGGTTGCCTTGCATCAATTGGTCCAAGCTGGTGGCTACTGTCAGACTGGCATCGCTGGCTTTTAATGAGGAGGTGGAGCCCGTCAAGTCTTTCTTTTTCTGTACGGCATAACCTACAACCACTACTTCATCCATCACTTGGACATCTTCTTCCATGATGACTTCCATGGGAACTTGGTTGGCCGGAAATTCCAGGGTCTTATAGCCTACATATGAGAATACGATAGTCGGATTGTCTCCTTTCAATTTTAATTGGAAAGCTCCATCCACATCAGTTATCATGCCGTTCTTGGTGCCTTTTTCATAGACGGTCACTCCGATCAAAGGGACATTGTTGCGGTCGGTCACATGCCCTGCGATGTTTTTGATGTTTTGCTCTATCGTTAAGCTGTTTTCCACTGGTTGAGATCCTAATACCGGTGTAGCCAGACAGAGTGTACAACTGGCAATACATAGCCAATTGGCAATACGTTGAGGTCTTTTCTTCATACCTTGTTAATTAGTTGTTCTTTATTTGATCCTTTACTAATAATCGGAAAATCGGAGTAGGCCTGAGTTCCGATTTTCCGACTGCAAAGGAATTACATCTTTGTTAACAGCTAATAACAATGGTATGAACGTTCTGTTCCTTTTGTATGAAGTTCGTATTACATAGTTGGTTTTAGGAAATAACCGACTTATTGTTGTGCATTCCCGCCTGCGGCTGCATGCGGATAATCTATTGTATAATGTAATCCGCGGCTTTCCTTGCGCTCCATGGCCTGTTTGGTGATGAGGTAGCCCACGTTGATCATGTTACGCAGTTCGCACAATTCGCGCGTGGCCTTACACCGCTTGAAGAGGCGTTCCGTCTCCTCGTAGAGGATATCCAGACGGTTCCAGGCGCGGGTCAGACGGACATTGCTGCGCACGATGCCCACGTAGGATTCCATGATTTGGTTCACCTCCTTCATGCTTTGCGTGATGAGGATGCGCTCCTCGTTGCTGATGGTGCCCTCGTCGTTCCACTCCGGGATGTCGGTGTTGAACTCATAGCGGTCCAGTACGCTCAGGGCGTGCTTGGCGGCCGCGTCGGCATAGACCACCGCCTCGATGAGCGAGTTTGAGGCCAGTCGGTTGCCACCGTGCAGGCCCGTGCATGAGCATTCGCCGATGGCATAGAGGCGGCGGATGCTGCTTTGTCCGTCCAGGTCCACCTTGATGCCGCCGCAGAGGTAGTGTGCCGCGGGAGCCACGGGGATATAATCCTTGGTGATGTCGATGCCGATGCTGAGGCACTTCTTGTAGATGTTGGGGAAGTGGCGTTTCGTCTCTTCCGGGTCCTTGTGCGTCACGTCCAGGTAGACGTGGTCCTCGCCGCGCTGCTTCATTTCGTTGTCGATGGCGCGGGCCACGATGTCGCGCGGGGCCAGGGAGAGGCGCGGGTCATACTTCTGCATGAACTCCTGTCCGTCCAAGGTGCGGAGCACGCCGCCATAGCCGCGCATCGCCTCGGTGATGAGGAACGAGGGGCGGTCGCCCGGATGATAGAGGGCCGTGGGGTGGAACTGGATGAACTCCATGTCCTTCACCAGTCCCTTGGCGCGGTAGACCATGGCGATGCCGTCGCCCGTGGCCACCAACGGATTAGTCGTATGGCGGTAGACAGCCTCGCAGCCGCCCGTGGCCATGATGGTCACTTTGCTGAGGAAGGTGTCCACCTCGCCCGTCTCCTCGTCCAGCACGTAGGCGCCGTAGCACTTGATGCCCGGTGTGTGGCGCGTCACAATGATGCCCAGGTGGTGCTGCGTGATGATTTCCACGGCGTAGTGGTTGGTGAACACCGTGATGTTGGGGTGTTGCTTCACGGCCTCGATGAGGCTGGTCTGTATTTCTGCGCCCGTGTTGTCCTGGTGGTGTAGGATGCGGAATTCCGAGTGCCCGCCCTCGCGGTGCAGGTCGAAGGTGCCTTCCTTGATGTAGGTGTCGGTCTCTTCACGCAGGGCCAGGCGGCAGACGGTGCTGCGGGGGTCGGCCATGTAGAGGTCGAAGCGGTTTTGGTGGCGGTTGAGGGTGAATACGGCCAGCTTGTCCGCGTCGCGGGTGAAGCGGATGCGGGGGATGTAGGCGTCGGCCTCCAGCGGGAGTTTCAGCGTGCGGGTCACCTTGGTCTTGATGTCGAAGGTATGGACGGAGACTTTGGAGTTGGCTTCGCCGGTCTTGGGGTATTTATAGGTATAGGCGCCGGGGTATTTGGCGTAGTCCTCCCGGCGGGGTTTCTCGCCGGCATAGAGCGGGAAGGAGTAGGAGGGGACGGCCGATTCGTCCCAGCGCACGTAGGCCAGCATCTTGCTGTCGGCGCTGAACTCGAGGGCGCGGTCCATGGCGAACTCTTCTTCGTACACCCAGTCGGGGATGCCGTTGAGCACGGCGTTGCGCTGTCCGTCGGTGGTCACCTGGCTTTCGCTGTTGCCGTAGAGGCGTTTGACGAGGAAGATGTTGTTGTCGCGGACGAAGGCTATCATCGTGCCGTCCGGCGAGAAGACGGGCACCTGTTGCGGGCCACCGTCGGAGAGGCGTTCCACCTTGTTGTCGATGCGTCCCTCGGCGTTGCGCTTCAGGCTGTAGAGGTAGTGGACGGCTGTGTAGGAGTGGCGGTAGATGGGCGTGGTCTCCGTGGCGATGAGCAGGGTGCTCCCGTCCGGAGAGAAGCGGTAACTGTCGAACTGTCGAAAGGGGCACTCGCGTGCCTGGGTGGCGTCGAACAGGACTTCCACCTGCTGTCCCGTGCGGAAGGAATATTTGATGACTTGCGTCCCTGCGGCGTTCATCTGCGTGTAGTGTTCGCCGTCGCCGGGGATGGGCGTGACGCCGTAGATGTTTTCGGGATAGAACGCTCCGCCCACGACTTCTTCCAGCGTGAGGGGTTTCTTGCCTTGCGCGGCCAGTCCTGCGGGCAGGCCGAGGGCGAGGAGGAGGATGAGGATGAGTTTTTGTTTCATATTTTTCAGATGATTGTTTTTTTCCGATACGTCCGGCAAAGGTAAGCAAAGAAAACTGCTTGCCCAAGGATTGGGGGAAATAAAAAAAAAGTGCGGCCTTCCACTCTCGCGAGCTGACCGCACTTGTTGCATTTTGTTAAATTAATTATGCATGTGTAAATGATAAATAACAGTTACTACTCTCGCGAGCCTTACTGTTACCTGTAACCCCGGGGCATTCGATAATGCCGCGGAAGTTACATTCCATGAAAAACTTTCTTTTCTAGCTTGTATTTACTTCTATTCAAAGGTAGTGTTCTTTTTCTTATTTCAGCAAAGACGCGGGGTCCAGGTGGTCGGCCTCGATGTCTTTGAAGTAGCGGTACGTGCCCACCTTCAGTTCGTCGGTGGCTGCGTCGTCGCAGACGATGATGCCCTTTTCGTGCGTCTGCAGGGCGCTGATGGTCCACATCTGCATCACGGGGCCCTCGACGGCGTGGTAGAGGGCGCGGGCCTTGTTGTGTCCGTTGACGATGATCATCACTTCCTTGGCGCTGAGGACGGTGCCTACGCCGACGGTCAGGGCTGTCTTGGGGACTTTGTTGACGTCATTGTCGAAGAAGCGGCTGTTGGCGATGATGGTGTCCGTGGTCAGTGTCTTCTGGCGCGTGCGGCTGCTGAGGGAGGAGCCTGGCTCGTTGAAGGCAATGTGTCCGTCCGGTCCGATGCCGCCCATGAAGAGGTCTACGCCGCCGTAGGACTTGATTTTCTCTTCGAAGCGTGCGCATTCGGCATCCAGGTCGGCGGCATTGCCGTTGAGGATGTTGGTGTTCTCCGGTTTGATGTCGATGTGGCTGAAGAAGTTGTTCCACATGAAG
>DXBX01000073.1 GCA_019116285.1 Candidatus Bacteroides merdigallinarum
ATGTATTCGGCGGGATAGTTGGCTTTGAGGTAGGCTGTCTGATAGGCTACCCAGGAGTAGCACGTGGCGTGTGACTTGTTGAAGGCGTAGGAGGCGAATTTCTCCCAGTCGGCCCAGATTTTCTCCAGCACCTTCGGGTCATGGCCGTTCTTCTTGCCCCCTTCGATGAACTTGGGCTTCATGTGGTCCAGTTTGTCGCGCAGCTTCTTACCCATGGCTTTGCGCAGGGCGTCGGATTCGCCTCGGGTGAAGTTGGCCAGCAATCGGGACAACAGCATGACCTGCTCCTGATAGACGGTGATGCCGTAGGTGTCCTTCAGGTACTTCTCCATGATGGGGATGTCGTACTCGATGGGTTTACGGCCCCACTTGCGGTCGATGAAGTCGGGGATGTAGTCCATGGGGCCCGGACGGTAGAGGGCGTTCATGGCGATGAGGTCTTCGAACGTACTGGGTTGCAGTTCGCGCAGGTATTTCTGCATGCCGGCCGATTCAAACTGGAAGGTGCCCACGGTGCGTCCGTCGCAGTAGAGTTTGTAGGTGGCGGGGTCGTCGATGGGGATGGTGTCGATGTCCAGTTCGATGCCGCGGTGCAGTTTCACGTTGGCCACGGCTTCCTTGATGATGGAGAGTGTCTTCAGTCCCAGGAAGTCCATCTTGATGAGGCCGGTGTCTTCGATGACCGAGCCTTCATATTGGGTGACGAGCATCTTCTCGCCCGTCTCTTTGTCGTCCGCCGTGCTGACGGGCACCCAGTCGGTGATGTCGTCGCGGCAGATGATGGTGCCGCAGGCATGTACGCCCGTGCCGCGCACGTTGCCCTCCAGCATTTTGGCGTACTTGATGGTGTTGCGCATCTTGGGGTCGGGCGAAGCCTCGGCTGCTTGCAGTTCGGGTACGTAGGCGATGGCGTTGGGCAGGTTCAGTTTTTTGTCGGGTATCTTGTCGGGCACCAGTTTGCACAGGCGGTCGGATTCGGACAGGGGGAGCTTCTCCACACGCGCCACGTCCTTGATGGCCATCTTCGTGGCCATGGTGCCGTAGGTGATGATGTGGGCCACCTTCTCTTGTCCATATTTCTCCGTCACCCAGCGCAGCACTTCTCCGCGGCCGTCATCATCGAAGTCTACGTCGATATCGGGCAGGGAAATGCGGTCGGGGTTGAGGAAACGCTCGAACAGCAAGTCATATTGGATGGGGTCTATCTTGGTGATGCCCAGACAATAAGCTACCGCCGATCCTGCAGCCGATCCACGTCCGGGGCCGACGGATACGCCCAGCTTGGTGCGGGCGGCGTTGATGAAGTCCTGCACGATAAGGAAGTAGCCGGGGAAACCCATCGTCTTCATGATGTACAGTTCGAATACCAACCGTTCGCGGACCTCCTCGGAGAGCGGGTCGCCATACAGGCGTTTGGCACCGTCGAAGGTCAGCTTGGCCAGGTAGTCCGCTTCCAGCTTGATACGGTAGAGCTTGTCGTAGCCGCCCAGTCGTTTGATCTTCGCGTTGGCGGCGGCTTCATCCAGCACCACGTTGCCGTTTTCGTCCTGAGTGAATTCGTCGAACAGGTCTTTTTCGGTGTATTTCCGGCGATACTCCTCCTCCGTGCCGAATTCCTCGGGGATGGCGAAGGTGGGCATGATGGGGGCATGGTCGATGGAGTAGTACTCCACCTTGTCCAAGATTTCCAGCGTGTTGCTCAGTGCTTCGGGCACGTCCTCGAAGAGTTGGTTCATCTCCGCTTTGGTCTTCATCCACTCCTGCTTGGTGTAGAGCATACGGGTGGGGTCGTCCAGGTCTTTGCCAGTGCTGAGGCAGATGAGGCGGTCGTGCGCTTCGGCGTTCTCCTCGTCCACGAAGTGCACGTCGTTGGTGCAGATGACCTTGATATTGTATTTCTTGGCGTACTCCAGCAGCTTGGCGTTCACCTTCTGCTGCAGGGGGTAGGTTTCGTGATTGGCGCGCTCCAAGGTGGCCTTGTGGCGTTGCAACTCCAGGTAATAGTCCTCGCCGAAGAGGTTCTTGTACCATTGGATGGCTTCCTCCGCCTCGTCCAGGCGGTCGGCCATGATTTTCTTGGGCACCTCGCCGCCCAGGCAGGCCGAGCAGACGATGAGGCCCTCGTGATACTTCTCCAGCTCGTTGCGGTCGGTGCGGGGCCGCATGTAATGTCCGATAGTCCATGCGCGGGATACCAGCTTGATGAGGTTGTGGTAGCCCTTCTCGTTCTTGGCCAGGACGATGAGGTGCCAGCCGCTTTGGTCGGGCTTGCCTTCCTTCTTGTCCATGGTGCGGTGGGCCACATACATTTCGCAGCCGATGATGGGCTTGAACAATTTGGCTTCCGCTTCGATGACTTTGTTTCGACAAGACGCCAACTCCTCCTCGGATTGTGCGTCCCTTTGCGAAACATTCTCCAGCTCGGCGATGCGCTTTTTCAGGTCTTTGATTTCCCCGCGCGGGCCGCTGTTTTTCTTGTTGACATAGTTATAGAATTCCTTGATGCCGAACATGTTGCCGTGGTCGGTGATGGCAATGCCTTTCATGCCGTCCTTCATGGCTTTGTCCACCAGGCGGCTGACGCTGGCTTGTCCGTCCAGCAAGGAGTATTGGGTGTGTACGTGTAAGTGAACGAAATCTTGCATGGGTTAATCTTCCTTTTGAGAAATGAGCGCATAAAGATACAACCAAATGCGGGATTGGGCAAGATATTCCTCCAAAAGTTATCAACAGATGTATTTACGTCCGCTTTTTTTTGTTTGCTCGTTAAATTAATCCTATTTTTGCAGGCAGATTTACTTTATTATATAGATAACCATTAGTACACATACAAGAGAAAAGAGAATGGGTCGTTTGAAGAGATTGAAAAAAATACGCATACACCGTGAAGGTACGCATACGCTGACGGGCAGTTTCCTGCTGTTGTTTTTCATCAATGCCGTCCTTTACTGGGGGCTGGAGTCTAAAGTCCCCTTCTATGTCGTGGCCGTGGTGAGCTTGGTTGTCTATGGCATCATGGTCAATTTCTTCCGCTGCCCCATCCGCCTGTTCGGACACGATACGACGAAGGTCGTGGTGGCTCCCGCCGACGGCAAGGTTGTCGTGGTGGAGGAGGTGGAGGAGAATGAATACTTCCACGACCGCCGCATCATGATATCCATCTTCATGAGCCTGACCAACGTGCACGCCAACTGGTATCCCGTGGACGGCACGGTGAAGAAGGTCACCCATCAGAATGGTAAGTTCATGAAAGCATGGCTTCCCAAGGCCAGCACGGACAATGAGCGTTCGACGGTGGTCATCGAGACACCCGAAGGCGTGGAGGTGATGGCCCGCCAGATTGCCGGTGCCGTTGCGCGCCGTATCGTCACTTACGCCGAGGAGGGTGACGAGTGCTACATCGACGAGCATATGGGCTTTATCAAGTTCGGCTCGCGCGTAGACGTTTTCCTGCCGTTAGGCAGCGAGGTGCTGGTCAAGCTGGGTCAGGCCACTACGGGCGACCAGACAATTATTGCCAAACTTAAATAATCTCTATCGTCATGGCTAATTGCATCACCCGCTATATCCCCAATACGCTGACGTGCCTGAATCTTTTCTCGGGGTGCGTGGCCGCCGTTATGGCTTTCCAGTTTAAGTATGACTTGGCATTGCTGTTTATTATTATCGGAGCGGTGTTTGACTTCTTCGATGGGTTGGCGGCACGTGCATTAGGGGTGCATTCCATTATAGGCAAGGACCTCGACTCATTGGCGGATGATATCTGTTTCGGCTTGGCGCCTTCCGTGGTGGTATTCTCGCTTTTTCGGGAGATGCCCTATCCGGAGTGGATGGCGGGCGTTTCCGCTTATTTCCCTTATCTGGCTTTCCTGATAGCCGTCTTTTCGGGGCTCCGTCTGGCCAAGTTCAACAATGACACGCGGCAGACAACATCGTTTGTCGGGCTTCCCGTGCCGGCCAATGCGCTGTTTTGGGCATCGCTGGCGGTGGGGGCACATGCTGCTTTGACGGGCGGCGGGGTGCATCCGTTGGCGTTGCTGGCGATGGTGTGCGTGTCTTCGTGGCTGTTGGTGTCCGAGATACCGATGTTCTCGTTGAAGTTCAAGGATTTGTCCTGGGCGCACAACAAGTTGCGTTTCTTCTTCCTGTTGTTGTGCGTGGTTTTCTTGGCGTTGTGGCAGGTGCAAGGTTTGGCCGTCTGCATTGTGTGGTACATTTTGCTGTCCGTCCTCACTGCGCGGAAGTCTGCTTGAACAAATTGCTGGCACGGTTGTTGTAGTATAATCAACAACAACCCTTATTTTTTTAACTTAAACAGAACTGTATGTTTCATTTTTTAGGCTTTATCTTGCTTCTTATATTTGCCGTCTTGCTGGTGGGCTTAGTCATTGTGGTTACTTTCGTACGGCGCTTGTTTGGCAGGGGTGCGGGACGGAAGCAAAGCACTACCTATTATTATACGGCAACCAACCGCGGCAGCTCTGCCCGTGCGAGCCATGCCGGTGTCAGCGATGACGGCACTGTGGCCGTAGAGGAAGGTGAGCTGCATATTAACCGCAAGAAGATATTCGGCAAGGATGAGGGTGAGTATGTCAGCTATGAGGAAGTGAAAGAATAAAAGGCCGTGTTGGTCGGCCGATAGGAAGAGAAAAGAGGGAACGCCCGTTTGCGGATGTTCCCTCTTTTGCTATAGGATGTTTACGGTTTGTTATGCCTCGGCGCTGGCTTCTGCCGGAATGACAGAAACGTAACGCTTGTCTTCGCGGCCCACCTTGAACTGTACCGTACCGTCTACCAAGGCGTAGAGAGTGTGGTCACTGCCCATGCCGATGTTCTTGCCCGGGTGGAACTCTGTACCTCTCTGACGAACGATGATGTTGCCTGCCTTGCAGACTTCGCCACCGAATATCTTGACGCCTAATCTCTTACTTGCTGATTCGCGGCCGTT
>DXBX01000074.1 GCA_019116285.1 Candidatus Bacteroides merdigallinarum
CCGCTGATGAAGCCCACCGGCCGGCGCGAGGTGCTGGAAGCCGACCTCGTCCTCCTGGCCATGGGATTCCTGAAGCCCGAACTGCCCCCGCTGCCCGCCAACGTGTGGGTGGCCGGCGATGTGGCCACGGGACCGAGCCTGGTGGTGCGTTGCATCGCCGCGGGACGGCGGGCGGCGGAGGAAATCAGCCGGGCCATTTTATAAGGTTTTTAATTCTTTAGACGCGGATTGAGCGGATTGAGCGGATCCTCTTGTTATTGCTTATTGAACGGAAAATCCAAATCCGCTTAATCCGCTCAATCCGCGTCTAAAAGATTTTCTATACAAGAGTTACCATAAGTTATATTGATTATGTGTGGAATAGCAGCAATACTCAACGTCAGGCAGCAAACGCCTGAACTACGTGCCAAGGCCCTGTCCATGGCCAAGAAGATACGCCACCGCGGCCCCGACTGGAGCGGCATCTACTGCGGCGGCACGGCCATCCTGGCCCACGAACGACTCTCCATCGTCGACCCGCAGAGCGGCGGGCAACCCCTCTACTCGCCCGACCGGCGGCAGGTGCTGGCCGTGAACGGAGAGATATACAACCACCGCGACATCCGCCAACGCTACGAGGGGCAATACGCCTTCCAGACGGGCAGCGACTGCGAAGTCATCCTCGCCCTCTACCGCGACAAGGGCATCCATTTCCTGGAGGAGCTGAACGGCATCTTCGCCTTCGTCCTCTACGACGAGGAGCGGGATGAGTTCCTGATGGCCCGCGACCCGATAGGCGTCATTCCCCTCTATATCGGCCGCGATGCAGACGGCACCGTCTATTGCGCCAGCGAGCTGAAGGCCCTCGAAGGCTTCTGCGAAAGCTACGAGCCTTTCCTGCCGGGACATTATTACTGGAGCCGCGAGGGCCGGATGACGCGCTGGTATCACCGCGACTGGTTCGCTTACGAGAGCGTGGCCGGCGGCAAGGGCCAGGGCAACGACCCCGGTCTGCAACTGCGCACCTCACTGGAAGCCGCCGTGCGCCGCCAGCTGATGAGCGACGTGCCCTACGGTGTGCTCCTCTCCGGCGGACTGGACAGCAGCATCATCTCCGCCGTGGCCAAGCTCTATGCCTCGCGCCGGGTGGAGACGGATGGGCGCAACGAGGCGTGGTGGCCGCAACTGCACTCCTTCGCCATTGGCCTAGAAGGCTCGCCGGACCTGGCCAAGGCACGCGAGGTGGCTGCCTACATCGGCACGGTGCACCACGAGGTGCACTATACCCTGCAAGAGGGGCTGGACGCCCTGCGCGATGTCATCTATTACATAGAGACCTACGACGTGACCACCGTCCGCGCCTCCACGCCGATGTACCTGCTGGCCCGCGTCATCAAGTCGATGGGCATCAAGATGGTGCTCAGCGGCGAGGGGGCGGACGAGGTGTTCGGCGGTTACCTCTACTTCCACAAAGCACCGGACGCACAGGCTTTCCACGAGGAGACCGTGCGCAAGCTCTCCAAGTTGCACCTGTATGACTGCCTGCGGGCCAACAAGTCGCTGTCCGCCTGGGGCGTGGAGGGGCGCGTGCCCTTCCTCGACAAGGAGTTCCTGGACGTGGCGATGCGCCTCGACCCTGCCCTGAAGATGTGTCCGGGCAAGACGATGGAGAAGCGCATCCTCCGCGAAGCCTTTGCCGACCTCCTGCCTGCCAGTGTGGCCTGGCGGCAGAAGGAGCAGTTCAGCGACGGCGTGGGCTACGGCTGGATAGACACCTTGCGCGACATGACCGCCCGCCTGGTGAGTGACGAGGAGATGGCCCATGCGGCGGAACGCTTCCCCGTCAACACGCCGCACAACAAGGAGGAGTATTACTACCGCAGCATCTTCGAGAGCTACTTCCCCAGCGAGAGTGCCGCCCGCAGCGTGCCGAGTGTGCCCAGCGTGGCCTGCTCCACCGCCGAGGCCCTGGCCTGGGACGCTTCCTTCAAGGACATGAACGAGCCGAGCGGACGGGCCGTGGCCGGGGTGCATGAGGAGGCGTATGGGAAAGGAGGTGATTTATGAAAATACAATTCACCAAAATGCACGGCGCGGGCAATGACTACATCTACGTGGACACCGCCCGTTACCCCATAACCGACCCCGCCCGTTGCGCCATCGCCTGGAGCCGCCCGCACACAGGCATCGGGAGCGACGGCCTGGTGCTGGTCGGCCCGTCGGACAAGGCGGACTTCTCCATGCGCATCTTCAACGCGGACGGCTCGGAGGCGCGGATGTGCGGCAATGCCAGCCGTTGCATCGGCAAGTATGTCTACGAATACGGCCTGACGGACCGGACGTGCGTCTCACTGGACACCCTGTCGGGCATCAAGCAACTGCATCTGCACGTGGACGGGCAGGGAGAGGTGCAGTCGGTCACGGTGGATATGGGCATCCCCTCGGACATCCGCCCCGTGGACTTGGGCGAAGGCTTTCCGTATGAAAAAGGCATCGCCGTGTCGATGGGTAATCCGCATTTGGTTATCTTTGTGCCCGATGTGGAGCGTGTCCCCCTGGCGGAAGCCGGACCCCTGCTGGAGCGTCACCCGCTGTTCCCGGACCGCGTGAACGTGGAATTTGCCCAGGTGCTGGACGAGTCGCATATCCGTATGCGGGTCTGGGAGCGCGGTTCGGGCATCACCCAAGCCTGCGGCACGGGAGCCTGTGCCACGGCAGTGGCCGCCGCCTTCACCGGCCGCTGCGGACGCGAGTCGGATGTCCTCATGGACGGCGGCACGCTGCACCTCAGCTGGCAAGGCCCTGGCGGACACTTGCAGATGACCGGGCCTGCCACGCGGGTCTATGACGGCGAGATAGAAACTACCGACTACTAACTACTGATTACTTGACATTATGCCCTTAGTAAACGAACATTTCCTGAAGCTGCAAGGCAGCTACCTATTCTCCGACATCGCCAAGCGCGTCAACGCCTTCAAGGTAACCCACCCGGACAAGAAACTGATACGCTTGGGCATCGGTGACGTCACCCGACCGCTTCCCCCGGCCTGCATCGAAGCGATGCACCGCGCCGTGGACGAACTGGCCTCGGCGGACACCTTTCACGGCTACGGCCCCGAGCAAGGCTACCCGTTCTTGATCAACGCCATCCTCAAGCACGATTTCGCCGCGCGCGGCATCAACCTCAGCCCCTCCGAGATTTTCATCAGCGACGGGGCCAAGAGTGATACGGGCAACATTGGCGAACTGCTGCGCTGGGACAACAGCATGGCCGTCACCGACCCCGTCTATCCCGTCTACGTGGACAGCAACGTGATGAACGGACGGGCCGGCGCCCTCAACCAGGACGGGCAGTGGTCCAACATCACCTACCTGCCCTGCACGGCGGAGAACGGCTTCATCCCCGCCCTGCCCGAACGCCGCGTGGACCTCATCTACCTGTGCTATCCCAACAACCCCACCGGCACCACCCTGACCCGCGACCAGCTGAAGAAGTGGGTGGACTATGCCTTGGCCAATGACACGTTGATTGTCTTCGATGCCGCCTACGAGGCATACATCCGCGAGCCGGACGTGCCGCACTCCATCTACGAGATACGCGGCGCCAAGAAGGTGGCCATCGAGATACGCAGCTTCTCGAAGACGGCGGGCTTCACCGGCGTGCGCTGCGGCTACACCGTCGTGCCCAAGGAAGTGACGGCCTCCGACATTGAGGGTCGGCGCATCCCCCTCAACCCCTTGTGGAACCGCCGCCAGTGCACCAAGTTCAATGGAGCCAGCTATATCACCCAGCGCGGCGCTGAGGCGGTCTATTCGCCGGAAGGGCAGAAGCAAGTGCGCGAGACCATCGACTACTACATGGAGAATGCCCGCATCATGCGCGAAAGCCTGACCGCTGCCGGCTACCGTGTCTACGGCGGAGTGAACGCCCCTTACCTGTGGCTGAAGGTGCCGGACGGGCAGACCTCTTGGAAGTTTTTCGACAAGTTGCTCTACGAGGTCAACATCGTGGGCACTCCGGGCGTGGGCTTCGGCCCCAGCGGCGAGGGCTACTTGCGGCTCACCGCCTTCGGCAAACGGGAGGACTGCCTGGAGGCGATGCGGCGCATACGTAGCAAGATGTAAGACGACAAGTTTCTCTCGTTGGTTGTCAAGCGACGGGGCGTGCCTGTGACGGGGTGCGTCCCGTTTTTTTATGTGCATACGCAGGCTGTTTAACATATTTCCCCGCAGGCAGGTGTGTCAATTTGCATGTGAAACCGTCGATATGCTTTCAGATTATAACCCAGACAGCCTAATACATGCCAATATGAAAGCGAACGTGTATATTTGCCAAATAGAAAGCGAATCTGTGTGCATTGATAGCAGAAAGCTGTAATTTTGCAGTGTGATAAGACAAAAGGAAAGAATAATTATTGTTTAGCTATCAATAAGCATAAAAGAACCCTGCGCAGGCTGACGTTAAGGTAAATGTATGTATGATTAAAAACGATGAATGTTATGATTGGAACGTTACAACACAAGGCTATGGCATTGGCCGGTTGTCTGATGCTGTGTCCGGTCGCCACGATGGCGCAAGACAAGGTCACGGCCGATGCGGGTGCGGAACTGGTGAGCAGCTACATCTGGCGCGGACAGGACCTGGGCAACATGAGCCTGCAACCCACGCTGGCTATTGGTTACAAGGGCTTGTCCTTGAGCGGATGGGGTTCGGTGGGTTTGGACAAGGATGACACGAAGGAGTTTGACCTGACCCTGGGGTATGCCGTCGGGGGCTTCCACGTGGCGGTCACGGACTATTGGTTCAACAACGGCGCGGGCTACTTCCACTACGGGGCACGAAACACCGCACACGTGTTCGAGGCGAACGTGGGCTATGACTTCGGCTTCCTGTCCGTCAACTGGTTCACCAACTTTGCCGGCAACGACGGCGTGAACCGCGACGGGGATCGGGCCTATTCCTCCTACGTGTCGCTGACCGCCCCCTTCCGCCTGGGCGGACTGGACTGGACGGCAGAAGTGGGGGCTGTGCCTTGGGCTACCGGCTTCTACAATGCCACGGCTGACGATCCGGCCGGAGCCAACGGCTTCGAGGTGTCCCACGTCGGCATCGGGGCTTCCAAGGAAATACGCATCACGGAGCATTATTCACTGCCCCTCTTTGCCCGGGCCGTATGGAATCCCGCCACGGAAGGCGCGTACTTCGTGTTCGGACTGCGTTTATTCTAACCACAAATCAACATATATAAAATAGGTATAGTTTATGAAGAAGATTGAAGCTATCATCCGACGTTCCCGCTTCGAGGACGTGAAGGAAGCCCTGCTGGCTGCCGACATCGAGTGGTTCTCCTACTACGATGTGCGGGGCGTGGGCAAGACGAGGGAAGGCCGCATTTACCGCGGAGTAGTGTACGACACCAGTTCCATCGAGCGCATCCTGCTCTCCATCGTGGTGCGCGACAAGAATGTGGAGAAGACCGTGCAAGCCATCATGCAGTCCGCACGTACCGGCGAGATTGGCGACGGCCGCATCTTCATCCTTCCGGTGGAAGACTCCATCCGCATCCGCACCGGCGAACGGGGGGACATCTCCCTCTACAACGCCGAGCTGGAGAAATAAGTAAAACAAGGTTATTCACGTTTATAAGAAGAAATCACAATGGATACAACGATATTACTTGATACCGGCAACACGGCTTGGCTTATTGTTGCCACGATATTGGTCTTGCTGATGACCATTCCGGGCATTGCCCTGTTCTACGGCGGCTTGGTGCGCCAGAAGAATGTGCTGAGCATCGTCATGCAAAGCCTGCTGATTGTTGCAGCCGTCAGCATCATTTGGGTGGCCTTCGGATACAGCTTTGTGTTCGGCACAAGCCTGATGGAAAGCGGCAGCCCGCTGGGGGCCGTGATAGGAGGTTTTGACAAGGTGTTCCTCCGTGGCATCACGCTCGACACGCTTGCGGCCGGACAGATTCCGGAGCTGCTGTTTGTCATGTTCCAATGTATGTTTGCCATCATCACGCCGGCACTGATACTGGGTTCGTTTGCCGAGCGCGTGAAGTTCTCCGGCTTCCTGCTGTTCACGGTGCTGTGGAGCATCCTGGCCTATATCCCCATGGCCCACTGGGTATGGGGCGGCGGTTTCCTGCAACAGATGGGAGCCATTGACTTTGCCGGGGGCACGGTGGTGCACATCAACGCCGGCATCTCCGCGCTGATCATGGCCCTCATGGTGGGGAAACGCAGTGACTACAAGGCCGGCCACCCCATGACGCCCCACAATGTCACATTCGTCTTCATGGGCACGGCCTTCTTGTGGCTGGGATGGTTCGGCTTCAATGCCGGCAGCGGCCTGTGTGCCGACGGTCTGGCGGCCAACGCCTTCCTGGTGACCCATCTGGCCACGTGCGTGGCTGCCCTGACCTGGATGGCCATCGACTGGATACTGAACAAGAAGCCCACCACCGTAGGCGCCTGCACGGGTGCCGTGGCCGGACTGGTGGCCATCACGCCTGCAGCCGGCACGGTGGATATCCTGGGTGCCATCTGCATCGGGTTGCTCTCGTCCCTGGTATGCTTCTACATGGTGGCTGTGGTCAAGCCCAAGTTGGGGTATGACGACACGCTCGACGCATTCGGCGTGCACGGCATCGGCGGCATCGTC
The DNA here is from genome assembly GCA_019116285.1 of Candidatus Bacteroides merdigallinarum. Classification (GTDB taxonomy): domain Bacteria; phylum Bacteroidota; class Bacteroidia; order Bacteroidales; family Bacteroidaceae; genus Bacteroides; species Bacteroides merdigallinarum. The sequence continues at coordinate 6,647 of DXBX01000074.1, forward strand.
GGTTCCATCCTGACGGGTGTGTTTGCCACGCAGTTCATTTCGGGCGAAGGCGGTGCGGAAGGCGCGCTCTATGGCGACTGGCACCAGCTGGGGGTACAGGTCCTGGCAACCGTCATCTCCATCATATTCAGTGCGGTGATGACCTTCATCCTGTTCAAGGTGACGGACAAGCTGGTAGGCATCCGCGTGGACAAGCGCGTGGAGGAGGAAGGACTGGACATCTACGAGCACGGCGAATCGGCCTACAACAGATGACAGCAAAGGGTATCTGATACTGTTGGCAAAGGGTCACAGTGACCCCTTACGATACCCCACGAGTGACCCCTTACGATACCCCACGAGTGACCCCTTGAGGTACCCCACGAATGACCCCTTGAGATACCCCATGTATGGGTGATACAAACAAGTTTAATCCATCAAATTCAATACATCTTATTATGTCTACATTAAGATTCAGCGTAGTGGAAAAGGCGTTCCAGGCAAAGCCCGTGGAAGTTCCCGTCCCCAAGGAACGCCCCAGTGAGTATTTCGGGAAATATGTGTTCAACCGCGAGAAGATGTTCAAGTACCTGCCCGCCAATGTCTATGCCCGCCTGACGGACGCCATGGACCATGGGGCAGCCTTGGACCGCGACGTGGCCGACCAGGTGGCCGAAGGCATGAAGCGTTGGGCCATGGAACTGGGCGCCACGCACTACACCCACTGGTTCCAGCCCCTGACCGAGGGCACGGCCGAGAAGCACGATGCCTTCGTGGAACACGACGGCAAGGGCGGCATGGTGGAGGAGTTCTCCGGCAAGTTGCTCGTGCAGCAGGAAC
>DXBX01000075.1 GCA_019116285.1 Candidatus Bacteroides merdigallinarum
AAAGAAGGTCCTGTATTCAATATAAACAAGTTGTTATGGCAGATTTAAGTGTAAACATAGGTGAATTACAAATGAAAAACCCCGTGATGACCGCATCCGGGACATTTGGATATGGCGAAGAATTCTCTGACTTCATCGACATTGCGCGAATAGGTGGTATCATTGTAAAGGGGACTACCCTTCACAAACGTGAAGGCAACCCGTATCCCCGTATGGCGGAAACCCCTTCGGGTATGTTAAATGCTGTAGGACTGCAAAATAAGGGTGTACACTACTTCGTGGAGCACATTTATCCGCGCATCAAGGACATCCAGACGAATATGATTGTCAATGTGTCCGGCTCTGCCATAGAAGATTATGTGGAAACGGCTTCCATCATCAACGAACTTGTCAATATTCCTGCCATCGAACTGAACATCTCTTGCCCTAACGTGAAGCAAGGAGGTATGGCCTTTGGCGTCACCGCGCGGGGAGCGGAAGAGGTGGTCAGTGCCGTCCGCAAAGTCTACAAGAAGACGCTCATCGTAAAGTTGTCGCCCAATGTGACAGATATCACCGAGATAGCCCGCGCGGCAGAAGCAGGCGGAGCGGATAGTGTGTCGCTGATAAACACGCTGTTAGGTATGGCTATTGATGCCGAGCGGAGACGTCCGTTGCTCTCTACGGTGACGGGAGGTATGTCTGGTGCGGCCGTGAAACCCATTGCCTTGCGTATGGTGTGGCAGGTAGCCAAGGCAGTAAAAATACCCGTCATCGGGTTGGGAGGCATTATGAACGCACGTGATGCCGTGGAGTTCCTGCTGGCAGGTGCCACGGCCATCCAAATAGGCACTGCTAACTTTATTGATCCGACCATCACCCTGAAGGTAGCCGAAGGCATCAACAACTATCTGGACAGACACGGATATCAGTCGGTGCGCGACATTATCGGTGCGCTCGAGGTGTGATGCCTGACAAAGGAAGGGCATTCGCATCCGTTTGCAATAAAAAAGGACATTCTGTTGAGAGTGTCCTTTTCTATTTATTTACATCCGTCCGATTACTCGCCCAAGAGGTCGGGGCGCAGACGCCGGGTGCGCTCCAAGGATTGCTGAAGCTCCCATTCCTTAATCTTCGCCTCGTGTCCGGAAAGTAAAATTTCAGGAACTTTCCATCCTTTGTAATCCGCAGGGCGTGTATAGACAGGGGCAGCCAGCAGATTGTCTTGAAAAGAATCGGAAAGGGCGGATTGCTCATCAGAGATAACACCGGGAATAATCCTTACAATTGCATCGGAGATGACGGCCGCGGCCAACTCTCCTCCGGTCAGCACATAATCGCCGATGCTGATCTCCTTGGTGATGAAATGTTCGCGGATGCGATAGTCGATGCCCTTGAAATGCCCGCACAGGATGATGAGGTTTTGAGCGAGAGACAACGTGTTTGCCATAGGCTGGGAGAACTGCTCGCCATCGGGCGTAGTGAAGATGACCTCATCGTAATCGCGTTCGGCCTTGAGCGCATTGATGCAATTTTCGATGGGCTCAATCTTCATCACCATGCCTGCGAATCCGCCAAAGGGATAATCATCCACACGCCGATGCTTGTCCTGGGTATAATCGCGCAGGTTGTGGATGTGTATCTCGGCCAGCCCCTTGTTTTGGGCACGCTTCATGATAGAGCAGTTGAAGAAGCCTTCCAACATTTCGGGAAGGACGGTAATGATGTCGATGCGCATGATTCTATTTTCTATAATTTTGGGTGCAAAAATACGAATATTCGGGGAGAAACATGTACATTTGCGGCAAAACGGAAAGAACAATGGATGTAAAAGAAAGAATTGACCAGTTGCGGGCAGAGTTGCACCGCCATAATCATAACTATTATATACTGAACGCGCCGGAAATCTCGGACAAGGAGTTTGACGACCTCATGCGCGAGCTCCAAGATCTGGAGGCGGCGCATCCGGAGTATATGGACGAGAACTCGCCCACCATGCGCGTGGGGAGCGACCTGAACAAGAACTTCACGCAAGTGGAGCACAGATACCCGATGCTCTCCCTGGGCAACACCTACTCAGAGAGCGAGGTGGCGGACTTCTACGAGCGTGTCCGCAAGGGATTGGAAGGCGAGGAATTCGAGATCTGCTGCGAATTGAAATACGATGGCACCTCCATCTCTCTGACCTACGAAGACGGCAAGCTGGTGCAGGCCGTAACCCGCGGAGACGGAGTGAGGGGCGATGTGGTGACGGACAACGTGAAGACCATCCGCACCATCCCCCTGGTGTTGCACGGCGATTATCCCCGTCTGTTCGAGATCCGGGGCGAAATCCTGATGCCTTGGGAGTCATTCGAAGCACTCAACCGGGAGCGGGAAGCACGTGAAGAGCCTCTCTTTGCCAATCCGCGCAACGCCGCCTCGGGCACGCTAAAGTCGCAAAACTCATCCGTGGTGGCTGCACGCAAGCTGGATGCCTATCTATATTACCTGTTAGGCGAAGAACTGCCCGGAGACGGACATTATGAAAATCTACAAGTGGCCCGTTCGTGGGGGTTCAAGATTTCGGAGCACATGCGTAAGGCGCATACCTTGCAGGACATCTACGACTATATCAGCTATTGGGATACCGAACGCAAGAACCTGCCCGTAGCTACGGACGGCATTGTGCTGAAAGTGAACAGCCTTCGCCAGCAACGTGCCTTGGGATACACGGCCAAGTCTCCGCGGTGGGCCATCGCCTACAAATTTCAGGCGGAGCGTGCGCGGACACGACTGAACGAGGTGATATATCAGGTAGGGCGCACGGGAGCCATCACGCCGGTGGCCAATCTTGACCCTGTCCAACTCTCAGGCACCATCGTGCGGCGCGCCTCCCTGCACAATGCCGACATCATCGAAGGTCTTGACCTGCATATCGGCGATATGGTTTATGTGGAGAAAGGCGGAGAAATCATCCCCAAGATAACAGGGGTGGATACGGATGCCCGCGATGAATCGTTGGGCGAGAAGGTGCGTTTCATCTCCCGCTGCCCCGAGTGCGGCACTCCGCTGGTGCGCTACGAAGGCGAAGCCGCTCACTATTGTCCGAATGAGACAGCTTGTCCTCCTCAAATCAAGGGAAAGATAGAGCACTTCATCAGCCGACGCGCGATGAACATCGACGGGCTGGGACCGGAAACTGTGGACTTATTCTACCAGCAGGGCCTCATACGAGATGTTTCCGACCTTTACAAGCTCCGGGTGGAGGATATCCGGGGATTGGACAGGATGGGGCTCAAAACAGCCGAAAACATCGTCAACGGCATTGCTGCCAGTCGAAGTGTACCCTTTGAGCGTGTGCTATTCGCGCTGGGCATCCGCTTCGTGGGCGAGACCGTAGCAAAGAAACTGGCCCGATCTTTCACGGACATAGATGCCTTGCGCCGGGCAGATATGAAGTCGCTGATTGAAGTGGATGAAATCGGCGAGAAGATAGCCCAAAGCATCGTCACCTACTTTGTCAATCCGCAAAACCGTGCGCTAGTGGAGCGTCTGGAAGAGGCCGGTCTTCAATTCCACCGCACGGAAGAAGAGTTGGCGGGACACACCGACCGACTGGCCGGACAAAGCATCGTCATCAGCGGTGTCTTTGCCCGCCACTCGCGCGATGAATACAAGGCGCTCATCGAGAAGCACGGAGGCAAGAACGTAGGCAGCATATCGTCCAAGACCAGCTTCATCTTGGCGGGAGAGAACATGGGACCCGCCAAGCTGGAAAAGGCCCGAAAGCTGGGCGTACGCATCGTGAACGAAGACGAATTCCTGTCAATGATTGACGAATCGTAAGCAGATTTAGTTTTTTTCTGACAAGGACAGACGAGCAAACCGAAAAATGTAGTATTTTTGCGAACGATTTTACCTGTACATGGGTATTTGATTTAAATTATCATCAACCAATTATGATACGAACCCGACTAAGAGGCATGGGAGTGGCCTTGATAACCCCCTTCAAAGCTGATGAAAGCGTGGATTACGACGCCCTGATGCGCATGGTGGACTACTTGGTGCAGAACAATACAGACTTCCTGTGTGTACTCGGCACCACCGCCGAAACACCGACCCTCACCGAAGAAGAGAAGCAAAACATAAAGCGCATGGTCATCGAACGCGTCCATGGGCGCATCCCCATCTTGCTGGGATTGGGCGGAAACAATACGCGCGCCATCGTGGATGCCCTGAAGAACGACGACTTCACCGGGGTGGATGCCGTACTCTCCGTGGTGCCATACTATAACAAGCCCTCGCAGGAAGGCATTTATCAGCACTACAAAGCCATTGCCGAGGCGCGTCCGGACATGCCCATCGTACTCTACAACGTACCGGGACGCACGGGAGTGAACATGACGGCAGAGACCACTTTGCGTGTGGCACGCGACTTCAAGAACGTAATTGCGGTGAAGGAAGCTTCGGGCAACATCACGCAGATGGACGACATCATCAAGAACAAGCCCGATACGTTCGATGTCATATCGGGCGATGACGGCATCACCTTCCCGCTCATCACGCTGGGGGCGGTAGGCGTCATATCGGTCATTGGAAATGCTTTCCCGCGCGAGTTCAGCCGTATGGTGCGCCTCGCTCTCCAAGGAGACTATGCCAATGCGCTGACCATCCATCATAAGTTTGCCGAGCTCTTCAAACTCCTCTTCGTGGACGGAAATCCGGCGGGAGTTAAGGCCATGCTGAACGCGATGGGTATGGTGGAAAACAAACTCCGTCTTCCTTTGGTGCCCACGCGCATCACGACCTTCGAAGCTATGCGGAACATCCTGAATGAATTGAATATCCGGTGCTGAGAAGAAAGTCTGGATTAAAAAAGTAAGGCATTGATAAAACTTAGTCATCAGTTTATCAATGCCTTATTTCATTTGTCGGGGTGAAAGGATTCGAACCTTCGACCCCCTGCTCCCAAAGCAGGTGCGCTAACCGGACTGCGCTACACCCCGTCGATTCTCCTGAATCGGGCGCAAAGGTAAGCGTTTTCCTTGGTTTGGACAAATCTTTCGGGCGCTTTTTTTATTTCATGCCGCGTGCCTTCCAGATACGCTCTTTAGCATTATTGATTTCCTGGAACTTCTCCTCGGCGGCACGTCGCACGTCTTCGCCCAGGGTGGCCACGCGGTCGGGATGATGCTTCAGAGCCAGTCGGCGGTAGGCGGTACGCAGTTCCTGGTCGGTAGCATCGGGACTGACTTCCAGCACCTTATAGGCCTCCTCCAGCGAGTCGCCGCCCAGATTCAGCAGAGACTCCGCCTCGCGCACGGAGAGTCCGATGCACACGGCCACCTCCTTCAACGCCTCCACCTCTTCGGAGCTGACATGCCCGTCGCTCCGAGCGATTTCGGCCAGGAAGCTGAGCATCTGCAAGCGCTCCTCATAGCTGAGGTTGGCGGCTATCTGCGCGCCGCATTCGTGGATAGTACGGCGGAAGGCGGCGGGGTCTTGTGCGTCCATGCGCTTACGTTCCTCGAAGAGGTTGAGCAGGATGCGTTGCCCCTCGTCCACGGCCTGTTCGCCGAAGTTGTGGCGGAGAAAGCGGCGCACGTATTCCATCTCGCTATGCATGATGCGTCCGTCCGCACGGATGATATACGAGGCCATCACGAGCATTGAGAAGAGGAAGCTGTTGCGATGACCCGCGTAGGCCGTATCCTCCGGTTCGTAGTATCCGCCTCCCATGCCGGACGCGGAAGGTGACGCGTTATTGTCAAACAGGGCACCCAAGGCAAATCCTGCCAAGGCTCCCAGCGGTCCTCCGGCCATGAATCCGAGGATGCCGCCTATCCATTTTCCTGCTCCCATGTGTATGTATGTCTTTTAGTTTCCTATTATTAAATGAATAATTAACAATATTAAATACTCTTGATAATTTTTGCCGGCACGCCTCCCACGATACTCCTTGCCGGCACGTCGCGGGTGACAACGGCTCCGGCAGCCACGATGGCATCATCGCCGATGGTGACGCCCTGCAGAATGGTGGAGTTGGAGCCTACCCACACGCGCCGTCCCAGCGTGATAGGACGGGGATAGGTATGCAGACGGTCTTCCGGCTCGATGCCGTGGTTCAAGGTGGCGAACACCACGTTGTGGCCTATCTGGCAGCCCTCGCCCAATGTGACACCGCCGTGATCTTGGAAGTGGCAGCAGGCGTTGATGAAGACACCATCGGACACGTGGATATTCTTGCCGAAGTCGGTGTAAAAAGGCGGGAAGACGCGGAAAGTGTCGGGCACCCGGTAGCCGAAAAGTTCGGAGAGCAGGGCACGCACCTCGTCGGGGGTGTGGTAGTCGCGGTTCAGGCGGAAGGTAATGCGGCGGGCCGCGTCGCTCATCTCGTCCATAAAGCGGTGAATGTCAGGCGTATCCAATGCCTGTCCGGTGCGGGCGTATGTCAAAAATTCGTTGAGTATCATCGGGTCAATCTCCTAAATTGTTTTTTGGGTTCGTGAATGAAATTTCTGCAAAGGTAATCATTTGGTCGCACTCTTGCAATACCTGCACAAAATCAGGCGAACTGTCACGCTTTGATGGAAAAAACAATGTGGAAAGTTCCTTTTTAATCGGTGATTTTCAGTATGAAAATGAGTTTTCTTCCTTCTACCCACTAAAAAGTGCTTGTTATCATCCTCGAAAATTTGGCTAGTCCTTGCAGAGTGCTTATCTTTGTAGCGCGTGGATGCGGAGAATGTCTTGCAAAGAGATCCCCTCCGCAAATATATAAAAGAAAGAAACAACGTATGAGTAGATTTCTTGTGTATCTGGCCGTCTTGTGCGCGGCCTTGTTCTTGCCCCCGTCGTCCGTGGTTGCGCAGGGGTTGCCCGAAAGCATCCCCGTGGAGGAGTCGGTGGAACTTCCCGTAGCAGATGACGATTCCGCCGGGGAGGAAGCGTCCGGTTTCCACCAAGTGCTGAAGGAGAAGTTCATCGAGGGCTCCGCCTTCTTCATGAGCTGGATTGCGGCCGCCTTCGTCATCGGCTTGGCCTTCTGCATCGAGCGCATCATCTACCTGAGCCTGGCGGAGGTGGACACGAAGCGGTTCATAGCTTCCATAGAACGGGCGTTGAAGGAGGGCGATGTGGAGCGTGCCAAGGACATTGCCCGCCACACGCGCGGCCCGGTGGCCTCTATCTACTACCAGGGCCTGATGCATCTGGATCAAGGCGTGGACGTGGTGGAGAAGTCCGTGGTGGCCTACGGAGGTGTGCAGGCGGGCTATCTGGAGCGAGGCTGCTCATGGATTACGCTCTTCATCGCCATGGCGCCTTCACTGGGATTCTTGGGCACGGTCATCGGTATGGTGCAGGCCTTCGACAACATCCAGCAGGTGGGCGACATCTCGCCCGCGGTGGTAGCCGGAGGCATGAAGGTGGCGCTCATCACGACCATTTTCGGACTCATCGTGGCCCTGGTGCTCCAGCTGTTCTACAACTACGTGTTATCCAAGATAGAGGCCCTGACACAAGAGATGGAGGACTCGTCCGTCACCCTGCTGGACATGGCCATCAAATACGACCTGCGTTACGCCCAATGAAAAGTCGAGAAAGGAGGCGAGGCTGATGAAGATGGAAAGGAAATTCCGGATACAAAACGCGTCGGGTGCCGTACTCTGGGTGCTACTGGGTGTGACGGCGGTGGTGCTGGCCCTCTTCTTTCTGGGCGGAGAGACACCGCCGGGAGAGCGCCTGGTGGCGGATCTCACGAAGGACGAGCCCCTGCATACGGACGCGTTGCTGGTGTGGATGTACGTGTTGCTGGGTGTGGCCGTGGCGGCAACATTGGGTACAATGGCGCACCGGTTTCTGCGCCGCTGGGCGGCTTCACCTCGCGAGGCGTTGCGCCCGTTGGCGGGAGCGGGACTCCTGACCTTGGTACTGGGCATGGCGTGGCTCTGCGGGAGCGACCGTCCGCTGGATATGCCTGGGTATGACGGAGGAGGGAACACACCCTTTTGGCTCCGCCTGGCGGATATGTTCCTCTATACGGTGTACGTGTTGCTGGGTGTGGCCGTGGTGTTGGTGATCGGTTTCGCGGTTCGCAAACGAGTCATTAATCGTTATCATAATTAATTATGTTCCATCGTCCCCAACGCCGCATCCCGGAAATCAACGCCAGTTCCACGGCTGACATTGCTTTCCTGCTCCTGATTTTCTTCCTGTTGACCACGTCGATGGACACGGACCGCGGATTGCAACGCCGCCTGCCCCCGCCCGGACGCCCGACAACGGAGGTGATGAAGCTCCGCGAACGTAACGTGCTGACGGTAGACATCGGCAAGGACGATCGCGTGAAATGTGCCGGCGATTATGTGGACTTGCCGGAGCTGCGCGAGCGGGCAAAACTCTTCATCGCTAATTCGCAGGATGATCCCGACCTACCCGAACGGGTGCTTGTAGACATTCCCTTCCTAGGAAGGGTGCGCGTGACAAAACACCACGTCATCGCCCTGCGCTGCTCGCGCCTCGCGTCCTACCGCACTTATATCGCCGTGCAGGACGAGTTGGCGGGTGCCTACCGTGACCTGCGCGACGAGCTGGCACACCGCAAGTGGAACAGGGATTACGCAAGTCTGTCGCCCGACCAGCAGGAAGCCGTGCGACGGGTCTTCCCGCAACAGATTTCCGAGGTCAAATCCGAAGTCGATAACAATTATGACAATTACAATTATGACAATTACGATAAGGAGGATCGGGCGCTATGATAACAAGACGTTTCAATCGCACAGGGCGTCGGGGAATGCCTTCGCTGAACACCTCCTCCTTGCCCGACCTGATTTTCACCTTGCTGTTTTTCTTCATGATCGTGACCACCATGCGCGAGTCGCGGCTAAAGGTGGAATTCACCGTGCCGCAAGCCCGCGAATTAGAGAAGCTGGAGCGTAAGTCATTGGTTACCCACATCTACGTGGGCCGCCCTGCGGAGCCCTACCGCACTCGTCTGGGCGCGGAGAACTGCATCCAGCTGAACGATGCTCTGGCCGATACCGCCGACATTGCTCCTTACATTGAGTCGGAGCGTGCTCGTCTGGCGGAGTCAGACCGCCCCCATATGCAGATCTCCCTGAAGGTGGATGAGAACACGCGGATGGGCCTTGTGACGGACATTAAGGAGGCGCTTCGCAAGGTGCATGCGTTGAATGTTAATTATTCGGCACGGGAGCGGAAGTGACGCCATACACCTCGCGGTGGATGCAGGAGCACACCGTGTCGAAGGCCGTCTCCGGATCGATGTTTCCGTAGGCCATGAGACGCATGGGCAAGAAATCGTCTCCCGGCTTATAGGGAGGTTGCTGGTAGGGCTTGTCCCAAAGGGTGAATCCCTGTCGTTCGTAGAAGCCGATGCGTCTCTGCGCCATCTCTTCCACGGGCATTTCCACTTCCAAGACGATGGGACGCGGATGAACCCTCCGGCAGAGCTCTTCGAGTGCGCGTTTGCCTTGTCCGCCGTTACGCCGTGCAGGGTCAATGGCGAAGTGCTCGCCATAGCAGAAGGTGCCGAAATCCCAATAGTTGAAGAGTCCGATGGGCGTATCGTCCTCCCCGAGGATAACGTTGCAATGGAAGGCCTCGCGGGTATCTGCATACTGGCGCAATTGATCCAAGGCGCGATATTCTTCTGCAGGAAAGGAGGCCACCAAGAGTCTTTCCATGAAGTCATACAGGGCACGGTCGGCCGTGTGGATGCGTTGTAATCTAAGCATAGTAGTCGTTAGTTGGTAGTTAGTTATTCCGTATAAAATTCTATCAGTCTCCGAAGTGCGCGTTGGCACACGGGGCAGAAAGCGGGATAGTCATTGGTGCGCATGCGGCAATTGTAGGAGCCTCGGTAGAGTCCTTTGAAGGAATAGGCGGCCCCCTCGTAAAGTCCAACCCGGATGGTGTTGAAATCCTCGGCGGATGTGGGTATCGGGGTCCCTTCAGGAATCATGTCCTGCCATTTGGAGGCGAAATCCACACGGGTAGTGACGTTCTGCTCCCAAGGCTCCACATCGGTGGGATAGGTGTCGCTCATGATATCTTCCTCGTAGAAATACTCGTCCGCCAGTCCTCCGAAGCTGTGTCCGAACTCGTGCACCACGACAGGGCGGAAACTCTCGTGATGGGCGGTAGTCAGCGTGTAGGAGTTGTAGATGCCTCCGCCTCCGTATTCATCCGTGTTGGCCAGGACGATGATGTGTTCGTAGTCAATGCCAGCCAGCGCATCGTGCAGTGACTTGAGGCGCGAGGTGGTGAGGTAGCGGTCGGAGTAGAAAGTGCTGAAGTGTGAGTGAAAGGCCGTGCTTCGCCACTGGTCGAGTCGGGGAATGCTCACGCCGCTATCTTCCGAGGGACTGGCCACAGCCACGATATTGAAGCGCCGCTTCATCGTGCGGAAGGGTTCGTGGCTGAAGAGACTTTCGCACGTCACCTTCGCATCCCGGTAGAAGATGTCCATCTCCTTCTCCGTATAGCCTTCGGCCAGGATAGCCACATCGATGCATTGGTCGACCGAACCGCTCTTGTGCAGATAGCGGTGGGGTGTGACGTGGGTATCGCCCTTTTCGTGGATGAGAATGTCGTCCGGATCCACAATGTGCATCAGCCGGGTACGCACTTGGTGGTGCGGATCGAGGAGGGTGATTTCCACCTGCGCCTTTCGCCGGGGGTATGGTAAAAGGAAGGTATTTTCGAATCCCTTGACCACGCTGCGTGCCTCGTCCGTCTCCAACCATTCTTGGAAGAGGGAGGAAAAGGAAGTGCGATAGATGACGGAGTCGCTCACGGCATCGCGCATCGTGATTTGTCCATTTCCGATCAAGGGTAGCTCGGCGAGGTGATGCCTCCGTCCCGCCCAACGTGGCAGGGAGGAGAGCTCGTCCACACAGATGGACTGATGTGTGGCATTGCCCGTGAAGAGGTAATCCACGCGTAGGGTCTTGTCCTTGAAATATTGTTCAAAAATCTGTGCGTCCAATCCTGCACATAACAGGAGGAGTGCAAGTAGCAGGTTTATTCGTTTCATATCGATGGTTCGTTTACATTTGCAAAGATACACTTTTATCTGTCATTTATTCTTTTTTAGGGGAGAAAAGTAACAAATTGTAGGCAGATTGGCGAAAAATGTCTAACTTTGCATCTGCCCGAACGGGCAAGAGAGCTAATATATTCAGTATGAACATAAATACGTGAAACGACAATGGGACATCATCAATTGGATAGTTTGGACGAACAGATTTTGCGGCTGATAGCCGACAATGCGCGCATCCCCTTCCTGGAAGTGGCTCGTGCCTGCAATGTGTCGGGAGCAGCCATCCACCAACGCGTGCAGAAGTTGACTAACCTGGGCGTGCTGAAGGGTTCGGAATTCATCATCGACCCGGAAAAAGTCGGCTATGAAACATGCGCCTACATCGGCATTTACTTGAAAGACCCGGCTTCGTTCGATGCCGTGACCAAGGCGTTGGAGGCCATCCCGGAGATTGTGGAATGCCACTTCACCACGGGAAAGTACGATATGTTCATCAAACTGTATGCACGCAACAATCACCACCTGCTCAGTATCATCCACGACAAGCTCCAGCCCCTGGGGTTGGCACGGACGGAGACGCTCATCTCCTTCCACGAGGCTATCAAGCGTCAGATGCCGATATTGCCGGTGGATGATGACGATGATTATGCGGAGGAGGCACAAGATTAACGCCGCACGTAGTCAACGAATGCGTAAGGGCAGGGATGCTTCTCGTCAGACGGACGGGCATCTCTGCTTTTTTCGTGCCATACCTCAGGGTCGATGGGCGGGAACCAAGCATCGGCCACCGGTGCTTCGGCATCAATCTCGGTCAGACAAAGTTCGTCGGCCAAGGGGAGTGCCCGACGATAGAGGCTCTCTCCGCCAATGATGTACACATGTTCGTCCACCCCGCAGGAAGCAAGTGCATCTTCCAGCGAATGGAAGACTTCTGCGCCGGGAAGCGTAAGCCTAGGCGAGGAGGAAAGCACCACATTCCTTCGCAAAGGCAATGCACCCTTGGGCAGAGATTCGAACGTCTTGCGCCCCATCAGAATGGTGTGGCCTGTAGTGAGCGACTTGAAGCGCTTCAAGTCGTTGGGAAGCCAAAAGAGCAACTTATTCTGATAGCCGATGGCGCGTCGGCGGTCGATGGCGGCGATGAGGGATAGTTTCATAAATAATTAACAATCAACAATTAATAATTATACGGATACAGTTCCTGCAATGTGCGGCCACGGGTCATAATCCGTCAACTCGAAGTCCTCGTAGCGGAAGCCGAAGATGTCTTTCACCTCCGGATTTATCCGCATCCGGGGCAGGGAGCGCGGCGCACGGGTGAGTTGTAGCTTCACCTGTTCGAGGTGGTTTAGGTAGATGTGTGCGTCTCCCAGCGTGTGGATGAAGTCACCCGCGCGGAGTCCCGTCACCTGCGCCATCATCTGAAGCAGGAGAGCGTAGGAAGCGATATTGAAAGGTACCCCCAGGAAGCAATCGGCACTGCGCTGATACATCTGTAAGCTGAGCCGTCCGTCGGCCACGTAGAATTGGAAGAGCAGGTGGCACGGGGGCAGGTTCATCCGTCCGAGGTCGGCCACATTCCACGCACTTACGATGATGCGGCGTGAGTCGGGGTTATGACGGATGGTATCCACGGCTTCGCTGATCTGGTCGATGAAACCGCCTTGGTAATCGGGCCACGACCGCCACTGGTATCCGTAGATGTGTCCCAAGTCTCCGTCGGGGTCGGCCCATTCATTCCAAATGCGGACGCCATGCTCTTGCAGGTAGTGAACATTGGTATCGCCGCGGAGGAACCACAGCAGTTCGTAGATGATGGACTTCAGGTGAAGCTTCTTGGTAGTGAGGCAGGGGAATCCGTCATCCAGGCGGAAGCGCATCTGATGGCCAAAGACGCTGATCGTGCCTGTGCCTGTGCGGTCTTCCTTATGTACGCCTTCGTCGAGGATTCGTTGTAGGAGGTCTAAATATTGTTTCATATGAGATGGAATTTTTTAGAGTACGGGAGTGAACAGATGGGCAAACCACCCTACGAGCTTCTTTCTGCGCGGGCGTTGCATCCACCATTCCTTCGTCAATCTGGTGCTGTTCAAGCAATCCCGACGGAAGAGAGCATTGAGTTCACGGGTAGTCCGCGGGGCGAAAACAAAAGCATTTGTCTCATAGTCATAGCGCAGGCTGCGGCTGTTCAGATTGGCCGTACCTACGGTGCAATATTCATCGTCCACGGTCATCACCTTGGAGTGGTGAAAACCACCGTTAAACAAGTAAATCTTCGCACCGCGCTTAGCCAGTTTATGTGCGAAGTAGAGTGCAGCGTCGGGCGTGAAAGGCACATCACTGACGGAGGGTATCATGATTTCCACTTCTACTCCGCGCTTCAAGGCGTCTTTCAAGGCGCGGCGGATGGAACGTGTAGGCACGAAGTAAGGATTGATGATACGGATAACCTGCTTCGCGCTATCAATGGCCGCGGTGTAAGTCTGCCGGATGATGCGCGGTGTCTCGCGGGGCACACGGTCAACGATAGCCACCTCTTCGGCTTCGTCTACAGGAATGGCTACATCGGCGTAATACTCCGGACCGCCCACGTGCTGTCCCGTCTCGCGATTCCATGTCGTGAGGAAGATGCCTTGCAGGTAGCGAACGGCATCGCCCTCCACGCGGAGGTGCATATCGTGCCATTGCCCTATCTTAGGCAAGCCGTGGAGGTAATAATCCGCCACGTTCATCCCGCCGGTATAACCTGTATGCCCGTCAATAACCACAATCTTGCGATGGTCGCGGTGCAGGGCATGGTTTACCCAAGGAAACTTGATGGGGTCGAACTTCACCAGTTCGATACCCCGCTCGCGGATAGCTTTCATATGGCGGTTGCGTAGGGGGCGGTTGTTCGACCAGTTACCGAAAGCATCGAACATGGCACGCACCTCCACACCTTCAGCCGCTTTCTCGGCCAGGAGGTCGAAAAGCGCATTGGCTATAGAGTCATTGCGGAAGTTGAAATACTCCAAGTGGATGTGATGGCGTGCCTCGCGGATGGCGTCGAACAAATCGGCAAACTTTGCTTCGCCGGACGTCAGCAGACGGACACGGTTACGTTCGGTCACGGGGATGTCTTGGTTCTGTAACCAAGTCTTCATGGCCTGTTCGCTTCCATCGTTTTCTTGTGCGTACAAGGGAACGGAGTGAAGCAACAGAAGAAACGCAAATGTGTATAATATAAATAAGGTATGCCTCAAAATGGTTGCATTTTTAGGGGTTATTGAGGTGCAAAGATACGTTTTTTCCTCGAAAACTCATGCCAACGATGCAATCTTCTTGTAGCATAGGAACAATAATACCACCCCTGCGACCAGTAGCGCGCGTGGATCCGCATCGGCGGGAAGCCCTTGTGCCAGCATGCCGTCCAATGCTGCACGTAGCGAATCCCATACCACACGCACGCCGTCCAGCACAAGGAACAGTGCAAGCGCCAGTGTGAAGCCCGCATAGTTCCACACCTGGGAGAGGCGTTCGTGGCGGTCGGGTACTCTCTGCATTACCCGCTTTGTGAAACCATCGTCCGGGATGTCTTTGCGTGCCGGGGCGAGGAATTGTTCTATCAATTGGTCGTTATTTTCCATCATAGCCGTTTTGTTTTAAGTAAGTAGCCAGTTTTTGTTTCGCGCGGGACAGGTGGCTCTTCACCGTTCCTGCAGGCATTCCCGTTACGTTCGCTATCCGGTCGATGCTGAGGTCTTCCAGATAAAACAGAGTGATGCATGTCCGTTCGGCCTCCCTGAGCGTGGCCAGTGCGTGATAAATGTCCATCTCACGGCCTATGTCGGGCTGTTGTGTACTGCATTGAGTATCCACGCGGGCGGTGTCCAGCGGATCCATTTCCTTGCGGGTGCGAAGATAGTCATAAAATACGTTATACGCAATACGGTAGAGCCATGTGCTGAAATTGGCCAGCCCGTGGAAGGAGGCCAGTGCCGTGTATGCCTTCAGGAAGGTATCCTGCGCCAGGTCATCGCTCAAAGCGGCGTCTCCACATGTCTGGTGGAGGAAAAAGCGTCGCACGGGCGATTGGTAGCGTCGCACCAATTGGTCGAAGGCGCGAGTGTCGTGAAGTGTCGCCACCCGCGCCACCAGGGCAAGGTCACTGAGCCGGCTCATCGTTTCGTGTTTGCAGTTCGTCCTCTTTCCGTGGTTCCTCCGCCTCATGCGACCTCGTTGCCTCTTGCTCCTGCCGAGGGCGCGTGTAGTGGATAGCCAATTGGCCGAAACCTACGAACATCACGAGCAGCCCCACACAGGCCAGGCCGAACTCGCCCGTCAATGCCCAGATGAAGATGAAGAGGCCCAGGCCAAGGAAAATATTCTTGAAGCCTTTCGTACGGTTGTCCGGGATGGTGATTTCCTTGAATGCCTCCCGGGGCAGGGGTTGTCCGTTGGCCAAGGCTTGTTGTAAGAGCTGGTACTTGCGCTTGCGGTTCTTGTTGCGGAAGTAGATGATAACCAGGATGAGGATGAGGGGGAATCCCAGGAAAAGCAGCACCAGTAATAGCATTAGTCCCTTGATCAGGGCCGTGTTGAAGGGCCAGAAATCATCCAGATGCCAATCGCCGCTGACGGTGACGGTGCGGGAGGAGGTGGTCTTGTCCACGGGTTCTTCGTAAGTGGTGATGCTCAGCGTGTCGGTCTCGGCGTGTCCGTCGCGCACGGTGTCCAGCACTTCGATGATACGTGTCGTGCGCCCCAGGCTGTCGCGTTCGGTCACGGTGCGTTGCTGTGCGGAAGTTACCAGGCATAGGGCCGTGGCGGCGAGGAAGGAAAGAATCAGATGTTTCATCATATCGTTTCGTTTTTTTTGGTTATTCTATGCATTGGACGGAGCGACCCCGGCGTTTGGTTGCAAAGGAACGAAATTTTTTTCAATGATTAAATGCCTCCCCCTTGCATAGTTTGAGAAAAAAAGCGACCTTTGCAAGCGTATTTCCTGCGAATGTATCAACACCTTTAATAAAATAAAGAGAAATGACTAAAAGTGCATTGCAAATCGCGCGGGCTGCCTATCAGCCCAAACTTCCGAAAGCCCTCCGTGGACACGTGAAAGTGCAGGAAGGTGCAGCCACGCAATCCGTGGCCGACCAGGAAGAAATCAAACGACTGTTCCCCAACACCTATGGCATGCCCCTCATCAAGTTCGAGGCTGCTGACCAACCGGCTCAGTGCCCGGCTATGAACGTGGGCGTCATCCTCTCCGGCGGACAGGCCCCCGGCGGACACAACGTCATCTCCGGCCTCTTCGACGGCGTGAAGCGCATCCATCCCGAAAGCAAGCTCTACGGCTTCCTGATGGGTCCCGGTGGACTTGTTGACCACAAGTATATCGAGCTGACGGCCGACATCATCGACGAGTACCGCAACACCGGCGGCTTCGACATTATCGGCTCCGGCCGCACCAAGTTGGAGAAGGAAGACCAGTTCGAGAAAGGCTATGAAATCCTGAAGGGGCTGGGCATCAAGGCGCTGGTTATCATCGGAGGTGATGACTCCAACACTAACGCCTGCGTTTTGGCCGAATACTATGCTGCCAAGAACTACGGCGTGCAGGTTATCGGTTGCCCCAAGACCATCGATGGCGACTTGAAGAACGAGATGATCGAGACTTCTTTCGGTTTCGACACAGCCGTGAAGACTTACTCTGAAGTTATCGGAAACATCGAACGCGACTGCAACTCTGCCCGCAAGTACTGGCACTTCATCAAGCTGATGGGTCGCTCTGCCTCACATATCGCTTTGGAATGTGCTTTGCAGACCCAGCCTAATGTTTGCATTGTCTCTGAGGAAGTAGAAGCCAAGGACCAGTCGCTGGACGACATCGTAACCTACATCGCACAGGTAGTGGCCGACCGCGCCGCACAGGGCAATAACTTCGGTACCGTGCTCATCCCCGAAGGTCTCATTGAGTTCATCCCTGCCATGAAGCGCCTGATTGCTGAGCTGAATGACTTCCTTGCCGCTAACGCCGAGGAGTTTGCCAAGGTTGACAAGGCCGAACAGCGCAACTATATCATCAGCAAACTCACGCCCGAGAACGCTGCCATCTACGCCAGCCTGCCCGAAGGTGTGGCCCGTCAGCTCTCCCTCGACCGCGACCCGCACGGCAACGTACAGGTATCGCTCATCGAGACCGAGAAACTGCTGTCCGAGATGGTGGGTAACAAGTTGGCTGAATGGAAGAAGGAAGGCAAATATGTGGGTAAGTTCGCCGCACAGCACCACTTCTTCGGTTACGAAGGCCGCTGCGCTGCTCCGTCCAACTTCGACGCTGACTACTGCTACTCCCTCGGCTTTGCCGCTGCTGCCCTGATTGCCAATGGCAAGACGGGTTACATGTCCTCCATCCGCAACCTTACGGCTCCCGCCGAAGAGTGGATTGCCGGTGGTGTGCCCATCACGATGATGATGAATATGGAGCGTCGCCATGGCGAAATGAAGCCCGTTATCCAGAAAGCATTGGTTCGTCTGGACGGTGCACCTTTCCAGGCTTTTGCCGCACAGCGCGAGCAGTGGGCCAAGGAAACGTGCTACACGTATCCCGGTCCTATCCAGTACTTCGGTCCGACAGAAGTCTGCGACCAGCCGACCAAGACGTTGCAACTGGAGCACCAGAAGTAAGTATCTTCTAACCAAGTTATGTGATAATCAAAGAGGGGACAAGACAATTGTCCTCTCTTTTTTTGGGTTCGCCCAGCATGAACATTCTCTAATCGGTGCAAGTCCGTAACACGCCCGATAGCTGGAAGTGTATAGCCAAGGGCAAGGGTGTCCAACGCGAGTTGGAATCTGAAGGAAGCTGGCGGCAAACATCTGGCCTGACGTACAGAAACTTGATATAAGGCTGGTGGGCATGGATGAGATTACCTAACAAA
>DXBX01000010.1 GCA_019116285.1 Candidatus Bacteroides merdigallinarum
TTGAATCAAACGCATATTTCTTTCCGGAAATGTCAAGGATGTTGGTCGTCCGCTTCTCGCAGGCTTCCTTCATCATATAGAATGCAAAGTCTTCGAAGATTCTGTAATCACGGTTCTGGTTGGCTGTCGCAAGAGTTGTCTTGGCTATCGGTTCACGACCTAAACCAAGATGATATTGCTTGGCCCTATGCGCCTCGAAAGTAACGATTAAGTCTCGCAGGCTCTCACGGTTACTCAGTTGTCCAAACATCATCGCGAGCATCTGATTCCAGCAAGTGAAATGTTTCACATATCTGTTGCCATCATACTTGCGAACATAGTTGTTGAACTGAGTCCTGTTCAGAAAAGCGGTTAATTGAGAGAATACGTATTTGTCTTGGAACATAGCAGCCATTTGTATTAGACTGCAAAGTTGCAAAATCAAGTCCGTTTCATATTAAAAAACCATGTAATTGACTATATTTCAATAATTTCAAAGAACTATTTATCCACTTTTACGGGACAGTAGTGACCCTACATTTTAGAGAATTTTGAAAAAAGAACCAAACACTGGCAAATCATCTATATCCTACTCTTTGTCTTAACTTTTGGGAGGCCGATATTAAGCGGCGCACCTACCTATAAATTCAAATGGGAACAAATGCACCTGCATAAAAGATACGGAGAAATAAGATCTACCGACCAGCTGCCTAAGGAAATGCCATCTCAATTTGAACAAGTTACCATTTCTTAAAAAAAACGGAATATGAAAATTATCCAAATTAATTCAGTTTGTGGACACGGGAGTACCGGTGTTATTGCAGTAGAGATTGCCCAACTTTTGAAGCGAAAAGGGCATGAATGTTATATTGCTTACGGACAAGGAAGCACCGATTACCCCAATAGTTTTAAAATAGGTTCTACAATTGAAAACAAACTACACGCCTTGATTTTTACAAGGATTCTTGGATTACAAGGATATGGTAATATTTTGGGAACAAGACGCCTTATCAGATGGATAAAATCAATCTCTCCCGATGTTATTCAATTGCACAACCTACATGGCAACTATCTCAACTTTCCCATTTTATTCAAGTTTTTAGCAGAATCAAATATTCCTGTGGTATGGGCTTTGTTCGATTGTTGGAGTTTTACTGGTAAATGCACACATTTCACTGCATGCGGATGTCGCAAATGGGAAACATTGTGTAAAGAATGTCCTCAACTTCATAAATCTGGAGGGGTAACATATTTCTTTGACCGAACAGAAAAAATGTACAAAGACAAACAAAAGCTCTTTTCCGCACTTCCAAAACTTGATATCATAGTATGTTCTGAATGGCTTAAAAACGAAGTCCAACGCTCTTTCTTCAGAGGACGTCCAATTCACAAAATTTACAATTGGATTGACCCCTCAAAATTTGCACCAGTCGAAGACAAAACTACATACAAGAGATATGGACTTGATCCACAAAAGAAAATACTAATCAGTGTCAGTGCTATATGGATGAAGAACAGTAATCGTTTTCAAGATGCTGTTCGCTTGGCAAACATTTTACCCAATGAATATCAACTTGTAATTGTAGGTAAAAAACAAAATATAACCATTCCATCTAATATCATTCACATCCCTTTTGTCGAGGGGACTCATGAATTATCAAAATTGTACACACACGCTTTAGCTTTTGTAGGCTTTTCGATAGAAGATACATTTGGAAAGGTTTTCGCAGAAGCTATGTTATGTGGAACACCTTGCGTGGTTTTTGATTCAACCGCCTGTCCGGAAGTTATAGGAGATACAGGTTATACGGTCCCCCCACATGATGTCCAAATGATGCTTCAGAAAGTAGAAGAAATAAATAAAAAGGGAAAAAGATACTACAGTACTCATTGCATTGAACGAGTTAAATTAAACTACAATTATGAGGCCAACGTGAGCCAATATATTGATATTTATCAGCGACTCTGTAACAAATAAATTCCTATGTCAATATTCAAAGACAAGATTTTGCTGATAACCGGCGGTACCGGTTCTTTCGGCAATGCGGTATTGCGCCGTTTCCTCGACAGTGACATCAAGGAAATACGCATCTTCAGCCGCGACGAGAAAAAACAGGATGATATGCGTCATCTGCTGCAAAATCCGAAAGTGAAATTCTACATCGGAAATGTACGTAACAAGACATCAGTAGACGTGGCCATGCGTGGAGTGGATTATGTATTTAGTGCGGCTGCCTTGAAGCAGGTGCCCAGTTGCGAGTTTTTCCCAATGGAGGCCACGCGTACCAATGTATTGGGTACAGAAAACGTGCTCCTTTCAGCTATTGAACATGGAGTGAAGAATGTGGTAGTACTCAGTACAGACAAGGCTGCATACCCCATCAATGCCATGGGCATTAGCAAAGCACTGATGGAGAAGGTGGCCATTGCCAAAGGACGTGAATTGGGCGAAAATGCACAAACTACTATCTGTTGCACACGTTATGGCAATGTTATGGCTAGCCGTGGTTCCGTAATTCCCTTGTGGGTAGAGCAAATGATGGACGGAAAGCCCATAACCATTACAGACCCGAACATGACTCGCTTCATGATGACACTCGACGATGCGGTGGACTTGGTGGTCTATGCTTTCACGCACGGGCATAACGGTGACCTTTTTGTGCAGAAAGCTCCTGCCGCCACCTTGGCGACTTTGGCTACTGCCTTGAAGGAGATCTACGCGCAAATCAATCCCAAGTATGGAGAAACCGAAGTCAAGGTTATCGGCACCCGCCATGGTGAAAAACTCTACGAGACATTGGTGACCCGCGAGGAGATGGCCAAGGCCATAGACATGGGCGATTATTACAGAATCCCTTGTGACAATCGTGACTTGAACTATGACAAATTCTTTATTGAGGGAGACGAAAAAGTATCGCACATTGAGGACTACCACAGCCACAACACGACCCGGCTGGATGTGGAAGGCATGAAAAAACAATTGATGCGGCTACGTTTCATCCAAGAAGATTTGGGTTTGATAGAACGTGCCAATGCAAAAGAAATTCGTTCGGAATAATGAAAATATTAGTTACCGGAGCCAAAGGGTTTGTTGGTAAGAACCTTTGTGCCCAACTGAAGAATATACGCGATGGCAAGGCCCGTTGTTATGGCGATCTTGTCGTTGATGAGGTGATGGAATACGACATAGACTCCACACAGGAACAGCTTGATGGATATTGTGCCAAAGCCGATTTCGTCTTTAACCTTGCGGGGGTAAACCGTCCCAAGGAGCAGAGCGAATTCATGGCAGGTAACTTTGGATTTGCCTCTATGCTGCTTGATGCGCTGCGCAAACATGGCAATCGCTGCCCGGTCATGTTATCGTCATCCATTCAAGCCACATTGATAGGGCGATATGGAGAATCAGACTATGGCAAATCGAAGTTGGCCGGCGAGAAACTTTTCTTCCGTTACGGTGAAGAAACGGGAGCAAAAGTCTTAGTCTATCGTTTCCCAAACCTGTTTGGGAAATGGTGTCGCCCGAATTACAATTCTGCGGTTGCCACCTTTTGCAACAACATTGCCAACGACCTGCCTATCACAGTAAACGACCGTTCCACCGCACTTGAACTTCTCTACATCGATGACCTCGTGGATGAGATGATTGCCGCATTGACCGGGAATGAGCACCATTGCGAATTTGACGGATTGGAAACAGTTCTGAAACCGGAGGGACGCTTTTGCGCTGTGCCTGTAAGCCATCGGGTAACTTTAGGAGAAATCGTTGATTTGCTCCAATCCTTCTACAGTCAACCTCAGACACTCTTGATTCCTCAGATTCCCAATGGATCGTTTGCCAAGAAACTGTATTCCACCTATCTGAGTTATCTGCCAAAGGAGAAAGCAGCATTCCCGTTGAAAATGAATATTGACCAGCGAGGTTCGTTTACCGAACTACTGAAAACCGCCAATTGCGGGCAGGTATCGGTAAACATTTCCAAGCCGGGCATAACGAAAGGGCAACATTGGCATAACTCCAAGTGGGAATTTTTCATCGTAGCGGCCGGGCATGGACTGATTCAGCAACGCAAGGTCGGAACTGATGAAGTGATGGAATTTGAAGTATCGGGCGAAAAAATAGAAGCCGTACACATGCTTCCGGGCTATACGCACAACATCATCAACTTGTCGGATACAGAGAACTTGGTTACCGTGATGTGGGCGAACGAATCGTTTGACCCCAACCGACCGGACACATATTATGAAGAGGTGATATTGAAAGAGAACAAATAGGCATTCGATAAATAATGTTTTATGCAATTAATCAATGAAATTTTATTGGACGAAGTGTCGGAGAAAGCCGTACACAGTCCCCGTTTGCGGATGAACTATAATCTGCATGACAGCCTGGAGGCCAAGGCACAACGTCTGCTAAATGCTTTGGAGCCGGGAACGCAGTTGCCCGTACACCGGCATCCACATACCGCTGAGACTTATATCCTGTTGAGAGGAAGGATAAACGTCCTCTTCTACAATGAAGACAAACAAGTACAGGAAAAACAGGAATTGTCCGTGGAATCTGGAAACTATGGCGTACACATCCCTGCCGGACAATGGCATACATTGGAAGTTATGGAAAGCGGGACGGTCATCTTTGAAGTAAAGGACGGACCTTATACTCCACTGACAGAGGACAACATCATGAATCTCTAAAACGAGAACGATTATGGAACTGAGAACAGATTATTCGGACATTAAATTCGCTGGGAACGGGAAACTGAAACTGCTGATCATCGTAGGTACCCGCCCAGAGATTATCCGACTTGCTGCAGTGATAACAAAGTGCCGCCAATACTTTGATTGTATCCTGGCACATACCGGACAGAATTACGATTACAACCTGAACGGCGTGTTCTTCCATGACCTAAAACTGAAAGAACCAGAGGTCTATATGGATGCCGTGGGGGATGACTTGGGAGCGACCATGGGCAATATCATCAACGCATCCTACAAACTAATGGTACAAATACAGCCAGATGCGGTACTTGTGCTGGGCGACACCAATTCGTGCTTGAGCGTGATTGGGGCGAAACGCCTGCATATTCCCATCTTCCATATGGAAGCGGGAAACCGTTGCAAAGATGAATGCTTGCCGGAAGAGACTAACCGCCGCATTGTGGACATTATTAGCGATGTAAATTTAGCTTATAGCGAACACGCCCGCCGCTATCTCGCAGAATGCGGCTTGCCCAAAGAACGTACCTATGTAACCGGTTCACCCATGGCGGAAGTGCTTCACGCCAACCTGTCGGACATAGAAAAAAGTGACATCCACAAACGTTTAGGCTTGCAGAAAGGTAAATACATCCTGCTGTCCGCCCACCGGGAAGAGAATATTGATACAGCAAAAAACTTCACTTCATTGTTCAACGCCCTCAATGCCTTGGCGGCAAGGTATGATATGCCGATACTGTATAGCTGTCATCCACGTAGCCGCAAACGGTTGGAAACAAGCGAGTTTAAACTAGACAAACGAGTCATCCAGCATGAACCGTTGGGGTTCCATGACTATAACTGTTTGCAGATAAATGCCTTTGTCGTAGTGAGCGACAGCGGAACGTTACCGGAAGAAAGTTCGTTTTTTACCTCGGTAGGACACTCTTTCCCTGCCGTCTGCATCCGAACCTCGACTGAACGCCCGGAGGCACTGGACAAGGCCTGCTTCATATTGGCAGGCATTGATAAAGAATCTCTCTTGCAGGCTGTCGAAACAGTAGTAGAACTACATCGTAACGGTGATTTTGGAATTCCCGTACCGGATTATACGGACGAAAATGTATCAACGAAGGTGGTGAAGCTTATTCAAAGTTATACGGGAGTGGTAAATAAAATGGTGTGGAGAAAATGAAAAAGATATTGGTTTCTACTATCCCTGTTTGGAGCCAGATTTCAGGTTCAAACACATTCTCAACTCTTTTAGAAGGGATAAAGGATGTACAAATCGCAAATATTTATTTCCGTGCAGGATTACCGGATTCAAAAGTCGGAAACCGCTACTTTCAGATAACAGAAAGCAATGTGATAAAGAGTATCTTGAAACGGAACATACAAACAGGGAAAGAAATAGAAAGCTGTGATGAAATTGCCAGAGAGACGAATCAAAGTTTGTCCGAAAAGAAACGGTATGCTTTCTTTTTAAAGCATCGGAATCCCTTATTCCTTTGGGGACGCGAATTGTTATGGAAATTAGGAAACTGGAAATCCAAAGAATTAAACGATTTTCTTGATGATTTTCATCCGGATGTGTTCATGTTTCCAATTGAAAGCTATATATATTTTAATCGGATAAATGAATACATCATTAAACATTGCAAACCCCGCAAAGTAATAGCTTTTTGGTGGGATGATAATTTTACCTATAAACAAAGTAATAAGATCTCATATTACATATCACGGTATTTTGTTCGGCGTTCTGCTAAACAGTTGATGAAACTGACAACAAACGTACTTGCTATTAGCCCCAAAATGAAAGCTGAATGTGATGCTTTTTTTTCTGTTAATTCTATAGTTATAACAAAACCAATTCGATTGACTAACACACCTATTTATAAATATAATCCGAATCGTCCAATCCGCCTACTCTATACGGGTTCGATGGTTATAGGACGACAAAAATCGTTAATTGCAATCGCCAATGCTTTAAAGATAATCAACAGAGATAGCCCAAAAGCTTATTTGGACATTTTTTCATCAACTATATTGAATGCAAAAGATATGCGTGCATTAAATATTCCAGGAAGCTGTACTGTAAAAGGCAACATACCTCAATCCCAAGTATTTAAAGAACAAGCAGATACTGATATTTTAGTTTTTGTAGAATCTTTTAAAGATAAATCTGCACGTTTGTCATTCTCTACAAAATTAACAGATTATTTAAGTGCACACCGCTGCATTTTGGCCATTGGGCCTGATGACATTTCTTCCATAGAATATTTAAGAAATGAGGATGCTGCAATAATATGTACTACAGAATCAAGTATTCTCAGCAACTTAAAGAACATCATAAATACGCCTCAACTTATCACAGAATATGCGGAAAAAGGATGGAGTTGCGGAATTCGTAATCATGATGGAAATGTTATAAAAAATAAGATTCGACAACTCATCTGTTGAAACAAACACTCAATTCTGATTTTTACAATTTTTTAGTGATGAAGAAACTCTGTGCCATTACTACCATTGACATAACCCTATCATCATTTGTAGTGAATGCCATGCGCAAATTACAAGAAGAAGGATATGACATTACCTTCATTTCTTCAATGAGTAATAATTTCTATAACAAATTCAGACATGAGTTTCATTGTATCAATCTTCAAATGTCACGTGGAACAAATCCTTTGGAAATGCTCAAATCCATTTGGATGCTTTATAAAATTTTTCGTCGTGAACGATTCGATTACATCCAATATGCCACGCCTAATGCATCGTTGTATGCCTCTGTAGCTGCATTTATGGTGGGTTGCCCTATTCGGGTTTACTGCCAGTGGGGTATCCGCTATGTGGGATTTGAAGGGATGAAGCGAAGTTTTTTTAAGATGCTGGAAATACTGACTTGCAAATTGTCCACCCACATACGACCGGCAAGCCAAAAGAACCTAGTATTTGCTGTTTCCGAAGGACATTACCCAGAAAAGAAAGCAGCCATAATTGGTGCCGGTGGAACAATTGGGGTGGATTTCAAGGTGTTTGACAAATCGAAGAAAGAAGCATATAAGGCTGCTGTCATAGAAAAATATCCTATACTACAAAACCGATTTGTATTTGGTTTCGTAGGGCGAATGGACAGAGATAAAGGTACAAATGAACTATTCTCTTCGTTTTTAAAACTACATCAAAAATATCCCAATGTTGGATTGCTATTTATTGGTCCGGAAGATAAAATCACAGGAATTGATATATCCCTCTACCAAGCAGTCAAAGACAGTGGAGCAGCTGTATTTACAGGATTTACCAGCGAAGTTCCCCAATACATCAGTGCAATTGATGTCTTGGTCCATCCCAGTTATCGCGAGGGATTTAGCATGGTCATCCAACAGGCTATGGCTATGGAAATAGCCGTTGTCACTACGAATATACCCGGTCCATCGGAGGTTATTGAAGAAAATGTAAGTGGTTTGCTGGCAGAAGCAAAAGATAGCGAAAGCCTTGCCCAAGCGATGGAAAAATTTCTTCAAGATAATGTCCTGCGTAGTTCTATGGCTCATGAAGGATATAACCGAGCGCGGAAACTGTTTGAACGGGGTCATATGCTGGAACTCACTTGCATAGACAGGAAGCGAATACTTCAAGATTTATAATCTCAAATAAACATTCTATGAACTTCAATCTCATGATTTTGGCTGCGGACCCACAGTCTGCGGCTGAAGCGCAACGTGCCAAAATTGACCGGATTTTCTATGATCTGGAATATATCAATAAGGCGGAAAGACAGCGTGGTCGAAATACGGTCATATCTAACAATAACATCAACGATATTCCAGCTGTGAGAGAAGTCTTGACCTCTTCTAAGTTGTTGGTTCGTACCAATCCCATACATGCATATACTGCTGACGAAGTGGAGAAAGCCATCTCCTACGGTGCTGATATTTTGATGTTGCCTATGGTGATGTCTTACAAGGATGTGGAACAGTATGTGAACTACATCAATGGCCGCGCCAAAGTTTGCATCATGATAGAAACCGCGCAAGCATTAGCACGTATCGATGACATTCTTTCTGTCCAAGGAGTGGATGAATTGTTCATCGGCTTGAACGACCTTCACATCAGCATGGGACTTTCTTTCATGTTTGAACTTTTAAGCGGGGGATTGGTAGAATACATTGCGGACAAATGCAAGCAGAAGAATATGCCTTTCGGCTTTGGTGGAATTGCCCGTATCGGCGACGGGCTTCTTCCTGCTGAAAAAATATTGGCTGAGCATGTGCGCCTCGGTTCTTCCTCCGTCATACTCTCCCGCACCTTCAAAGGAGAAGTCGGGGATCATGCAGGGACAAAGATTGATTTATCCGAGGAAGTGGAAAAAGTACGTCAATCCATGGCTACTATATCTAATTGGAACGAAGAAGCGTTTGCCGCCAATCAGCGGAGTATCGCTCAAACGGTGAAACAAATAGTCAATCGTTATCTCTAACAGCAATTCGCCAGTAATGAAATTGTATCGAAATTGCCTCAAACGGACGTTGGATTTTTGCCTGACTTTACTGGCCGTTGTCGCCCTGTCACCATTTTTGCTGTTGATTGCAATTTGGCTGCATTTTGCCAACAAAGGTGCTGGGGTATTCTTTACGCAGGAACGTCCGGGCAAGGGAGGACAGATATTCAAGGTCATCAAGTTCAAGACCATGACGGATGAGCGGGATGCAAATGGTAATTTGTTACCAGATGAACAACGGCTGACCAAAGTGGGGCGTTTCATCCGCTCCACATCCATTGATGAATTGCCACAGCTGATAAACGTGTTGAAAGGCGACATGGCCTTGATTGGACCACGCCCCCTGCTTGTGCAATACTTGCCCTTATACAACAAGGAACAGGCTCGGCGTCACGAAGTACGTCCGGGAATCACAGGTTGGGCGCAATGCCACGGGCGGAACGCCATCAGTTGGAGCAAGAAGTTTGAACTGGACGTATGGTATGTAGACCATTGTTCTTTCCTGTTGGATCTGAAAATCATCTTACTAACTATAAAGAAGGTATTGGTTCGGGAAGGCATTTCTTCGGAAACGTCTGCCACGATGGAACCTTTTACCGGAAATAACTGATTCGCATATGTATTTATATGGAGCAAGTGGCCATGCCAAGGTAATCATTGACATCCTGGAAGCATCTGGTTTACAGGTCGAAGGCCTGATAGATGACAATCCGAATATCAACCAACTACAAGGTTATCCGGTGCGGCATACATTTACCGGAGAATCACCTTTCATCATAAGCATCGGCAACAACAAGATTCGGAAACAGGTGACGGAAAGATTGCAGGCTTCCTATGGAAAAGCCATCCATCCGTCAGCCATTCTTTCTCCGACAGCAAAAATTGGAGATGGAACCGTAGTCATGCAGGGGGCCATTATTCAGGCGGATGCAAATGTGGGAAAACATTGCATCATCAACACCGGTGCTTCTGTGGATCATGAATGCGTCATAGGAAATTATGTGCATGTTTCCCCGCACGCAACGCTTTGCGGAAATGTCCATGTCGGAGAAGGAAGCTGGATAGGTGCGGGCACAACTGCCATTCCGAACTTAAGTATCGGCAAGTGGTGCGTGATAGGAGCCGGTTCCGTTATCACGGAAGATATACCTGACCACGTCTTGGCATTTGGCAATCCTTGCAGAATTATCCGTTACTTGGAATAAAATTCCGGTTCAGGCAAGACAATTATCGTAAGCATCAGCCGCCTTTTCATAGGCAATCAATTTTTATCTGACAAATACATCGGCATTTGATTGTTTTCAAATGCCCACACAACTGCATACTATAAAAATCATATCTGATATGGCAAAAAAACGTATCTATTTGTGCCTTGCCCACATGAGCGGCAAGGAACAGGCTTTCATTCAGGAAGCTTTCGATACCAATTGGGTAGTCCCCCTCGGTCCCAATGTCAACGGCTTTGAGGAAGACTTGGAAAGATTTGTGAATCATACAGAGGGCTTGCACGATAATTCAGAGAACAAAAAAGTGGTGGCCCTTTCCGCCGGCACGGCTGCGGTACACTTGGCATTGATAGCCTGCGGCGTGAAAGCCGGGGATGAAGTGTTGGTACAGAGCTTCACTTTCTGTGCTTCAGCCCATCCGGTGACTTACTTGGGAGCTACTCCGGTCTTTGTAGATTCGGAGCCACTGACTTGGAACATGAGCCCGGAATTGCTGGAAAAGGCGATCACAGGCCGAATGGCTGTTACGGGAAAGAAGCCGAAGGCCATTGTGCCGGTGTACTTGTATGGTATGCCAGCCATGATAGAGGAAATCTGTGCGGTAGCCGACAAATATGACATTCCCGTCATAGAAGATGCAGCCGAAGGATTTGGCAGCCGGTATAACGGACAAGTCTGCGGAACCTTTGGAAAGTATGGTATCCTTTCTTTCAATGGAAACAAGATGATTACCACTTCTGGTGGCGGTGCCTTGATATGCCCGGATGAGGAATCAAAAAGGAAAATCATGTTCTACGCAACTCAGGCACGGGAAGCTTATCCTTACTATCAGCATGAGGAGATAGGCTATAACTACCGGATGTCCAACATATGCGCCGGTATCGGACGTGGACAAATGACTGTGCTTGATGAGCATATTGCCCATCATAGGCATGTGCAGGCTTTGTACAAGGAACTGCTCAAGGAGGTAAACGGAATTACGATTCATGAGAATCCTTCGTCTCGTTTTGACAGCAATTACTGGCTGACCACCATCCTGCTTGACCCTGACCTCCGCGTAAAAGGCGAGGAACATGTCTATGAAAGTGTGATACAAGGTGCAGTAGGAGGTGCAGCCGGTGTGACCCATGCCGCTTCCAATCCCCATACGGATTGCGAACCAGATAGAAATGTGGAAGCCATGCGCATTGCTTTGGATGTGGCAGGCGTAGAATCTCGTCCGTTGTGGAAACCGATGCACCTACAGCCTGTGTACAAACAGAATCCGTGCTATACGGATGGTACCTCGGAATGGCTATTCAAAAGAGGATTGTGCCTGCCAGCCGGACCGTATGTCACCGACCAAGACGTGGCATACATTGTAGAAACGATTAAAAAAAGTATCTAATAAAAACAGATGAGTAAATGATTTCAAGCCTTTCTAATTGGTATTTTTCCAAGAGGGCACTTCCATTTTGGGTCATTCTCATTTTGGATTGCCTGATTGTACTGGGCGCGGACTTTTTCGTCTATGCGCTCAACAACGGAACATTGCATACCCTTCAGCATTTTAACCTTTTGCTGGGAGCATTTTGCTTTTACCTTTTCTTCTATATTATAGGCTTTAGGCTGTTTCATACCTATTCAGGAATCATCCGCTATTCTTCCTTCGTGGATTTGCAACGGACAGGTTTTGCCATGCTGACCGGACTGATATTAATCATGGGGATGAAATATGTTTTCCACTCAGACCACTGGCTCATGGAGATTCGTATGAGGGACATTGGGCTTGCCGCCCTGTTGGCGACCACACTGATGTGGGCTATGCGTGTCTTGGTGAAATTCTTGTATGACTCCGCTTTCCATCAGAAGCAGGCCAAGCGTGTCTTCATCTATGGGGTAAAAGCCGGTGGTGTAGGATTGGCCAAAAGCATCCGCAACCAGGATGCGTCCGCCTTTATCCTTGCCGGGTTCGTGTCGGATGAGTCGGATATGACCAGCCGGTATCTGATGGGGGTACGGGTGTTTCCGAATGACGAGAATCTGTTGAAAGAAATGAAACGGCTCCATGCAAAAGCTCTGCTGGTATCTCCGCTGAAAAACGATGCCATACGGAATAATCCCGATATGGTCAGTCGACTGGTGTCCGCAGGCATCAAAATACATATGACTTCCGGCCTACAAGAATGGGACGGGAAAAGTGATCTGAGCCACACACTGCTGAAAGAAGTGGAAATAGAAGACTTGCTGCCCCGTGAAAAAATAGAAATTAACTTAGATTCAGTGAAGGAATTACTGAAAGACAAGGTTATTCTGATAACCGGTGCGGCGGGAAGCATTGGCAGTGAGATAGTACGGCAAGTAGCACAGTTTAATCCGCGTAGACTAATTCTGATAGACCAGGCCGAAACGCCCTTGCATGACATCCGACTGATGATGGCCAAACAATGGCCGGATATAGAAGCGCAGACCATCGTTAGTGACATTTGTATGAAGGAACGGATGGAGGAGATCTTTACAGAAAGTCGACCGGATTATGTATTTCATGCAGCGGCTTACAAACATGTACCCATGATGGAAAACAATCCGGGGGAGAGCATCCGTAACAATGTGGACGGCACACGAATCATTGCAGACTTGTCCGTCAAGTATGGCGTGAAGAAATTTGTCATGGTGTCCACCGATAAAGCCGTGAACCCGACCAATGTGATGGGATGCTCCAAGCGCATCTGTGAGATTTATGTGCAGAGTCTGGACAAGGCCATCAAGGACGGCAAAGTGAAAGGAGTCACCCAATTCGTAACTACCCGTTTCGGGAATGTGTTGGGGTCAAATGGCTCTGTCATCCCCTTGTTCAAGGAGCAAATCAAGCATGGTGGGCCTGTGACTGTTACGCATAAAGATATCGTCCGTTATTTCATGCTGATACCCGAGGCTTGCAAATTGGTGCTGGAAGCGGGAACCATGGGAAATGGCGGTGAAATCTTTGTGTTCGACATGGGAAATCCTGTAAAAATCATCGACCTTGCAAAAAGGATGATCCAACTGAGCGGGGCCAAGAATGTAGAGATACAAATCACCGGTTTGCGCGATGGTGAGAAACTCTACGAAGAGGTGCTGAATGAAAAAGAAAACACGCAGCCTACGTTCCACCCCAAGATAAAAATCGCCAAGGTGCGGGAGTATGATTACGAGGATGCCTGCCGGCAAGTGAATGACCTGGTGAAAGCCAGCGTGACGGAAAGTGATATGGAAATCGTGAAACGGATGAAAGACATGGTGCCGGAATTCAAGAGCCAACATTCAGTCTATGAAGTGCTTGATAAGAGTGAATGATGTAGGCTTCCAATAGACAATATATAACAATAGCGACTGTTACTATGAATTGAATAGGGACAGTCGCTATTGTTTTTGTTGTATCTACTCTATATGTAGTTTGCCGGGAAAGCCCTATATTTGCATCTTTGAATAGAAAATAGTATGAAACGGATTATTCTTATCACCGGAGGAGCCCGTTCGGGCAAGAGTACGCAGGCCGAGCGATTGGCGCTTGCCTGGTCTCCTTGTCCTGTCTATATGGCAACGGCACGTATATGGGATGAAGAGTTCCGGGAGCGGGTACGGCGGCATCAGGCACGTCGCGGGCCGGAGTGGACCAATATTGAGGAGGAGAAATACCTGAGCCGCCATGATGTGACGGGACGGGTGGTATTGGTGGACTGCATGACACTGTGGTGCACCAACTTCTTCTTCGACCTGGACAGCGATATTGACCGTGCCCTGGAGGCTGCGAAACAGGAGTTTGATGCGTTTACCCGGCAGGATGCCACGTTCATCTTTGTCACCAATGAGATAGGATTGGGCGGCACGTCGGACAATGAGTTGCAGCGGAAGTTCACCGACCTGTTGGGGTGGATGAACCAGTATGTCGCGGCTTGTGCGGACGAGGTGGTACTGATGGTATCCGGCATCCCGGTAACAATAAAAAATGATTGAACAGCATGATACAGACATTTCACATAACAGCTCCGGACCAACGGATGCGCCCGCTGATTCAGGAGAAGATAGACAACTTGACCAAACCCAAAGGCTCTTTGGGACGGTTGGAAGAAGTGGCCTTGCAGATAGGCCTTATCCAGCAAAGCCTCTCACCCGAATTGCGGCATCCGCAGAATATCATCTTTGCGGCAGACCATGGCATTGAGCGGGAAGGAGTCAGCGTGTCGCCTCGCGATGTCACCTGGCAACAGACGTTGAATTTCCTGGAAGGCGGAGCGGGAATCAATTTCCTGTGCCGCCAGCATGGATTCACCCTGAAGGTGGTGGATGCGGGGGTAGACCACGACTTGCCCTACGAGCGGGGCATTATTAATAAGAAGGTGCGCCGGGGCAGTCGGAACTTCCTGCACGAAGCCGCGCTGACGGATGAAGAAGTGGCGCAGTGCATGGCGTATGGTGCCGAGGTGGTAAGGCAGTGCTGGGACGAAGGAAGCAATGTGCTGAGTTTCGGAGAAATGGGCATCGGGAATACGTCCCCTTCCTCTGTGTGGATGCACCTGTTCACCGGGATTCCTCTGGAGCAATGCCTGGGGGTAGGTAGCGGCTTGGATAGTGCGGGCATCCGTCATAAATATGAGGTGCTGCATGAAGCCGTGGCCCGTTATGCGGGCGACAAGTCTCCCCGGGACATTCTCCGCTATTTCGGTGGGTTGGAGATGGTGATGGCCGTGGGAGCCATGCTTCAGGCGGCGGAACTGAAGATGCTTATCCTCGTGGATGGATTTATCATGACCAACTGTATGCTGGCTGCTTCCCGGCTGTATCCGGCCGTCATGGACTATGCCATCTTCGGTCATCAGGGCGACGAGGCCGGACATAAACTGTTGTTGGACCTGATGCACGCCCGTCCTTTGCTCAATCTGGGCTTGCGCCTGGGCGAAGGCTCCGGGGCTGTCTGTGCCTATCCCATAGTGGATGCTGCCGTGCGGATGATGAACGAGATGGACAGCTTCTCCCATGCGAATATCACTAAATACTTTTGAGGCCCGATGAAAAATCTGCTTGCTGCCTTTATTTTTTTTACCCGCCTTCCCTTTTGGCGGATAGCTGCGGTGCCTGCCGAGTGTTTCAAGCACGTGGTGCCTTATTGGCCGGTAGTGGGTTGGCTGACGGGCGGTGTACTGGCAGGCACGCTTTGGCTGTTGGCGCAGGTATTGCCGTTGCAGTTGGCTTGGATGGGTGCGATAGCGGTCCGCTTGTTGGTGACCGGCTGTCTGCACGAAGATGGGTTTGCCGACTTCTGCGACGGATTCGGTGGCGGTATCACCCGCGAGCGGACGCTGGCCATCATGAAAGATTCGCACATAGGCACCTATGGCGTGGTGGGACTGATCGTGTACTTCCTGTTGTGGTCGCAGATGGCTGTTCTTCCGCTCGCTACCCTTTGCGCGATGGCTTTCACGGCCGATGTCTATGCCAAATGGTGTGCGTCCCACATCATCAATCTGCTGCCTTATGCCCGCCGGGAAGAAGAAAGCAAGGCCAAAGTGCTGTATAGCCGGATGACGTGGCCGGAGGTGCTCCTCGGTCTTATAGCCGGCTGGTTGCCCCTGGTGTTTTTGCAGCCGGCCGGGTGGTGGATGGCTTGTCTTTGTCCGCCGGTGGTGTTCCTGTTGCTTTGCCGATGGATGAAGCGGCGCATCGGGGGCTATACGGGCGATTGTTGCGGGGCGGTATTCCTGCTCTGCGAATTCTCATTTTACGTAGGAGCTCTGGTATGTGTATGGAACTGATACTTGTCCGGCATACCTCGGTGGATGTCCCTCCCGGCACCTGTTACGGGCAGACAGACGTCCCCTTGCGTCCCTCCTTTCCGGAAGAGGCAGAGGCGGTGTGCAGGCAGTTGGCCGGATATGCGCCTTTTGACAGGGTGTACACCAGTCCGTTGAGCCGTTGTATCCGTCTGGTTGAATATGGCGGCTATGCCGATGCTGTGCGCGATGCCCGCCTGTTGGAACTGAATTTCGGTGCCTGGGAGATGCAGCGGTATGAGGAGATACGCGACCCGCGTCTGGAAGCCTGGTATACCGACTACTTGCATGTGCCGGCTACCGGGGGCGAATCCTTTACGGACCAGTTGCATCGTGTGTCCGCTTTCCTGGATGAATTGCGGAGGGAATCCTTTCGCCGGGTGGCGTTGTTCACGCATGGGGGTGTCATTGCTTGCGCCCAGGTCTATGCAGGAGCTG
Source organism: Candidatus Bacteroides merdigallinarum (assembly GCA_019116285.1). Taxonomy (GTDB): domain Bacteria; phylum Bacteroidota; class Bacteroidia; order Bacteroidales; family Bacteroidaceae; genus Bacteroides; species Bacteroides merdigallinarum. The sequence goes on from DXBX01000010.1 coordinate 16,629, forward strand.
TTCCTTTGGAGAAGGCGTTCAGTGGGGTGCCTTCCTATGGTGGGATTGTGCCTATACTCCTGCGGTAATGTGCCTTCTGCCTGAAAGAACTAGGGGAAGTGAGTGAAAAAACTGCTGAGACTAAGGAAAAAAGTTTGTGAAATGCAGGAAAAAGCTTTATTTCCAGCCTAAAAATATACATTTCCAGCCTAAAGATGTATATTTCCAGCCTAGAGTTATACATTTCCAGCCTGGATATATACTTTTCTCCGGCTATTGTCCGGTTTTTCTAGCGGACTTCACGGTTTTTCCTCCGGCTAAAGGATGTTTTTCTTCCTGCTATTGTGTCGGGCTCACGTTGCAGAAATCAATAATAGGAGGCAGACGAGGAGGATGCTCACTCCTTCTGCCCGCCGGTTGATTCGTACAGCCAGCTGCATGTCCTGCGTGTTCAGCGGACGGTCGTTCGAGCCGATATAGGGTTTCCAGACTTCTTGCCCGAAATAATCATGCGGCCCGCCGAAGCGGCAGTTCAGGATACCGGCCAAGGCTGCTTCGGGATAACCGGAGTTGGGGCTGGCATGTTCTCCGCCATACCGTAGGACGAATTTCAACAAACCGGGACGTCCGGACACGATGACCATCAGCAAGGCGGTCAGCCGGGCAGGGATATAGTTGGCCACATCGTCCAGCCGGGCGGCAAAGCATCCGAAGCGTCGGTAGCGCTCGTTGCGGTAGCCTATCATCGAATCCAGCGTATTGATCATCTTGTACATCATCATGCCCGGTACTCCTAACAAGGCATACCAGAACAGCGGCGCAATGACACCGTCACTCAGATTCTCCGCCAGCGTTTCCAGTGCGGCAGTACGTACTTCATGGGCGGAAAGGGCTTGTGTGTCGCGTCCTACGATGCGTGCCACCTGCCTGCGTCCTTCGTCCAGCGAGCGGTCGAGGGCATGGAACACTTCCCGAACCTCGCGTACCAAGGTCGTTCCGGCCAGGCAATAGAAGATGAGCAGAGTCTCCAAGCCCGTTTTCAGCCAAGGCGATACATAGAGGGAGGCACCTTGCAGGAGAACCCGTGTCAAGAGATACGTGCCTGCCACCAACAGGAGGGTCATCATCATGCCTTTGGCAAAACGTCCGCGCCCTTTGTTCCAGACATGTTCTCCGCAAGAGATGGTTCGCCCGAAGGCTACTACGGGATGGGGCAGCCAGACAGGGTCTCCAAGCAGGCGGTCCAGCAGCCAGGCTGCCACTAAGGGGAGTATGACTATGAGATGTTCCATGCGAATTTATTCTATTTCAAACCATTGCCGGATGGCCTTTACCAATCGCTCATTGTCTGCTGCCTGCTGGGTAGACAGGCGGAAATACGTGGCGTCCAGCCCTTCGAAGTTGGAAGCATCGCGTATCAGCAGGCCGTGTTCTTGGGCCAGATAATCCTTCAGGGCCGCGGCCTTACCCATGCGCAGATGCACCAAGGAGAAGTGGGTGTCCGTGTCCCACACATCCATGCAGCCGGTCTGTCGGAGCAGGGTTTGCAGGCGGACGGTCTCTTTCAGGCAACCGGCCAGGTCAAAAGATATGGCCTCGGGATGATCCAGCAGGAATCTGCCTGCCAGGAGGGCTACTCCGTTGACCGACCAGGGCATCCGGTGGGTGCGCAGGTGTTGCAGGATGGAGGAGTGCCCTGTCAGATATCCCAGACGCAGGCCGGGCATGGCATAACGCTTGGTCAGGGAATGAATCAGCACGACATTGGGCAAGTCTACAGCTTCCCGTGCCGTAAGCACAGGCTTCTGTGTGAAGTTCTCGTAGGACTGGTCGATGACGAGGAGAACGTGCGGATTGTATTCCGCCAACCGGATGAGGCGGGACTTGTCCAAGACCTGCCCCGTAGGATTATTGGGATTGCAAAGCCAAAGCATTTGCAGGTCATCCGGTAACCGGTCATGCTCCGGCAGGTGGAAAAGGGAGGTGACGCGGTGTCCGTGGATGCGGCAGGCATCGGCGTATTCGCTGAAGGTAGGTTGCAGCACGGCACTCCGTTGTCCGGCGTAGGACTGGGCTATGAGGTAGATGGCTTCCGTGGCACCATTGGTCACGCAGACCTGGTCGGGACGGATGCCGGAAGTCTCTGCCACCCGTGCTTCGAGTGTATAAGGTTGAGGTTCCGGATAGCTCGTCACCACTTCGCCGATATGCTGTTGGAGATAGGCTTTCAGCGGGGTCGGATCTATCCAGTTGGTGAGGTTCGAGCTGAAGTTGGCCGTTATCGGGCGGCTGTATTTGTAGAGGTCATCTCCATGTCCTTCTATCATAGACGGTCGTTGGTTAGAATGTTATATAATAAAGGTATATTGGTGTGGGCACGGACGTGTGTCGCCAGTTTGTCGTATTGCTCTTCCTTGAAGGCCCGGTAGTCGAAAGTGGCTTTTTCGGCTAATCTCTCGGCGTAGGGAGCCAGAAGGAAGTCGATGAACGGCCGATTGTCCAGGATGCCGTGCAGGTAGGTGCCCATGCAGTGACGGTCCACGATATATCCGTCTGCCGAACCGTCTGTCAGCTGGGTCAGCGGGGAGGATGGCTCTCCTTCCACAGGCGAGGTGAGTCCCATGTGTATCTCGTAGCCTTCCATGGTGGCCGTCTCGTCCGGGGAGTTCAGGTGAAATCGGACTTGGCGGGTCACCTTGTTAGAGGTCATACAGGTACGGACAGGCAGCAGGTTCAGACCCGGATATCGTTCCAAGTCTCCCTCTATGTGGTCCGGGTCAAGAATCTCCCGTCCCATCATCTGATAGCCGCCGCAGATGCCCAGGACTGTAGCTCCTTCGCGACGGGCACGGAGAAGGGCTCTTGCCACCCCGTTGCGCCGCAATTCTGCCAGATCGTCGATGGTGTTCTTGCTGCCGGGCAGGATGATGATATCGGCCTTGGCCAGTTCGCGGGTGTTGTTGGTGTAGAAGAGATGAACCCTCGGATCCTGTTCCAGTGCATTGAAGTCGGTGAAGTTGCTCAGATGGCGCAGGAGGACAATGGCGATGTTCACCTTGCCCTGTTCGGCCTCCAGGGATTTGGTGGCCAGGGAGACGGAATCTTCCTCTTCGATGACAATATCTTTATAATAAGGAATGACACCTAGGACGGGAATGTCGCATAAATCTTCCAGCATCTTTATGCCCGATTCAAACAGGCGCAGGTCGCCCCGGAATTTGTTGATCAGGATGCCTTTCACGAGTTTCCGCTCTTCCGGCGGGAGCAAGGCCAACGAACCATAGACGCTGGCGAAGACGCCTCCCCGGTCGATGTCTCCTACCAGAAAGACATCTGCATCGGCGTGCAGGGCCATCGGCATATTCACCAAGTCGGTCTCGCGCAGGTTGATTTCGGAGATGCTGCCCGCTCCTTCCAGTACAACGGGGTTATACTTTGCTGCCAGACGGTCGTAGGCGGCACATACTTCCTGCCGCAATTCTTCACGGCCTTCCCGGCGGAAATATTCGTAGGCGCTGCGATTGCCTATGGGGCGGCCGTTGAGGACCACCTGCGAGGTATGGTCGGACTGCGGCTTTAGCAGCAACGGATTCATGTCCGTATGACAAGGCACGCCGGCGGCTTCTGCCTGCACGGCCTGGGCTCTTCCTATTTCCAGTCCTTCGGGGGTGGCGAAAGAGTTGAGTGCCATGTTCTGCGCCTTGAACGGGGCAGGGTGATAACCATCTTGCCGGAAGATGCGGCAGAAGGCAGTGGTCAGAATGCTTTTGCCCACATCGCTTCCCGTGCCGACCAGCATCATGGGGTGTAGTCGTTTCTGCATAATCTATGCGTTTGTTCAAATGGGGGGCAAAAATACATATTCTCTTCGGATATTGACAAAACCAGGGAGGAAAAAGACTCTTTCTCCCTGGTCAAAATCCTCAGAACCGTCTGTGTGGGCCGAATCTCGGTCCGAATCCTCTCGGTCCGCGCATTTCCGGCCGCTTGTTGGAGCGCTTGCCGCCGAAGATGTTGAGCCGGTAGATGAAGTGCACCATGCAATAGCTGTTGATGCCGTTGTACTCGTAGACGGAACGTCCGGAGGCCGTGAGCGAGCGGGTGATGTTGCTCTGCTGCTGTAGGATGTCGTAGAACTCCAGGCTGACGGTGGCATCGCCCTTTAAGAAAGTCTGGGCAATCTGCGCGTTCCAGATCAGTTCGTTGCGGTTCATGCTGCTGTCGCTGTAGCCGCGGCGGCTCTGGTTGGTGAGGTTGGTGGATATGCTCATGTTCCACGGCAGGTTGACGGTGGTGTTGGCACCATAGCTGAAGGTATAGGGTTGCTGGTTGTTGCTAGGAGTCAGCTTGTCCTTTTCGATAGAATAAGATAGGGTGCCGTTTACACCGAACTCCAGCCAATCATTGCGGAAGGTGGCGTTGAGGCGTTCATTGAGGGTGAGGTTGGTGGTGGTGTTCTTCTGCTCGATGGCATCCGCACCACGTCCCGACGTGAGGTAGCCCACATTGTTGGCATATCTGGCGTTGGTGAAGGAGCCGATGGTGAACTTCTTGTTCTTCAAGGCCGTGTTGATGCCGAACATGCCGAAAGCACTCCAGTTGCCGTTGATGTTGCGGGGCGTGGTGGTCCATCCGCCGGTAGATTCATTGTAGACGCGGCTGCTGCTGATGCTGTTCTGCGTCAGCTGGAAGTTGGCATGAGCGAAGATTCCCCGTTGTTTCTCTTGGATATAGTTGTTGTAGAACAGTCGCAGGTTATGACTGAAGGCCGGTTTCAAGTCGGGATTACCCACTTGGATACTTAGCGGATTGGAGTCGTCGGTGACGGGTAGCAGGTTCTCCATGCTGGGCTGGCTGCTCCTGCCGCGGTAGGTGACGCGCAGTTGGCTCAATTTGGAGAAACGAACCCGTAAGTCGACATTCGGAGCGAAATTGAAGACATGGCGGGTACTGATGGTGTCAATATCGCCTTTCTGATAGGTTAGACGGGTGTTTTGCGGTTGGAAGGAAAGGCCCGCGTTCAGTTGATATTTGGGCCGGACAAAGCGCAAGCCTATCCTTGCATCATGGGCATAGGTCTGGTACTTGGCGTATTTGCTTTGGTCATCGTCGCGGTGATCCAAGTAGTCATCGGGCAGGGGAGCGCCCATGTCCCATCCCAGGGTAGAAAGGTCGTAGGTGTTCTTATCACTCTCGCTCAAACTATATTGGAAGCGATAGCTGAATTGCAGGAAAGTGGCCTTGGCGATAGGTTCGCTGTATGTTACCTGTGCCTGGTAGCTGTAGTCATTGGAAGGCGAGGTGATGTACCGTCGGATGATGTCGTCATTTTGAGTGCTTCCGGTCAGGAAATAACGGGTATCCGAAGATGAGTACTGGTCGCTGTCATCATCTCCATATTCAAACCGGCCGCGGAAAGTAATGTTGCGTCCCTTGCTGTTCAGTTTGCGGTTGACCTGCAGGGTGGCGTTTGCCGAGAGAGAGTTGCCGTCCCGGCTGCTTTGGTTGTTGCTGGTGTTGACACGGATGTCTTTCAGAGGGTCTTCCTCGCTCAGGATGTCAGCCTGTGCCAAGGCGTCCAGATCCAGGTAATCATTGGGATTGGGCACGTAGGTATAAGGGTCCTCGTTGAAGGTGCCGGATTGGGAGAAAGAGCCTGTCTGTGTCTGCGAATATGAAAAGTTGGGTCGGAAGATGATATTGGTCAGCGTATCCGGCCGCCATTCCATTTTGAAGTTGGCCCAGACGGATACATTGCGGTTATTTTGGGTAGAATTGGAGTTGGAAAAGGAGGAGGAGTTTTGTCCCGTCAGGAAGTTTTCCGTATAGCCGGTGCTAATCTGGTCGTTGTCCCGATAGTTATACCTTGCGCTTCCCTCCAAGGCTAGCTTCTCACTTTCCGTGGCAAAGTTCAGGCCAATGTCTTTGCGAGCCGTCAGACCGGAGTTGCGGCGCCAGCGCGGGCCACCGCCACCTCCTGAGAATCCTTGATCATTGACATTGTTCGCGCGTCCGATGAGGGTAACTTGCGTATTGCCGCGGAAGTAGTTTATCATGCCGCGGGCGGAGTAACGGTCTTCCGTACCTCCTGCCAGGTCGGCATTGCCGAACCAACCGGTGTTCATCTCTTTCTTCACGGTCAGGTCCAGCACCGTTTCCTCTTCGCCGTCATCAATACCGGTGATGCGGGCCAGGTCGGATTTCTTGTCGTAGGTCTTCAGCTTTTCAATCATTTCTACGGGCAGGTTTTGGAGGCCGGTGGCTACGTCGCCGCCGAAGAATTCCTTTCCGTTGACCAGGATTTTCGATACATCCTTTCCGTTAATCTTCACATTGCCGTCATCGTCCACCTCGGCACCGGGCAGTTTCTTCACCAGTTCTTCCAGCGTGGCACCCTGGGGCGTGCGATAGGCCGAAGCATTGAACTGCACGGTATCTTCCACCACTTGTACTTGTGGCGCTTCGGCCACTACAACCGCCTCTGCCAACAGGATGGCATCGGGTTGGAGCATGATGTCGCCCATCCGCTTGGGAGTCGATGTGAGTTGTACGGGGATAAGTTGGGGCATATAGCCTATATAAGTCACCTTGAGCACGTATTTGCCGGGTTTGGCTTGCAGGCGGAAAAGGCCTTGGGAATTGCTGGCCATACCGGTGGATTGAGTGCTGTCCGGGAGGTTGAGCAGTTGTACACTGGCGGCGATGGCGGGCAGTTGGGTGTCACTTTCCAGAATGCGCCCTGACACTTCAGCCGCTTGTTTCTGTGAGAATGCGGACAAAGCTACCATGCTGAGCAGGATTGTCCACGTAGCGAATCGTTTCATCTGTCTGTGTCCTTTATACCTTAAAATTGTAGATTACTAATGTTCGTTTGACATCTGCTGGGGGAAAAGGTTTAATGGGGCAAGTGATAAAATGTCTTATTAATCGGCTATTTCTTTTAAAGCGTCCGCTTTTCTTTTTCCGGAGAAAGCTTATCTTTGTCGCGGGAAACGGAAATTTGCCAAGACTCTTCTTAAAATGTTTTTAAGGCTTCTCTTAAAACGAAAGGAGCCGGAGATGAGTCGCAACAAGTTGATGAGGCCGATAAATGATCAATAAAACCGAGGTATAGTATATGATGAATAAACAAGAAGTAATCCTTAGCGAGGGTTTGGCGGACAGCCTGGGACATGCCCTCGCCCAATGTCCGCATGATAAGGTCTTTGTCCTGACCGATGAGCATACCCAACGCCTTTGCCTGCCCCTGCTGAAAGAGGTGGAAGGCCTGGCAGAGGCTGTGCAGATGGTCATTGGACCGGAAGATGTTCACAAGAATCTGGAGACGCTGGCTTATGTCTGGCAGCAACTGAGTGACCGGGGTGCAACCCGACGTTCGCTGATGGTCAATTTGGGAGGAGGCATGGTGACCGATTTGGGTGGTTTTGCCGCTTCCACTTTCAAGCGGGGCATACCTTATATTAATATACCTACCACTTTGCTGGCCATGGTCGATGCGGCCGTGGGCGGCAAGACGGGCATCAACTTCAATGGTTTGAAGAACGAGGTAGGCGTGTTCGCGCCGGCCGTCAGCGTGCTGATCGAGACTGAGTTCCTTCGCACGTTGGACGACCGTAATTTCTTCTCCGGCTATGCCGAGATGCTGAAACATGGCCTCATCAGTACACCCGAGCATTGGGCTGAACTGTTGTCTTTCGATACGGAATCTATTGATTATACGCAGTTGAAGGCGATGGTGGGCCGTTCGGTGCAGGTGAAAGAGAATATCGTGCGCGAGGATCCCTTGGAGCGGGGCATCCGCAAGGCGCTGAACCTGGGGCATACCGTGGGACATGCCTTCGAGAGTCTGGCCTTGGCCGAGGAGCGTCCCATTTTGCATGGGTATGCCGTGGCGTGGGGCTTGGTGTGTGAACTTTATTTGTCGTGTCTGAAAACGGGTTTCCCCCAAGACAAGATGCGACAGACGATTCATTTCATCCGCGAGAACTATGGCGCTTTCTCTTTCGATTGCAAGGAATACGAACGCCTGTATGCCTTGATGCAGCATGATAAGAAGAATACAGCCGGTGTCATCAATTTCACCCTCTTGCGGGATATTGGTGAGATAGCCCTCAATCAGACGGCTGACCGGGAAACCATCTTTGAGGCCTTCGATTTCTTCCGGGAAACAATGGGAGCGTAGGTGACGTTTTATTATTAAATAATCAAAATATTGCCGCATGCGGTGATATATCTGAAAAGTTTTCCTATATTTGCAGTGTCGAATGCTTACACTTTGTGCGAAGCATTCGGATAAGAGAACTTTAATTACCTTTAATACCAGATAGTATGAACATCGAACGTATCATGGCCTCTTTGGAGGCTAAGCATCCCGGTGAATCCGAGTACCTTCAAGCTGTGAAGGAAGTTCTTCTTTCGATAGAAGACGTGTATAACCAGCATCCCGAATTCGAGAAAGCAAAAATCATCGAACGACTGGTAGAGCCCGACCGCATCTTCACCTTCCGAGTGACGTGGGTGGACGATAAGGGCGAAGTGCAGACCAACCTTGGCTATCGCGTGCAGTTCAATAACGCCATTGGCCCGTACAAGGGTGGTATTCGTTTCCATGCATCCGTCAACCTCTCCATTCTGAAATTCTTAGGCTTCGAGCAGACATTCAAGAACGCACTGACCACGCTCCCGATGGGTGGCGGCAAGGGCGGTTCGGACTTCTCGCCCCGTGGCAAGAGCGATGCAGAGATTATGCGCTTCTGCCAAGCCTTCATCTTGGAATTGTGGCGTCACCTGGGACCGGACATGGACGTGCCAGCCGGCGATATTGGTGTAGGCGGCCGCGAAGTGGGCTACATGTTCGGCATGTACAAGAAGCTGACCCGCGAATTTACCGGAACTTTCACAGGCAAGGGCTTGGAGTTTGGCGGCTCGCTCATCCGTCCCGAGGCTACGGGATTCGGAGGCCTGTACTTCGTCAACCAAATGCTTCAGACTAAGGGCATCGACATCAAGGGCAAGACGGTGGCCATCTCCGGCTTCGGCAACGTGGCATGGGGTGCTGCTACGAAGGCCACACAATTAGGTGCCAAGGTAGTGACTATTTCCGGTCCTGACGGTTATGTATATGATCCGGATGGTATCAGCGGTGAGAAGATTGACTATATGCTGGAGCTCCGTGCATCGGGCAATGACGTGGTGGCTCCGTATGCCGAAGAGTTCCCCGGTGCTACCTTTGTTCCCGGCAAGCGCCCGTGGGAAGTGAAGGTGGACATTGCTCTGCCTTGCGCCACGCAGAACGAACTGAATGGCGAGGATGCCCAGCACTTGATAGACAATGGAGTTCTCTGTGTAGGCGAAATCTCCAACATGGGTTGTACGCCCGAGGCCATCGACCTCTTCATCGAGCACAAGATGATGTATGCGCCGGGCAAGGCGGTCAATGCCGGTGGCGTGGCCACCAGCGGCCTGGAGATGTCGCAGAACGCCATGCACCTCAGTTGGAGTGCCGCCGAGGTGGACGAGAAGCTCCACGGCATCATGCACGCCATTCACGACCAGTGCGTTAAGTATGGCACAGAGCCTGATGGTTATATCAACTACGTGAAGGGTGCTAATATCGCCGGCTTCATGAAGGTGGCCCATGCCATGATGGCTCAAGGAATCATTTGATAAAAGAATTTGTTTAGTTGTATTTGTATTTGTGGTTTATGCCGCCCTGTGCCTGCGAAGGTGACGGGCGGTTTTTTTTGTGTTTGCAGGGAAATTGTTACCTTTGCGGGCGTTAAACAGGATTTAGCGGGGCGATGCTCCGCAATTGACAATTGACAATTAACAATGCGTTGCAAACCGAAATCGTCTCATTGTATCAGCTAATTGTCAATTGTCAACTGTGCGCAAAGCGCATTTAAATTATCATTTATGTTACAATCCGAACTCAAGTTGCGGCGCGACAAGATACGCGCCCTGATGGCGGAACAAAAGATTGATGCCGCCCTTATTACGTGCAATGTGAACCTGATTTATACGTTTGGTCGGGTGGTCAGCGGTTATCTGTATCTGCCCTTGGCCGGGCCGGCGCATCTGTTTGTTAAGCGGCCGAACAACCTTGAAGGTGAACATATCCATCCCATCCGCAAGCCTGAACAGTTGTCGGACCTGCTGAAGGAAATCGGGCTTCCTTTGCCGGCGCGCCTGATGTTGGAAGGGGATGAATTGCCTTATAATGAATATGCCCGCCTGGCAGCCTGCTTTCCCGATGCGGAAGTCCTATCCTGTGGAACTACCCTTGTTCGTCGGGCACGTAGTGTGAAGACCGAGATGGAGCTGGGGTTATTCCGCCGTTCGGCTGCGGCCCATGCGCGAGCGTACGAACGGATCCCTTCCGTGTACGTGGAGGGTATGACCGACCGGGCCCTTTCTATCGAAATTGAGCGCCTGATGCGTCTGGAAGGATGCTTGGGTATCTTCCGCGTCTTTGGGCGGAGTATGGAAATCTTCATGGGAAGCGTGCTGACGGGCGACAATGCAGCGGCTCCCAGCCCGTATGACTTTGCCTTGGGAGGTGAAGGAGTGGATCCTTCGTTGCCCGGAGGCGCCAATGGTACGTTGTTGAAGCCCGGACAGAGCGTCATGGTGGATCTGGGTGGAAATTTCTTTGGTTATATGTGTGACATGAGTCGGGTCTATTCGGTAGGGCGTTTGCCCCAACGGGCGTATGATGCTCATCAGGTCTGCTTGGAGGTGCAGGAAAAAGTATCTTCTCTAGCCAAGCCCGGTGTGACCGGTGAGGAATTGTATCAGGCAGCCTTGGAAGTGGTGACCCGTGCCGGATGGGCAGAGCATTTCATGGGTATTGGCCAGCAGGCCAAGTTCATCGGTCACGGCATAGGCTTGGAAATCAACGAGGCACCGGTGATTGCTCCCCGCATGAAACAAGAATTGGAGCCGGGTATGGTCTTTGCCTTGGAGCCGAAGATCGTGTTGCCCGAGGTAGGACCGGTAGGTATCGAGAATTCGTGGGCCGTGACTGCCGACGGACTGGAGAAACTGACGCAGGCACCGGAAGAAATCATCAAGCTTTAATCGCCTTCGTAGTATTCGCCCAGGTAGTAGCGCGCCACGAAATCCCAATTCTCCTGCAAGAGACGCTTTCCGTGGTGGAAGGGGAAGCGGGCGTCGGTCAGGTAGCCGGCCTGCATGCCGAATCGCAAGAGATCGAACGGGCAGAGGCCGGGTTGACAGAAGAGGCGGTAACCCTCGGCCGTGGCACGGGATTCGTCATACATTGGATTGTGATTGTCGCGGAAACAGGCAGCCACGTTATGAGCCAGCAGGATGCCCTTGGTATTGGCGAAGAGGACAAACTCTTTATCTTTTGCCAAGTCGGGCAAAATGTTCTGCCCTTCCCATCCCAATGTTTGGGCAAAGAAACGGATAAGTTCGCCGTAGTCGGCAAAGTAGAGTAGCGGATGCCCGCCCGAATGTTCCAAGCATCGGCGGGCATTCTCGTTCATGCCGGGTGAGGGGAGAATGTCGGGCGGTGGCGTGGGGAGGGTTTGTAATTCCTTCGTGCCTTTCATCCAAGGATGGGAGGGTGTCTCGTTGACGGGAGCCTCCTCGAAGGCCACGTCCATCAGGTCGTAGGCCATGCCGCACAAGGCTTCCAGGCGTTCGTCTTCGGGGTTGCATAGGATGAAGTCTTCCGGACGTTTCGAGGCAGGGCGGGCCAGACAAGTCCACAATACCAAGGCCACGTCTTCCGGATTGATTTCATCGTCCACGTAACTTTCTTCCGGCGTGTAGAAGGGGAGGAGTCGGGCGTATCGTTCGCGGTAGAGTTTCGTGAAATGCGTCCAGCCGCCGCTTTGGGCGATGGCGTCCTGGAAATATAGGACCAAGGACAGGACGGCTTGTTCCTGTACGTCGTTGCCGCAACTCTTGAAGAGGGAGGACTGTCGGACAGCCGGCCACAAGTTGGCGGCAAAGTCCTGATACCATTTGTCGCCCGGCAATGCCTGGCGGCGTCCGTTGGCTTTCAGCCATGTATGGAGAGGAATGTTCATAATCGTTTCAATGCCAGTTTGATGACTTGCTCCACGGGAGCGTTGGGTTCTTCTTTCAGGATGCCTATCACGACCTTCTGCGAGGGAGCTTGCGCGAAGCCCAGCATAGTGAGGGCGGCCACGGCCTCGTCCATCACTTCGTTGTTGGCGGGTAGGGAGGAAACGCCTCCGGCGCCGGCTGCCGCGGTTGCCACGGCACCGGTCTTGATCTTGTCTTTCAGGTCTACGATGATGCGTTGCGCCGTTTTCAGGCCGATGCCTTTCACGCTTTTCAGCAGGTTGGCGTTCTCGTTGCTGATGACGTTGATGAGTTCATTGGGTGAGAGGGCCGAGAGAATCATGCGCGCCGTGTTGCCTCCGATGCCGGACACGGAGATGAGCAGCAGGAACAATTCCCGCTCCTGGCGGTCGGCAAAGCCGAAGAGCACGTGTGCGTCTTCGCGGATGGCTTCATAGATGTAGAGCTTGCATGCTTTCTTTCCCTGGATGGCGGAGTAGGTGTTGAGGGAGATGCTGGCGGCATATCCCACGCCGTGGCAATCAATGATGGCAGTGGCCGGAGTCAGTTCGGCTATTTCGCCTTGGATGTATTCAATCATAAGCAGGAAGAATTATTCCGCGAAGTTAATCAATCTTTCTGAAACGACCTAATATATAAAAAAGAAAAAACGGAGTAAACTTTTGGCTTGTCTTTGGGTAGAATATGAATAGGAATGCTTACTTTTGCGCCCGAATTAAAGAAATATGCTAACTAAAAACGGAGAAAGTATGAAAAAAGTAAGAGCAGCCATCGTTGGCTATGGCAATATCGGGCATTATGTGCTCCAGGCCCTGCAAGCAGCTCCGGACTTCGAGATTGCCGGCGTGGTACGCCGTGCTGGTGCCGAGAATCGTCCTGCCGAACTGAGTGAGTATCCCGTAGTGAAGCACATCAGTGAACTGAGCGACGTGGATGTGGCCATCCTTTGCACGCCGACCCGCAAGGTGGAAGCCTATGCCAAGGAAATCCTGGCCATGGGCATCCATACCGTAGACAGTTTTGACATTCATACCGACGTGCCCGCCCTGCGCCACACGCTGAACGAAGTGGCCAAGGCGCACAATACGGTGTCCATCATTTCCGCCGGTTGGGATCCGGGCAGCGACTCGGTAGTGCGCACCTTGTTGGAAGCCATCGCACCGAAGGGCATCACTTACACTAACTTCGGACCGGGCATGAGCATGGGCCACACCGTGGCCGTGAAGGCCGTGGAAGGCGTGAAGGCAGCCTTGTCCATGACGATTCCCGTGGGCACGGGCATACATCGCCGCATGGTTTACATCGAGCTGGAGGAAGGCTATGAGTTTGACAAGGTGGCCGCCGCCATCAAGGCAGACCCCTACTTCGTACACGACGAGACGCACGTGATGCAGGTGCCCAGCGTGGATGCCTTGTTGGACATGGGCCATGGCGTCAACCTGACGCGCAAGGGCGTGTCCGGCAAGACGCAGAACCAGTTGTTCGAGTTCAACATGCGCATCAACAACCCCGCCCTGACGGCCCAGGTGTTGGTTTGCGTGGCCCGTGCCGCCATGCGTCAGCAGCCCGGATGCTACACGATGATCGAGGTGCCTGTCATCGACCTCCTGCCGGGCGACCGCGACGAGTGGATCGGCCACTTGGTGTGATGCAATGAAGAATTAAGAATGAAGAATTTCCGTGGGGACTCTGTCTGTCACCGTCACGCGAAATTCTTCATTCTTTTTTTAATTCTCAATTCTCAATTCTCAATTGTTTAGTCGTCGATGTCGATGACGCGCATCTGCTTGTCGAAGGTGATTTCCCAACGGTTGGAGAGGTTGACTTCATAGCCGCCTCTGTCGTCGCGCTCGATTTGCAGGATCTTTGCGTCGGGATAAGTCGTCTTCACATACTCGGCGATGGGGGCGGGGACAATCTGTGCGGGTACTCCCGTCTGGCGGCAACGCACTTCCGTCCATTCGCCCGACTTGTTGAATTCCACTCTGTCGCCATTGTTGAACACCACGTCATAACTCTTGCTGAACAACTCCGTGTCTTGCGTGGCCAGGGCCACCTTGACATTCTTGAAATACGTGTTGAGGAACATCTGCGCCTTGGCGGGCAATTGATTTACCTGTACGGGCTTGTCGTTGTCTGCCATTACCATCGTGCTCACTGCGAACATTGCTACTACTGCCAAAACTAACTTTTTCATAATACTTGGGTTTTAAGAGTGAATAAATAATTTAGTTGTTTCCTTTTTGTATTGCAAAGGTAGGCAGCGAATTTGGAAAGAAACTGGAAGAATAGGCTTTCTCGTGATATTTTTGCAGATAAATTTCCATTTACTGTTTTATCTTCATCCAATTACCCTTTTCCAACCGGATCAGGAAGATGATACCCCGGAAGCACAGCTCGATGCACATGGCCAGCCAGACACCGTTCAAGCCCATGGACGGAGCCAGGGCAGCAGCCAACGTCAGTCGGACGGCCCAAATGCTGAAGAAGTTCATCAGGCAGGGCACCAGTGTGTTGCCGGCACCGACAAATACGCCGTAGGCCACAATGGCGGCGGCAAACATCGGTTCGGCGAAGGCCTCGATGCGGAGGGCCTCCACACCCAGACGTTGCACCTCAAGGTCGGGTGTCATGGAGCTCATGATGAGCGGAGCGCCTGCATAGAGCACGACGCCCATGACGGCCATCACGGCAATGCCCATGCCTACGGTGATGCGGGCGAAGCGGCGCGTCAGGTCCTTGCGACCCGCGCCCAGGCTTTGGCCGACCAGCGTAGTGGCGGCATCGGCAATGCCATAGCCCGGCATGTAGCACAGGCTCTCGGCGGTGATGCCGAAAGAGTTCGCGGCAATGGCAAACACGCCCAAGGGAGCCACAATGACGGTGGTCATGATTTGTGCACCGCAGATGACCACATGCTCCACGCCCATAGGCAGGCCGATGTGCAGAGCTTTGCGCAGGGTGGCGGCCGCAGGCAGGAAGTTCCCCCGTTCGCCGACGATGCGCAGATCGTTGGAGCGGGTGACCAGGTACCACATCATCAGGCCGGCCACCACCAGTTCGGCCAGTGCCGTGCCCAGGGCCGCGCCGGTCACGCCCAGTCCTGCGCCGGGCATATGGAAGGATAGTCCGAACCATTCCACCGAGCGGGTGGGGAAGATGAGGAAGAAGTTGAATATCACATCCAGCACACACATCAGTACATTCAGCATGCCGGGCACATGCATGTTGCCGCTACACCGCAGCATACTGCCTGCCAGGAAGTTCAGCTGAAGCAAGGGGAGCGAGAGCGCAAAGATGAGGAAGTAGGCCGATGCCCCTGCGTTGATCTCGTTCGTGCCGCCCAGCCATACAGGCAGGTGCGGGCTGATGAGGGCACCCACTCCGGCCAGGGCCAGGCTGAAGACAGCCACGGACAGGATGGCTTGCCGCAGCACGGCGCGTGCCTCGCTGAGGCGTGCGGCGCCTACATGATGGGCTACCTGCACGGAGAACCCCGTGGCTGCCGCGCTGCAAGTGCCCCAAAAGAGCCATGTCGTGGTGGACACCAGGCCGATGGAGGCAGCCGCGTCAGCTCCCAATCGTCCCACCATGGATGCATCAATGTATTGCATGGCAATGGCCGATATCTGGGCTACGATACTTGGGATACTGAGCTCTACGGTCAGGCGCAGTTGTTGCCGCAGGGTCATAGGCTGACCGTTGCGGATGAGTAGCAGGAGGCTGTCTTTATTCTCGTTTTTCATACGCGGGCAAAGGTATGGCTTTTTCTCCTTATTATATATACCCGAATTACGGATATAGATACCGATAGTACTATCGTTGGCTGTCGATAGTACTACCGTTGGCTGTCGATAGTACTATCGTCGGGCGTTGAAAGTACTATCGTTGTTGCGTGCAGGAAATCTTCCCACGCCTCGCACAGCGCCTGCATGGACGGGAACAGCAGGTCGGCTCCCGCATCTATCAACACCTGCCCGTCCAGTGGACCGGTATTGACGGCGATGGTGAAGATGCCTGCCGCATGTCCTGCCTGCACACCTATGGGAGCATTCTCTACCACGATAGCCTCGTGGGCTTGAACCCCACCCTTTTGCAGTCCCATCAGATAAGGCTCCGGGTCGGGCTTGCCATGCTTCACGTCAAAGGCTGTCACCATGCGTTCGGGGGTGAAGATGCCGGGATACTGGTGATTGAGGCGATCCAGCAAGGTGCGTTGTCCGGAGCCGGTCACCAGCACGGGGGAGAGTCCGTCTGCTTTTACCTTCTGCAGCAGTTCGGCGGCACCGGGCATGGCATGGGCTTCGGGATGGCGGGCGAAGACCTCGCATTTCTCCTCGTACATCTGTTGGATGAGTTCGGGCGGAGCGTCCTGTCCGTATTGGCGGCGGTAGGCGATGTTGATGGTGGCAGCCCCCGTTCGTCCCTCGTGCAGGAAGGCTTCCTGGCGGGTGAAGTGCAGGCCGTGGCGGTTCATCACTTCGGTCCATGAGTCTGCATGATAGGGCATGGAGTCGAACAAGACGCCGTCCATGTCGAAGAGGACGGCGCGCAGGCGGAGAGCCGGGCAGTCGTGGCTGCGCAGGTAGTTTTCAATGCTTTTCTCGAACATAGGGAATTCTTTCTAAAATCCGCTGCAAAAGTAGGAAAAAAGCCGTGAAATGAGAAATGTCCGATTACGGATTCCTTAAATTCGATTATTTGGCGGAATAATCGTACCTTTGTCCCGTTATGATTGAAGACACTTACAAAACCATCGCCGCTCCCGCCGAGGGCCTCTACACCGAGAAGCGGAGCAAATTCATCGCCATCGCCCTGCCCGTGCGCACCGTGGACGAGGTGAAGGCGTGGCTGGACACGTACCAGAAGAAGTATTACGACGCCCGCCATGTCTGCTATGCCTACATGCTGGGCCCCGAGCGCAAGGACTTCCGCGCCAACGACAACGGCGAACCCAGCGGCACGGCGGGCAAACCCATCCTGGGACAAATCAACAGTAACGGACTGACGGACATCCTCGTCATCGTGGTGCGCTACTTCGGCGGCATCAAGCTGGGGACGAGCGGGCTCATCGTGGCCTACCGTGCCGCCGCCGCCGAGGCCATCAGTGCCGCCACGGTGGTGGAGAAGACGGTGGACGAGGAGGTGACCTTCCTCTTCGAGTACCCGATGATGAACGACGTCATGCGCATCGTCAAGGAGGAGGGGCCGGCCATCGTCTCGCAGGGCTATGACACGGACTGCTCCATGACCCTGCGCATCCGCCGCTCGCTGATGCCCCGCCTGCGCCAGCGGCTGGAGAAGGTGGAGACCCTGCGCCTGGCGGAGGACTGAGCATTCATCATTCACCATTCATCATTTTTCATTATTCATTTATCATTATCATCATGGCTTTTCAAGCAACCAAACGAGAGTTAGGAGAACTGTACGCCTTCTTCCGCCTGCTGGGGGAGGGCAAGGTGGCTTCCGGCACGCCGGATGCCGGGGGCGAAGGCGGCCAATACCGTACCATAGCCCTGATAGAGAGGGAGGAACACGACGGGACGCGCCGTTACTGCCCGGAGCGTGACGAGGTGCGCATCCAGTCGGGCACCCTCGACAGGAAGGGAGTCTTCACGCCGGCAGCGGGCGGGAGCGTGCGCTTCCCCCGTGCCGACTTCGCCGAGGCGGCAGACCTGTTGCTCGACCTGTTGCGACAGCCCGGCGAGGAGGTGGAGGTGCCCGATGCCTTGGTGGGCTTCCTGGATGCCGTGCACATCTATGACCTGGAAGCCAAGACGGACGACCGTACCGACTTGCGCGTGGCCTTCTGGTCGGCCGAGGCGCCGCTGACGGGCTTTGTGGTCCGTTGCCGGCTGGCCCCGATGAATCCCCTGCTGGACGGCGGTCGCACGGCCAACCTGAAGCTGGAGCAGACGGGCGTGAAGTTTGCCTCGCCCACGGTGAGCAAGATCAATGCCCTGCCCGAAGGCCCTGCCGAGGTGGCCGAGCGTATGCGGATGATAGAGCGTCTGGGCGGTGTGCTGAAGTATGCCGACGTGGCCGACCGCGTCTTCCGCGCCAACCTTCAGATGATAGACCTCCACTTCCCCCGGATGCTGGCGGAGATGGTGCGCCTGATGCACCTGGAGGACATCACCCGCACCTCCGAGCTGACGGAGCGCATCTGCGAGGTGAATCCGCTGAAGATCAAGGACGAACTGATACGCAAGCACGGCTTCTATGTCTACAAGATGAAACAGTTCCTCCTGGCCTTGGCCCTCGGGATGCGTCCGGCCAAGATATACAACGGCGCGTCCTCGGCCATCGGCGGGATGCTGCTGGTCAACGGACAGGGGCAGGTGCTCTGTTACGACCGTTCGGACTCCGACACCTTTGCCGAGTTCCTCTATCGCAACAGCCGCTTCGAGAAGGGATCATTGGAGAAAGACAAGTATGGCTTCCTGGAGCGTGAGAACGGTGCGTACTACCTGAAGCTGAACGCCAAGATCGGGCTGGTGAAGAGATAACTAATCATTTATATACAGAAGCGATGAACACAGTATTGCAAACCATCAAGGCCCGGCACAGTGTCCGGTCCTACACCGACCGCCAAGTGAGCGAAGAAGACCTGGCGCGTATCCTCGAGGCTGCCACGTATGCCCCCAACGGCATGCACCTGGAGACCTGGCATTTCACGGCCATCCAGAACGCGGAAGTGTTGAACCGGCTGAACGAAGCCGTCAAGGCAGCCTTTGCCAAGAGTCCCGAACCTCGTCTGCAGGAGCGCGGACACAGCACTACCTATTGCTGCTACTATCATGCTCCCACGCTGGTTATTGTCTCCAACGAGCCTACTCAATGGTGGGCGGGCATGGATTGCGCCTGCGCCTTGGAGAATATCTTCCTGGCTGCTGCCTCGCTGGGCATCGGCTCCTGCTGGATTAACCAAATCGGACAGAATTGCGAGGACCCCGGCGTCCGTGCCCTGCTGACCGAGCTGGGCGTGCCGGAGAATCATAAGGTGTATGGCTGTGCCGCCTTGGGCTATGAGCCGGCGGATGCTCCCGTCAAGGAGAAGAAGGTGAAGGCGGGTACGATTACCTGGGTGCGATAGTAAGTACCTTCCTAAAAAGAATGAGGCGCGGATGACGCGCCTCATTCTTTTATGTATATATCCTGAATCACTCCAAGGAGCCGTTGCGGGTGGCAACCAGTTTGCGGTCGCCCAAGGTATTGTCTACTCTTGCCACGTTGATCCAGAACTTGTTCTCACGCACGGAGGGCATGGGGTAAACCGCCTTCTCGCGGGTATAGGCATGGTCCCATTCGTTGGCCACGGCCTCATATTCCGGGTGCGGGGCGTTGAGCAGTACGTTATCTTTCGCATCGGCACGGCCTTCCTTCACTTCCTGTATCTCTTGCCAGATACCGTGCATGGCGGCCACGAAGTTGTCCAGCTCGGCGAGGCTCTCGCTCTCGGTCGGCTCAATCATCAGTGTGCCATGTACGGGGAAGGAGAGGGTGGGGGCATGATAGCCGTAGTCCATCAGACGCTTGGCGATGTCGTTCTCCGTGATGCCCGTCTCGGCCTGCACATTGCGGCACTCCAGAATCATCTCGTGTCCCACATAGCCGTTGGTGCCGCGGTAGACCACGCCGTAGGTGTCGGCAAAGCAAGCGGCCAGGTAGTTGGCGTTGAGGATAGCAATCTTGGTGGCGCGTGTCAGTCCCTCGGCACCCATCATGCGGATGTAGCCGTAGGTGATGGGCAGGATGCCGGCACTTCCCCACGGGGCGGAAGCCACTTCGTTCGTGTCATTGCCGAAGAGTCCGTGTCCGGGCAGGAACGGTACCAGATGCGGAGCCACGCAGATGGGACCTACGCCGGGACCGCCGCCGCCATGAGGCGAGGCAAAGGTCTTGTGCAGGTTCAGGTGGCAGACATCTGCACCGATGGTGCCGGGATTGGTCAGGCCCACCTGAGCGTTCATGTTGGCGCCGTCCATATAGACTTGGGCACCGCAGGCGTGGATAATCTGGCAGATTTCTACGATGTCCGCCTCAAAGATGCCGTGCGTGGACGGATAGGTAATCATCAGGGCGGCCAGGTCGTCGCGGTTCTCTTCGGCCTTGCGGCGCAGGTCGTCCATGTCCACGTTGCCCCGTTCGTCGCAGGCGCAAGTCACCGGTGTGAATCCGGCCTGCACGGCACTGGCGGGATTGGTTCCGTGGGCACTGGCGGGGATGAGCACCTTGTGGCGGTGTCCCTGTCCGATGCTCTCCAGGTAAGCCCGGATGGTGCGCAGGCCGGCATATTCGCCCGCAGCACCCGAGTTGGGCTGGAAGCTGATGCCGGCAAATCCGGTGATGGTCTTCAGTTCTTCGCCCAGGTTGTGGATGAGTTCTTTGTAGCCCTGAGCCTGGTCGGCAGGCACCAAGGGGTGCATGCCGGAGAAGCCTGCCAGACTGAGGGGCAGCATCTCGGCGGCGGCGTTGAGCTTCATCGTGCACGAGCCGAGCGAAATCATGGAGTGCGCCAGGGAGATATCTTTGCGGTCCAGCCGCTTGATGTAGCGCATCATCTCCGTCTCGGTGTGGTAGAGGTGGAAGACCTCGTGGGTCAGGTAGGGCGTGGTGCGCCGCAGGGCTTCGGGGAGGCGGCAGGCGTCAGGCAGCGTCTCGGGACAATCCTTGGACGAGCCGAGGGCTTTGCCAAAGATAGTGAGCAGCACTGCCAAGGCGTGACGGTCGGTCGTCTCGTCAATGCTGAGGCCGATGGTGCCGTCTTCTTTATATAACAGATTGACCTCCTGCTCCAGGGCGATAGTACGCAAGGCCTCTTGCGACACTCCTTCGGGCAGGGCAATGCGCAGCGTGTCGAAGAAGTATTCGTTCAGTTGGCGGCAACCCATGCCCTCCAACGTGTCGGACAGGAAAGCAGCCGTGCGATGGATTCTCGTTGCGATGTCTCGGATGCCTTCCGGCCCGTGCCACACGGCATACATACCCGCCATCGTGGCCAGCAGGGCTTGGGCGGTACAGATGTTCGAGGTGGCCTTCTCGCGCTTGATGTGCTGTTCGCGGGTCTGCAAGGCCATGCGGTAGCAGAGGTGTCCATACTTGTCCTTGCTCCAGCCGATGATGCGTCCCGGCATGTTGCGCTTGTACTCATCCCGTGTGGCGAAGTAGGCGGCAGAGGGTCCTCCGTAGAACAGCGGCGTGCCCAGTCGTTGGGTAGAGCCGAAGACGATGTCCGCGCCCCATTCTCCCGGCGGGGTCAGCAAGGCCAGGCTCAGGATGTCGGCGGCTACGGCCACCTTGCAATGCGCTGCGTGGGCTTTCTCCACGAAGGCGCGGTAGTCCTCGATACTGCCCTCGGCATTGGGATATTGGACGATGCAGGCGAAGAGATCCGGCGTGAACTCCAGTTCCCGGTAGTTGCCCACACGGAGCGTGATGCCTTGGGGAACGGCACGGGTACGCATCACGGCCAGCGTCTGCGGGAAGATGCTCTCGTCTACAAAGACGGTATTGGCGCCCGCCTTCTGTTGGTCGCGGGGACGCAGGGAGTGCATCATCGTGACGGCCTCGGCAGCGGCGGTACCCTCGTCCAGCAGCGAGCAGTTGGCCAGAGGCATGCCCGTGAGGTCGGCGATGACAGTCTGGAAGTTCATCAGCGCTTCCAGGCGGCCTTGCGACACTTCCGTCTGATAAGGCGTGTAGGAGGTGTACCACACGGGGTTCTCGAAGATGTTGCGCTGGATGACGGCCGGTGTGATGGTGTCATACCAGCCTTGGCCGATGTACGTGGTGTAGAGTTTGTTCTTGGCGGCCAGTTCGCCGATGTGGCGGGCAAATTCGTGCTCGTCCATGGCTTCGGGCAGGGCCATCGGTTCCTTCAGGCGTATGTTGGCGGGAAGGGTCTTGTCGATAAGTTCGTCCAGGGTGCCCACTCCGATCTTTTGGAGCATACGGGCTTCGTCGGCTTCATTGATGCCGATGTGACGTTCATAAAAAGGATGATTATTCATATATGATAACATTTGGGTGATTTTGTTAACGGTTATTTGCACTTAGACTAACGGTTAGTCTAGGGTAGACTAAGGTTTAGTCTAGCTCTGGACGGTGGTTTAGTCCGGGTTAGACTGGCTTCAAGTCCTGAAGAACGGGTTTTCCGCCTTTTCGATGCCGATGGTGGTCGGCGCTCCGTGTCCGGGGTAGACCACCGTGTCGTTGGGCAGGACAAAGAGGCGGCTGCAGATGTTGTCTATCAGGTGGTCGAAGTTGCCCCCGGCCAGGTCTGCCCGTCCGATGCTGCCCTGGAAGAGCACGTCGCCCGAGAACATGCAATGGTCGGCGGCGCAATAGAACACCAGGCTGCCGGGCGAGTGTCCCGGTACGTGGATGGCTTCGAGCCGGGTATGGCCGAAGGTGATGATGTCTCCGTCGTGCAGGTAGCCGCCCAGGGGCACGGGCTTCTCTTGCAGCTGAAAGCCGAACATGCGGCTCTGCTTCGGGGCTTCGTCTATCCAGTACTCGTCCGCCTGGTTGGCCTCGGCCTTCAGTCCGAACTCCTTCAGCAGGAAGGGGTTGCCGAAGATGTGGTCCAGGTGCAGGTGCGTGTTCAGCAGATGCTTGACGTTCAGTCCGTTCTTGAGGATGAAGTCCTTCAAGGCCTGCTTCTCTTCTTCGTAGTAGCAGCCGGGGTCGATGACGACGGCTTCGTTGGTCTCGTCCCAGATGACATAGCAGTTCTCCGGGAACATATTGAATTCGAATCGCTTTATTTTCATGGTTCGTTGTATTGGATTACATGATTATTTGTTGTGTATGGCCACGAACACCACCTTCTTGGTCTCGAAGAACTCTTCCTCGAAGTAGTCCTTCAGGTCCCAGGTCAGTGTCTCGTTGCGGAAGGGGCGTGCCTCGTTCTCCACGTCGCCGCCCTTCAGGCAGAGGAGGCCGTTGGGCAGGGCGTTGTGGGGAGTGGGAGAGATGTTCTTGCGGCAAATCTTCACCAGGTCGGGCAGGGGCATGACGGCGCGGCTCACCACGAAGTCGAACAGTTCCTTCTCTTCCTCGGCGCGGCCGTGGCGGAAAGTCACGTTCGTCAGTCCGATGTCGTTGGCTATCTCCCAGGCTACCCGTATCTTCTTGCCGATGCTGTCCACCAGGTGGAAGCGGGCTTCCGGAAAGAGGATGGCCAGGGGGATGCCGGGGAATCCGCCTCCCGTGCCCAGGTCCATCACCCGCGTGCCTTCGCGGAAACGGATGACCTTGGCCAGGCCCAGCGAGTGGAGTACATGGTGTTCGTAGAGGTTGCCGATATCCTTGCGCGAGATGACGTTAATCTTGGCATTCCACTCGGTGTATAGGGCTCCCAGGTCGTCAAATTGCTGCTTCTGCCTTCTGGTGAGGTCCGGGAAATATTTCAGTATCAGTTCCATAATCAGTTCAGTGGGGATTATTGGACGGAATCCAGAATCTTGAATTCGTCATTCAGTAGGTGCGACATGATTTCGTAGGGCAGTTCGATGTCGATGCCTCCCATCACGTAGGGAGCAATCTCGTAGACGTTGTAGTGGAAAGTCAGCCCTTTCTCGCCGATGCGGAAGTTCTCGGTCGGCGTCAGTTCCCCCGTACTGCCATAACCCAGGTCTTCCAGTTCCTGGCGGGTGGCCACCTGGTTGTCTGCCATCAGCTGGTTCCAAAGCAGGTCGGTCAATGCCTCCTCATAGTCGGGAGCAAAGAGGTCGT
Source organism: Candidatus Bacteroides merdigallinarum (assembly GCA_019116285.1). GTDB lineage: Bacteria > Bacteroidota > Bacteroidia > Bacteroidales > Bacteroidaceae > Bacteroides > Bacteroides merdigallinarum. The sequence continues at coordinate 40,425 of DXBX01000010.1, forward strand.
CCAGCCGGACGGGGGTCAGGGTACGGAGGTCCAGGTTGAGGTAGGAATCCATGTAGATGCCGTGGGCGCCGCCGGTATATTCTTCGTAGCGGGTGTGGTAGACCACCAGGTTCTTCCGGTAAAGCTCCACTTGGCTTCGCACATATTTATAATAGGAATACCAGGCCCGCTGGTCGGCATCGCCGAATTCCTTTTCTTCCTTCCGGTACAGTTCCTCCAGGTCGTTGCGGTAGTTCCGCACATATTGCTCCTTGTACTGTTGTACGGCTTCCTGCGGAGTCAGCTTCATCCATTCTTCGCCCAGGGTGGTGGCGAGGAAGTAGGTGTTCAGGCTGTCCTTCAGTTGTTCGTCGGCCGATTGCTTGGCGTAGGCCAGGCTGATGACCAGGTTGCAGGCCGGCTTGGCCGTGTCGCCAAAGAGATGCTCCGTGATGTTCAAGGGGATGCTGTCGAATACCAACTCGCCATAGTCTTGTTTCGATTTGTTATCGCAGGACGAGAAAAATCCGCTTACCGTAAGCAGAATAACAAGCAGGGTTGCAAATTGCTTCTTCATCTTGATTTTTTTGTTTATAAATAACACTCAGGTTTTAGTTCGCTGTCTACAAATATAGGGTATATTGCCGAATCGTTAGCACAAAAGGTAGAAAAAAAAGAAATTGTTTGTACTTTTGCGGAAAAGTGTATATGAGTATGAAACCGGAAATAGCAGATTGGGGACTCATCCCCTACGAAGAGGCGTGGAAGCGCCAGAAGGAGTGGTTCGATGAGGTGGTGGCGGCCAAGCAGGCCGGGCTGCCGTGTGATAACCGCATTGTCCTGTGCGAGCATCCTCACGTCTATACCTTGGGGCGGAGCGGCAAGGCGGCCAACATGCTGCTGGGCGAAGAACAGCTGAAGCGACTGGGGGCCACCCTTTACCACATCGACCGGGGCGGGGACATCACCTACCACGGGCCGGGACAACAAGTGTGCTATCCCATCCTGAACCTGGAGGATTTCTCCCTGGGCTTGCGTGACTATATCTATGTGTTGGAAGAAGCCGTCATCCGTGTCTGTGCCTCCTACGGCATCCCGGCCGGACGGCTGGACAAGGCCACCGGCGTCTGGCTGGAAGGTGACACGCCCCGGGCAAGGAAGATTTGCGCCATCGGCGTACACGCCAGCCACTTCGTGACGATGCACGGCCTGGCTCTGAATGTCAATACGGACTTGCGCTACTTCAGCTACATCAACCCGTGCGGTTTTGTGGACAAGGGGGTTACTTCCCTGCAGAAGGAACTGCACCGCGAGGTGTCGATGGCGGAGGTGAAGGAACGGCTTTGTACGGAGTTGCAGACGTTGCTGGATGACCGGAAATAAGGCATGGATTATCCGAAAATGTACAGGGGTGTTCGATATCGGACACCCCTGATTTCGTCTATACGTTGAAAGTCAACGGTTTACGTTTTTGGCACGGATTTCGCTTGTCATGGGGTGAATTTGGCGTGTAATCCGCGCCTGCTATATAATATAATAGGTGTAAAACAATAATAAGATAAGGTATGGACAGAGAAATCCCAAAGGAAGTGCGCCGGAAGGAGCGCAACAAGAAGTTAATCCGCTACGGCATCGGCGCGGCGGCGGTCATCGTGGTCATCAGCGTGCTCATCTCCGTGATGCGCACCGGGGTGAAGGAGAAGGACGTGGTGTTCAGCACCGTGGACAAGGGTACCATCGAAGTCAGCGTCAGTGCTTCGGGCAAGGTGGTGCCGGCCTTCGAGGAAATTATGACCTCGCCCATCAGCACCCGCATCCTGGAGGTCTATAAGAAAGGAGGCGACAGCGTGGACGTGGGCACGCCCATTCTGAAGCTGGACCTCCAGAGCGCCGAGACGGAATACAAGAAGCAACTGGACGAGGAGCAGATGCGCAGCTACCAGCTCCAGCAACTGAAGGTGAACAACGAGACCAAGCTGAAAGACCTCGCCATGCAAATCAAGGTGTCCGAGATGAAACTCAACCGGATGCGCGTGGAGCTGCGCAACGAACAGTACTTGGATAGCCTCGGCTCCGGCACTACGGACAAGGTGCGTCAGGCAGAGTTGAGCGTCAACGTCGCCGAACTGGAGTTGGAGCAACTGCGCCAGCAATATGCCAATGAGCAGGAAGTGCTGGATGCCGAATACAAGGTGAAGGAGTTGGAGTTCTCCATCTTTCGCAAGAGCCTGGCCGAGACACGCCGCACGCTGGAGGACGCCCAGGTGAAGTCGCCCCGCAAGGCCATCCTTACCTATATCAATAACCAGATAGGCCAGCAGGTGGGGCAGGGCGAGCAGATAGCCATCATCTCCGACCTGAGCCATTTCAAGGTGGAGGGCGAGATTGCCGACACCTACGGCGACCGTGTGGCAGCCGGCGGCAAGGCCATCGTCAAGATTGGCCGCGAGCAACTGGTGGGGCAGGTGAGCAGCGTCACCCCGCTCTCCAAGAACGGCGTCATCAGTTTCACCGTGCAGCTGGAGGACGACAGCCACAAGCGGCTCCGCTCCGGCCTCAAGACGGATGTTTACGTGATGAACGCCGTGAAGGAAGACGTGCTGCGCATTGCCAACGCCTCCTACTACGTGGGCCGCGGCGAGTACGACCTCTTCGTCCGCACCTCGGACAACGAGCTGGAGAAGCGCAAGGTGCAGCTGGGCGACTCCAACTTCGAGTACGTCGAGGTGGTCAGCGGCCTGGAGCCGGGCGAACAGGTGGTGGTGAGCGACATGAGCAACTACAAGAACAAGAATAGTCTGAAGTTGAAGAAGTGACTGTCTGGCCTGCCGCCCACGGAGGCTTTGCGGGACGAGTAAAGGAGGAGACAGAGTTCCACCGGCGGTGGAACCCGGTTCCAGTACGGGTGGAACCCGGTTCCAGTACGCCTGGAACTCGGTTCCGGTACGCCTGGAACTTTCCCTCCTCCGGCTAAAGAAAAGATAAACTACTTACAACGAATACCTATGTGGAAGATTTACCTCAAACAAGCCTGGGCGATGCTTCGTCAAAACCGCCTGTTCTCGTCCATCTACGTGGTGGGCACGGGACTGTCCATCGCGCTGACAATGACCGTCTTCATCATCTTCTATGTCAAGACTGCGCCGATATACCCGGAGTATAATAGGGATAGGACCGTGGTGCTGAAGTACCTGAAATGGTATCCTGCCGACCAACCGGACAACTGGCATGGCAACGGGTTCAGCCTTGACGTGGCCGACCTGCTGGACGGTGTGCCCCATTTGGAGGCGATGGCCCAGACTTGTGAGAACGTCCCCATGGGATGTCGCGTGGGGGTGCCGGGGCAGGAGCAGGTGTTCGATGTGCATGTGTTGTACGTCAGTACCGGTTTCTGGCAGGTCTTCACGCCGCACTTCCTGAGCGGGAAACCCTTCACGCAGGTCGACGACCAAGCCCGCAGCCATACCGCCGTCATTAGTGAGTCTACCGCACGACGGCTTTTTGCCACCGAGGATGCGGCGGGGCGCACATTTCTTTATAAAGGCCATCCCTACACGGTGAGCGGCGTGGTGGAGGACGTGTCGTCGGCCACGCCCGATGCCGTAGCAGACGTATGGATGCCCCTCTCGTTTTCCGATTACGTGGACTACCGCGACCGCCAGAACCCCTTGATGGGCAATCTGACTTACTATCTGCTGGCCGATGCGTCCGGCAATAAGGAAGCACTGAAACAGGCCGTGCGCGAAGCCTTCCGACGCCACGGAGAAGGGCAGGATAGGGTCAACGACCTCATGGGCCAGCCCGACGATGCCGCCCTCGCTTCCTTCCGTACAGACCCTCTGGCAGCACCGGACTTGGGCGGCGTGTTCCGCTCGTTACTCTACGTTGTCCTGGCCCTGCTCTTCATTCCCGCCATTAACCTGAGCGGCATGATTGCCAGCCGGATGGACCGCCGCATGGCCGAGCTGGGAATCCGCCAAGCCTACGGGGCCACGCGGAGCACGCTCCTCAGCCAGGTGCTGTGGGAGAACCTGTTGCTCACCCTGCTGGGTGCCTTGCTGGGGCTGCTGTTCTGCTGGCTCATTGTCTTCTCCTCCGGCTCGTGGATACTGACACTGTTCGATGCCCAGGTGAATACCGACCTTCCCGTGCCCTTCCTGACGATGGAGATGCTGTTCAATCCCTGGGTGTTCCTCAGTGCCCTGGGGCTGTGCCTGGTGCTCAACGTGGTGTCGGCCCTGCTGCCCGCGTGGTGGGGACTGAGGCACACGATTGTGCAGGAATTGTATGCGAAACGATAATCCAGGACGTATGTAGAGACGATGTGCACATCGTCTCTACAGGGCGTGCCATCACCGATAATTCTTCATTCTTAATTTTTAATTCTTCATTCTTCATTCTTAATTAAAAAAGATGATACTCTTACACCAACTTTGGAACCAACGCCGGCAGAACCTTTGGATATTCATTGAACTGCTCATTGCCGGCTTCTTCTTGTGGATGGTCATCGACCCCATCTATGTCCTGACCGCCAACCGCCTCATCCCGCAGGGGGGCGACACGCAGGGCATGTATGTCCTCCAATTGAGGCAATACGACAACAGCTTTGCCCAGTATGATGCCGCGCAGGACAGTGCCGGGCAGATGCGCCGCCATTACCTGAGCATCGTCCGCACCGTGCGTGCCTGCCCGGAGGTGGACGCCTTGTCCGTGACGGCATTCAGCAGTTTCCCGAACAGTATGGGATGGAATGGCATGCAGTTGTTCAATGCCGACACCGTGATGGTACACGTGCAGCAATACCGGTTCGTGTCCGAGGAGGGCAGCGACCTGCCGCTGGCCTACGGTATGAGGGATGTCCGCACGGGCGAGCGCATCCAGTTGCCTGCCGACTTTGCCCGGCGCGGCATGGTGGCCATCTCCGAGCGCACAGCCCTCGACCTCTTCGGCACGACGGACGTGGTGGGGCGCACGCTCTATTCCGACCCCGACCTGAAGCACCCGCACGAGGTGGCCGCCGTCTTCCGCAACTACAAGCATTACACCTCCGAGCAGCCCTACCCCTTGATGGTGAAGGCCGATGAGGACCTGATGGAGGTGCCCGGCCTGATGGGCATGATGTACCCCATCGTCTTCCGCCTGAAGGACGGCGTGGACACAGATGCCTTCGAAGCCCGCTTCCAGGCAGAGGTCGCCCCGCACCTGTCGCAAGGCAACTTCTTCTATGACGGGATGCAGACCTTTGCGGAGTATAGCCGCCAGCTTGCTCTCTCGTTCGGCGTCACCAACAAGCTGCGCCTGCAATACGCCTTGGGCGGGTTCGCCCTGCTCTGCATCTTCCTGGGCATGGCGGGCACGTTCTGGATACGTGCCAATGCCCGGCGGGAGGAGATTGGCATCCGCCGCTCGATGGGTGCCTCGCAGGGACGCATCACGCGGCAGTTCCTCGCGGAGGGCGCGGTGCTGGTGACGGTGGCCTTCGCCCTGGCCTTGCTGGTGGTGGCCAACTATGTCTATGCCGCCGGGTTTTACGAGGGAATCATCGTAGGTCACATCCTTTCCAAAGACTTCGTGCCCGACCCGGCCTACGCGCAGAACCGTCCTTGGTCGCACTTCCTTTGGGTGACGGGGCTGACCTACGCCGTCCTGCTGCTCACCGCACTGATAGGGACGTGGATACCCGTCCGCCGGGCGGCACGGACACTGCCCGTGGAGGCGCTGCATGAGGAGTAAATGCTCCTTATCAAGGGTCACGGTGACTGTTGAGCGAGGGTATCTGATACTGTTGACAAAGGGTATCTGATACTGTTGACAAAGGGTCACAGATACCCTTATATGATAACTACTAATACTTATATATGATGATCAAACTCTACTTGAAACAAGCCTGGGCGTTGCTGCGTCAGAACCCGTTGTTCAGCGGGCTGTACATCGCGGGCACCGGGCTGGCCATTGCCATGACGATGATTGTGGCGATGATTTATTACGTGAAGCTCGCCCCGGTCTATCCGGAGGTGAACCGCGGACGGACGCTCTATCTGGAGAGTGCCAGCTTTACCAATGGGCGCAGCACCTACCAGTCCGCCTTGTCCTACTCCGCCTTGCAGGACTGGGCGTTGCAACTGGAGAACGCCGAGGTCATCTCCGCGCAGTTTGGCTCCTGGTCGTTCACGGAGAATGCCTACATCCAGCCCGAAGACCGCAGCGGGGACTTCCATCCGCAGGTGAAGCTCACCGACCCGGCCTTCTTCCGCATCTATGCCTTCCGCTTCCTCGAGGGGAATCCCTTCACCGAGAGCGACCTGCAGAGCGGCATCCGCACGGCGGTCATCACGGACGATCTGGCGCGGCGGCTGTTTGGCACCACCGAGGGCGTGGTGGGGCGGTCGTTCAGTCTCAGTTATGTCCACTACCGGGTGTGTGGCGTGGTCGAGGGCGGCAGCTACCTCACGCCACAGTCCTATGCGCAAGTCTACCTGCCCTACAGCGTGGACGAGGGCTATCGCAAAGGCCCGTCGGACCTGTTCCCCTATGTCGGTTCCTTCAACCTGACTTTCCTGGTGAAGGACGACGCGCAGGCGGAGGCACTGCAAGCCGAGGTGAAGGACGTGACGCGCCGCCTCAACCTGGAGCACGAGGGACAGTGGGAAATGAACCTGTGGGAGCAACCGCGTACGCACGCCCTCAGCGTATTCCAGGAATATCCGGCGCAGGAGTTCAGCTTCTGGGCCAAGGTGCGCTACTTCGGCCTGATGCTGCTCGTGCTCCTGCTGGTGCCCGCCCTCAACCTGAGCGGGATGATTGCCAGCCGCATGGAGAGCCGCCTAGCGGAGATGGGCGTGCGCAAGTCCTTCGGCGCAGGACGTAACAAGCTGCTCGGCCAGGTGATGTGGGAGAACCTTCTGCTGACACTCCTTGGCGGCTTGCTGGGATTGGTCATTGCCTGGCTGGCCCTCTATGCGGGGCGCGAATGGCTGTTCTTCCTGTTGGACGATTATGCGGAGGCCATCCCCGAGGGAGCTAATGCCTACGTCAGCGGCGAGATGCTCTTTGCCCCGATGGTGTTCCTCTGCGCCTTTGTGCTGTGCATCGTGCTCAACATGCTGTCCGCCCTGCTGCCGGCGTGGCTGTCGCTCCGCAAGCCCATTGTCTACTCCCTCTATGAACGCCGATAATTCTTCATTCTTAATTCTTAATTCTTCATTAAAGAAATGTTCAGACTGATACTCAAAACCCTCTGGGCCCGCCGCAAGCGCAATGGCTGGCTGCTGGCCGAACTCATCCTGGTGGCCGTCCTGTCGTGGGCCATCTTCGACCCCGTCATCGTGGTGACGCACGACCGTATGCTCCCCCTGGGCTACGATGCCGATCGCCTTTGCCTCGTGTCCTTGGACGCGCTTCAACCTTCGGCACCCGGTTATGATTCCATATCCGCAAAGTCCGATGCCCTGATGGAGTCCTATCTCCACCTCATAGACCGTGTACGCCAACATGCCGACGTGGAGCAGGCCACGGCCCTGATGGGCTTCAGCTATCCCGGCTCGCAGGGCAGCAGTTCCACCTCCTACCGGGTGGAAGGCGACACGGCGAAGAGCGGCACCAGCGTCTGCCTCGTCTATTTCCTGCCCCACACCCATTTCTTCGAGACCTACGGCTTCCGTCCCGGCAAGGGCCTGACTCCCGCCGAGCTGTCCGACCATGCCTACGGCGAGAACGATGTGGTGATAGACGAGAACACCTTGGACTATATGTTCCACACCGACGACCCGCGCCGCAAACGCTTCTGGTCGTACAACGAAAAGGATACTACCTATACTAATATTGTAGGCTCGGTAGGCTCCGTCAAGTTCTATAGCGACCAGCGGGCCGTTCCTATCGCCTTCCAGCCTGGCAAGGCAGAGGATATGGCGGCGGAATATCTTCCCCAATATGCCCGCATCCTGATTCGCCTGAAGGAAGGCGTCAGCATGGACCGCTTCCTGCACGAGTTCAAGCCCTGGATGCTACAGAACTTGCGTGCCGGCAACCTCTATGCCCGCGACCTCAAGACCTACCGGCAGGGCATTGCCGAAATAGAGTACTACCGCTCCACGTCCATCTACCGGCGCAACCTGCTGGTGGCCGTGTTCTTCCTGGTCAACCTCTGTCTGGGTGTGGTGGGCACCTTCTGGCTGCAGACCCGCACCCGGAGGGAGGAAGTCGGGGTGATGCTGTCCTTCGGGGCCACGCCGGGGCACATAGTCCGTCTCCTGCTGGGCGAGGGCGCGGTGCTGACCACCATAGGCACAGTGGTCGGCTGCTTCATCTTCCTGCAATACGCCATCAGCGAGGGCTTCTCCAAGGGCGCGATGTATTGGGACATCCTGCGGCCGGAGTATTGGACGGACTTCTTCTGGGCGCACTTCTTCATCGTGTCGCTTATCGTCTACGTCATCCTGCTCGTGGTGGTGTCGATAGGCGTCTACATCCCTGCCCATAAGATTAGCCGTATCCCGCCCACCGAGGCCCTGCGTGACGAGTAAGCGGACACCAAAAGCGGACAGGGTGTCCGATATCGAACACCTGCCCGGATAGATAAATAACAAACAATCAGATGCTTGCTGTTTTGGCACGGCATTTGATTACAGATATACCGAATAAATAGAATAGTATAAACCATTAAAACGATACGATTATGTCAATGATTAAATTAACGGACATTACCAAGATTTACCGTACAGACGAAGTAGAAACCCTCGCCCTCGAGGACGTGAACATGGAAGTGGAAAAAGGAGAATTCCTCAGCGTGATGGGACCCTCCGGTTGCGGCAAGTCCACCTTGCTGAACATCATGGGCCTGCTGGACGTGCCCACCAAAGGCAAAATAGAGATAGCCGGCACGGACACCTCGAACATGAAGGACAAGGAACTGGCCGCCTATCTCATCAGCGGCGTGATCACAACAGGCGTTAATTACTGC
>DXBX01000076.1 GCA_019116285.1 Candidatus Bacteroides merdigallinarum
CCGCTGACGCGCAGGCACTTCTGCGAGTCGGCCACCCGCTTCCATTTCGCCGGATGATTGCCCAGGATAATGTCCTTGAACTGGTTCATGCCCGCGTTGGTGAACATCAGCGTGGGGTCATCCTTAATCACCATCGGAGCGGAGGGGACGATGTGATGTCCCTTGCTCTCGAAGAAACTCTTGAACGAGTCTCTGATTTCATTTGCTGTCAACATACTCTTGTTTAGCGGTTAATATTCTCAAAAACTGCGCAAAGATAGCTTGTTTTTATTACTTTTGCCGCATTGACAGCCAAATAATTCCCCATCATGCGCAAAGTTTACTACATCTACAACCCTCGTACACAGACCTACGACCGCATTTACCCCACCGTGCGCCAACGACTGATGAGCCATCTGCGACGCCTGTTCATCGGCATGGGACTGGGTGCGGCGTGCTTCATCGCCCCGCTCATCCTCTTCGGCTCGCCCTCGGAGAAAGAGTTGCGCAAGGAGAACAGCCGCCTGGAGGCTCAATACAATGTGCTGTCGCGGCGCATGGACGAGGCGATGGGCGTCCTGCAGGATATCCAGCAGCGTGACGACAACCTCTACCGCGTCATCTTCCAGGCCGACCCCATCCCCTCGGCCATCCGGCAGGCAGGCTACGGAGGCACCAACCGCTACGAGCACCTGATGGACCTGGCCGACGCCGAACTGGTGGTAGGCACCACGCAGAAGCTGGACATGCTGACCAAGCAACTGTACATCCAGTCGCGCTCGTTCGACGAAGTGGTGGAGATGTGCCGGCAACACGATGAGATGCTGCGTTGCATCCCGGCCATCCAGCCCATCTCCAACAAGGACCTGAAGCAGACGGCCTCCGGCTACGGCACCCGCATAGACCCCATCTACGGCACCACGCGCTTCCACTCGGGCATGGACTTCTCCGCCGCACCGGGCACGGATGTCTATGCCACGGGCGACGGCACGGTGGTGAAGATGGGCTGGCAGACGGGCTACGGCAACACCATCATCATCGACCACGGCTTCGGCTACCAGACGTGGTACGCGCACCTCCAGGAGTTCCGCACCCGACCGGGCAAAAAGGTGGTGCGCGGCGAGGTCATCGGCGGTGTGGGCAGCACGGGCAAGAGCACCGGGCCGCACCTGCACTACGAGGTGCACGTCCGCGGCCGCGTGGTAAACCCCGTGAACTACTACTTCATGGACCTGAGTGCCGAGGACTACGACCGCATGATACAACTGGCCGCCAACCACGGTAAGATGATGGACTGATGGGGGAGCCCCCCAAACATCTTGGGGGGAGACCTCCAAACACCTTGGGGGGAGACCCCCAAACACCTTGGAGGGAGACCTCCGAGATTGCCTGACAAGAAACACCCGTAAAAGACTATGCTGAACAAAGACAAAAAACTGAAGCTATACTACTCCATCAGCGAGGTGGCGCAAATGCTGGGCGTCAACGAATCGCTGCTGCGCTATTGGGAGGACGAGTTTCCGCAACAACTCAAGCCCAAACGGGCAGGGCGCGGCGTGCGCCAATACAACGTCGAGGACATCGAGGCACTGAAACTCATCTACCACCTGGTGAAGGAGCGCGGCATGACCCTGCAAGGCGCCCGCCAACGCCTGAAGGACAACCGCGAAGCCACCTTGCGCAACTTCGAGGCCGTGGAACGGCTGAAAGCCATCCGCGAAGAGTTGGTGTCCATGCGCGATGCGCTCAGTGCCTTCACCTATGATGACGTAGAAGCATTGAGACAGAACATCGAAGCCAACCAGGAACAGAAAGAGGGCACGCGGGAATAATCTCTCCCCGGCGTGCCCTCTCCACCTTACTAACACTAACCCCTATTTCCTTTCTTACAATGAATTCAGCAAGGCATTCAGTTCCCGCACCATTTCGGCGGTGGTCTGCTTGCCGCTCTTCATGCCTTCCGGCGTAAACTTCGCCAATACCCTGTCGAGCTTGGCCAGCTTGCTCTTGGCTCCCTTGGCGGCCAGTTCCTGGCGGAGCATGTAAATCTTCTCGCAACTCTGCAAACCCTCCATCAGCCGTTCGAAGCGGATACAGCTGCGCGGACCGGGATAGATGCTGTATGTATCACCGGCAGCCCACGTGCGGAAACGGGAGTCGCGCAACGGATCGGCCGTCCACGAGTTGATGGACCAGCGCAGGAAACCGTCATATCCTCCGGCCACGGCGTGGATGGGCATCCAGGCAGCCTCGGCAGGATCGGAGAAGGTGAAGATGTTGGGGAACGTCTCCGTACAGCACGTGTACACACAACTCAACTGGCCGTTCTTTTCGCGCCGTGCCTTCACATCGGCGGGGAACTCATGACCGTAAGGAATGGCGAGGTAATACAAGTCGTCCACAATCTCTGCATGGTAATTGCCTGCCAACGTAATCTTGAACTCCGGATCGGCCTCGCGGATAATCTTGATGGCGCCCTGCATGGCCTTCATCGGACGCTCGTCCATCGAGATGGCGGTCTGCCCGAACCAACCCTTCTCACGCAAGTGGCGGGAGAAATCCTTCAGGAAAGGCAACCAGTAATCCTTGTAAGCCTGCTCGTCCGGCTGAGCCTCAACAAATTGGATGCGGCTAGTAGCCTGGTCGTAGTAATCGAAGCGCATGGCCCAGGGGATCATCGTGTAGCAGCTGATGATACCGTCAATGCCGATATCCTCACGCATGAAGGTCACCCACCGGTCGAACACGGTATAGTCATAGCTCCACGTGCCATCCAGTTTCTTGATGCGGCCCACCATGCTGTCGTAATGGTCTTCGGTCTGTCCGTTCCAAGGCTTGTGCATGATGCTGGCGGTAATGGCATCTTGCCCCACGTCGGCCAACATCTTCATGATGGGGCGCATGAGGTCGAAGTGCTCCTTGCTCCACAAGGGTACATTATAATAACGGGCCACGGCATACGGATTCTGCCACAAGTCCAGGTTGAAGGCCCAGTCCTTCGGGGCGGGCAAGGTGCGGTTCACCACCTGCACCTCCAGCGGCAACGCCAAGTCCTTAAGGCCGGCGGCAGATACCGTCAGCGTGCCACGGTACTTGCCGGGACGGGCGTCGGACGGTACGTTGACCTTCACCCAGATAGGACGGGTGCTGTTGGCACGGAGGTCCATCTCCTCGGTGATGTCCAGCATGTCGGCCACAAGCGACGAATCCCATTCGGCCTTGTTCTCGCGATACCCACAGCCTCCGCTGCCATCGGGGTTCAACTCGTCCGTCATTACATAACGCACGAAGTGGGTGCTCACCTTCGAAGCCGGGATGACCGCCGAGCCATTCTTCAGATCGCTGACCCGCACGGATACCTTCTTCAAGTCCTGTCTGGTCCACAAGACAGCCTGTGCATGCACCCGTTCACCACGCCAAGCCTTCAGGTGCATACGGTTCGAAGGCTGTACATCGGGCACGTCCAGTTTCTTATAGCGGACATCCACACTACCCCATCCTAACCGGACAGGAGCCCCGATTTGAGCCCATACCTCCGGACCGTCATGCGGCTTTGTGTCTGTCAGTTCCTCAAATATCTCAAGCTGCTGTGCAAAACAGAAAGTTGTCAATGCCAGAAGCAATGACAGGATACTCCATCTTCTCATACTAATATTCCATTCATGTAGGTTTGTGAATCAGTCTTCGATGCGTGCCACCTCCTTGATGTGCTGCACCTGCTTCAGGTTGTTGCAGATGGTACGGACATCATCCACATCGTGCACATAGAGCTGGATTTTCCCTTCGAAGATACCATCATTGGCATCGATGACCAACTTGCGGATATTCACATTAAGCTGGCGGGAAATGACCTGCGTCACTTCGTTCAGCACACCCACGCCGTCGATGCCCCGCACATAGATGGTGACAACGAACGAGAGGTCCTTATGCGTATCCCATTGCGTGGCGATGATGCGGTTGCCATAGCTGCTCTTCAGCTTGACGGCCACGGGACACTGCCGCTTGTGGATGATGACGCGGTTATGCTCGTCAATGTACCCCAGGACATCATCGCCGGGGATGGGATGGCAACACTCGGCCATGATATATTCCTTGGAGATAGCCTCCTCGGTCAGTTTCAATATCTTCTTGGTATCTATCTTCTCGGATTTGCCCTCAGCCGATTGGGATTCTTCCTTGCTCTCCTTACTCTCCTTGCCTTCCTTGCCGAAAGAGAAGGACAGCAATTTTTTCCAGTTCTTTCCGGTTTTTTCCTTGAACAGATTCCTCTCTGCATCGCCCAAGACCAGTTTGCCGCTCCCGATGGCTCCCATCAGTTCGTCCGGCGTATGGAAATTGTGCAGATTCGTCAAGCGGTCGATGGCGGAGGCATCCACAGGGACACCTTCCTTCTGCAGGAACTCCCGCAACAGGGCCTCACCTTTCTGCTGATTGGCCTTGGCCTCCCGACGAAGTATCTCGGAGATTTTCGCCTTGGCACGGGCGGTGGTAACGAAGTTCTCCCACTCCGGCTGGATACGCTGGGCTTTGGAAGTCAGGATTTCCACCTGATCACCGCTCTTCAGACGATGACTCAGAGGCACCAGCTTGTGATTCACTTTGGCGCCAATGCAGTGCGTGCCTATATCGGTGTGCAGAGAGAAGGCAAAGTCCAAGGCGGTGGCATCCTGCGGCATGGTCTTCAGCTCGCCCTTGGGCGTGAAAACAAATATCTCGGAAGCGAAAAGGTTCAGCTTGATGGTGTCCAGGAAGTCGATGGCATCGGGCTGCGGGTCGTCCAATATCTCTTTGATGGTGCGCAGCCAACGCTCCAGCTCGCCTTCATCCTCGCTACCTCCGCCTTCCTTGTATTTCCAGTGAGCGGCAAAGCCTTGTTCGGCCACATCGTCCATGCGCTCACTACGGATCTGCACCTCTATCCACTGACCGTTGTTTCCCATGAGGGTAACGTGCAAAGCCTGGTAACCGTTGCTCTTGGGATGGCTTACCCAGTCGCGCAGACGGTCGGGATGCGGCTTGTATATCTTGGAGATGGCCACGTAGATATCAAAGCAGTCGTTCAGCTCCTCCTCCATGTTCTTGGGTTTGAAGACAATGCGCACGGCCAAGATGTCGTAGATTTCTTCGAAGGGAACGTGCTTGGTCTGCATCTTGTTCCATATAGAATAGATGGACTTGACACGCGCCAGGATATGATATTGCAAACCCATCTTGTCCAGTTGTGCACGGATAGGAGCGGTAAATTCCTGGAAGACCTTGTCGCGCTCGGCGGCAGTGGCGGCCAACTTCTTCTCTATCTCGGCGTATTCCTCTGGGTGCTCGTACTTGAAGCTGAGATTTTCCAGTTCAGTCTTGATACGATAGAGACCCAGGCGATTGGCCAGGGGGGCGTAGATATAGAGAGTCTCGCCTGCTATCTTGTATTGTTTGTTGGGGAGCATGGAGCCTAACGTGCGCATATTATGCAGTCGGTCGGCTATTTTGATAAGGATGACGCGGATATCGTCACTCATGGTCAGCAGCAGCTTCTTGAAGTTCTCGGCCTGTGCGGAAGCACGGTCGCCGAAGATGCCGCCGGAGATTTTGGTCAGCCCGTCCACAATCTGTGCAATCTTGTGGCCGAAGATATTCTCGATATCCTCCACGGTATATTCCGTATCCTCCACCACATCGTGCAACAGGGCGGCGCAGATGGAGGTAGAGCCCAGCCCGATTTCATTGCACACGATCTTGGCCACGGCGATGGGGTGCATGATGTACGGCTCACCCGAACGTCGCTTGATACCCTTATGGGCATGGTTGGCAAAGTTGAACGCCTTGGTGATAATCTCCACGCGCTTGCGATGCTTGGTGGCCAGATAGTCGTTCAGCAACTCTTGAAACGCCTGCTGAATCATGACTTCTTCGGCCTGTTCCTTTTCTTTCAGACTCAAATGCTCTTCCATAGTTTTATTGCTTTATAGGATCCACAACGCCCTGTCCCATATCGGGCGGAGTGTCCTGCAAAGGTAACATTTTTTTTATAAGGAGCAAGCGGTTGGGGGATTTTTATTTCAAGACTTTATTCAGGAAGAAGCGTGTTGCTTCCAACAACGGAGATAAATCGTTCTTTATTGTCTCATAAATGATATCCGCATCAATTTCAAAATATCCATGTGCAATATGGTCGCGAATACCTTTCACGGCTTTCCATGGGATAGAGGGGTATAAAGGCAACAACTCCCCATCCGTCATTGCATCAATCTTTTTATAAGCTTCGCCTATGGCTTCTACAAGCATACAACTGGCTGCCAGATTTCGCGTACCCTCAGGCGTAAGCAAATAATCGTCTGCACAACATACAGACTTATTCCACTCCTCCAGCAAAAGAATAGCTTTTTCTATTTGCTGCAGAGTCTGCACTACCCTATCCTGATGTTTATAAGACATAAATACCGTCCCTTTCTATTTCTTTTTTAAGCAGGGCATTCATGTTACGGTGCATACGCACGACATCCACATGACATCCGAATAACTTTTCCAAATACATCCCCAGTTCTACCAACAGATACAGTTTGGGAGGCATTTCCACACACACATCCACATCGCTCCCCTCCTGCTGTTCATCCCGTGCTACAGACCCAAACAGACAAAGAGAACGGATACCGAACTGCTGGCGCAAGACATCGGCACACGAATGTAACAAGTTGATACATTGACTTCGGGTTATCATAACTTATAAATTATATAGGCCAAAGATAGGGATTTTCTATAAAGCCACCAAACTATCAGCAAAGAAAAAACGGAGATGCACCGTGAAGGCACAACCCCGTCATTATTGCATCGGAAGTACAACAAGCTTGTACAAAGCTAATGACTTCCTCCGTACAAGAAAACTTCTTATTTCGTTCCCGTAAAGACAACAGCTACCGTCTCGAAAGCAGGAACTTCTGTCACATCAATGTCCAAAGACAGATTTGTGCCATTGCAGGTTCCAGTCACCGTCGTGGGCAGTTCCACTCCGGGGAAGAGCCCAGCCAATTCCACATTGGCCTGGCCGGAAATAGAAGCCGTATTACCCGAAACGGTTGCGGTGCAATCCACGACAATATCACCAAGCGGAAGTGTAGCATCACCACCCATATCAATTGCAAAATTTCTCAATGCAATAGTCACAGTAGAACCTTCACCCTTGGTTACCTCCAGGTTATAAGAACCGGGAAGGTCTGCAGCTTCACCGTCACCTACGGCCAAATTGATTGTTCCGCCATAAGTACCAACCACATTGTCTAAGGTGAGAGCAGGTGCCTCATCATCATCGCTACAAGCCGTGAAAAGCGTTACCGAGCAAATCAATGCAAACAAATACAATAAATTCTTCTTCATGTCTTTAAATGATTTTGTTTAGTTAATAAATGACCCGTCAACGGGCCGTTGGATTTTCTTTTTTTCAAATATCGCGTGCAAAGTAACGCTTTTTGCACCAATCAGACAAGTATTTCGCTAAAAATAAATGTTCCTTTTTTAAGATTGGCAAAGATGCGCAAACAAACGAGGCAAGCTGCTTGAAAAAAGTTGCCGAAGCCTGAAGAAAACTGTATTTCCAACCTAGAAATGTATATTTCCAACCTAGAAATGTGTATTTCCAGCCTGGAAATACACATCTCCAGCCTGGAAATGAAGTTTTTTAGAGGAAATGATAAGTTTTTAGACGGACTTCAAGCGCTTTTTCAAGGGCGAAGAATGGAATTTCTTGCAAGGTGCCCCAAAATTCTTCCGTTTTCGTTTGGCAGATAGCGGGAGGTAACCTATATTTGTGACCTATGAAGCAAACCGTGACAAACATCTGGCATTTCTATCGCGACGGCTTCCGCGCCATGACGTGGGGGCGCGTCTTGTGGGCCATCATCCTGCTGAAGCTCTTCATCATGTTCGTGATACTGCGCCTGTTCTTCTTCCCCGACTTTATCCGGGAGGCTTCCGGCGGGGAGAACGAGGAAGAGTTTGTCAGCCGGGAGCTGATAGAGCGCATGGCTCCGCGATGACTTTTGCAGAGATACACCTATTTATATATTACTAAAAACTGATTCACATGGTAGAACACATTGACACCTCACTGATTGACTGGTCGCGGGCGCAGTTTGCACTGACGGCCATCTATCACTGGATTTTCGTGCCGCTGACACTGGGCCTGGCGGTCATCATGGGCCTGATGGAGACGATTTATTACCGGACGGGCAACGACTTCTGGCGCCGCACGGCCAAGTTTTGGATGAAGCTCTTCGGCATCAACTTCGCTATCGGCGTGGCCACGGGCTTGATTCTGGAGTTCGAGTTCGGCACCAACTGGAGCAACTACTCGTGGTTCGTGGGCGACATCTTCGGCGCGCCGCTGGCCATCGAAGGCATCCTGGCCTTCTTCATGGAGGCGACGTTCATCGCCGTCATGTTCTTCGGGTGGAATAAAGTGAGCAAGGGTTTCCACCTGGCCTCCACCTGGCTGACGGGATTGGGCGCCACCATCTCCGCCTGGTGGATTCTGGTGGCCAACGCCTGGATGCAATATCCCGTGGGCATGGCTTTCAATCCGGACACGGCACGCAACGAGATGGTGGATTTCCTGGCCGTAGCCACCTCGCCTATGGCGGTCAACAAGTTCTTCCACACCGTGTTGTCCGGCTGGGTACTGGGCGCCATCTTCGTGGTGGGTGTCAGTTGCTGGTACTTGTGGAAGCGGCGCGACAAGCAGTTTGCGCTGTCCAGCGTCAAGGTGGCGGCTTGGGTAGGCCTGGTGGCTGCGGTGCTCTCCGCCTGGACGGGCGACGGTTCGGCCTACCAGGTGGCACAGAAGCAGCCGATGAAACTGGCGGCCATGGAGGGCTATTATGACGGGCAGGAAGGCGCAGGCCTGGTGGCTTTCGGCATCCTGAATCCGCAAAAGCAGACGCCCGATGACGGCGTTGACCCCTTCCTGATGCGCATCGAGATTCCCAAGATGCTCTCCCTGCTGGGCGAACGTGATGCCGACGCCTTCATCCCCGGCATCAACGACCTGCTGGAAGGCGGATACACGCTGAAGGACGGCAGCACCGCCCTCTCCGCCGAAGAGAAAATTGCGCGTGGACAGATGGCCATCACCGCCTTTGCCAAGTATCGCAAGGCCAAGGCCGAAGGCAACGACGAGGAGGCACAGGTGGCCCGCCAAACACTCACGGAGAACATGCCCTACTTTGGCTATGGCTACATCAAGGATGCGAACGAACTGGTGCCCAATGTGCCGCTGACCTTCTATATGTTCCGCGTGATGGTCATCCTGGGCGGATACTTCATCCTCTTCTTCCTCGTGGTGCTGTTCCTGGCTTACAAGCGCGACCTCTCGAAGCTGCGCTGGATGCATATGGTGGCTCTGTGGACGATTCCCTTGGGATACATTGCCGGACAGGCAGGCTGGGCGGTGGCTGAATGCGGACGACAGCCGTGGGCCATCCAGGACATGCTGCCCGTATCTGCCGCCATCTCGAAGCTGGACACCGGCTCCGTGCAGCTGACGTTCTTCCTCTTCCTGATACTCTTCACCATCCTGCTCATAGCCGAGATTGGCATCATGCTGAAGTCCATCCGCAAGGGTGTGGAGCATTGAGAATTAGAAATTAAGAATTAGAAATTGAAAATTATCTATCATGTCATATACCTTTCTACAACATTACTGGTGGTTCATCGTTTCCCTGTTGGGAGCCATCCTGGTCTTCCTGCTCTTCGTGCAGGGAGGCAACTCGCTCTTGTTCTGCCTGGGCAAGACGGAGCAGCAACGCAAGCTTATCATGAACAGCACGGGGCGCAAGTGGGAATTCACGTTCACGACGCTGGTCACCTTCGGCGGCGGATTCTTCGCTTCGTTTCCTCTTTTTTATAGCACCAGCTTCGGCGGCGCTTATTGGCTGTGGATGATTATCCTCTTCACCTTCGTGCTCCAGGCCGTCAGCTACGAGTTTCAATCCAAGGCGGGCAACCTGCTGGGGCAGAAGACGTATCGCGCCTTCCTCATCCTCAACGGCGTGGTAGGCCCCATCCTGTTGGGCGGCGCCGTGGCCACATTCTTCACCGGCTCCGCCTTCTATGTGGACAAGGGCAATCTGACGGAAGCCATGCCCGTCATCAGCCACTGGGCCAACGGCTGGCACGGATTGGATGCGCTGGGCAATCTGTGGAATGTCATCCTCGGCCTGGCCGTCTTCTTCCTCGCCCGCATCCTCGGTGCGCTCTACTTCATTAATAACATCGATGAGGCCGACCTCGTGGCGCGCAGCCGTCGGGCGTTGTGGGGCAACACGGCGTTGTTCCTCGTCTTCTTCCTCGCTTTCGTGGTGCGCACGCTGGTGGCCGACGGCTTTGCGGTCAATCCCGACACGCAGGAAATCTACATGGAGCCGTACAAGTACCTGCACAACTTCCTCGCCATGCCTGCTGTGCTCATCCTCTTCCTCGTCGGTGTGGTGGGTGTACTCTGGGGCATCATCCGCACGCTGTGGAAGCCCGGATTCGACAAAGGCATCTGGTGGGCAGGCATAGGCACGGTGCTGACGGTGCTCGCCCTCTTGTTGGTGGCAGGCTACAATAACACCGCCTACTATCCTTCCTCGGTGGACTTGCAAAGTTCGCTGACCATCGAGAACAGTTCGTCCAGCCCCTTCACGCTGAAGGTGATGGCGTATGTCTCCATCCTTGTGCCGTTTGTCCTGGCGTATATCATCTACGCCTGGCGCAGCATCAACAACCGCAAGCTCGACGTGCAGGAGCTGGAAGAGAAGGGCGAGCACGCGTATTGAGCGGTCGTCAGCTTTGTGCTTCGGCCTCTTGAATCATCTCCTCGCTGGCATACATGTACACCTCTACGCGGCGGTTCTCGGCGGCAGACTTGGTCTCATCGTATTCATCGTAGGCCACGCCTTTCACCTCCTTGAACTGCCTCGGAGACACGCCGCAATCCTGCAGGTAGTTTTCCACGTTGTAGGCACGCTCCTTGGAGAACTTCAAGTTCACCTCATACGTGCCTGCCTTGTCCGTATGGCCGATGATGGCGATGTCCGTCGTGGGGTCTTCGCGCAGGATTTCAGCCAGTTGGCGCAGGGCAGCCTTCGCCTCGTTGCTCAGGGCGGTGGAGTTGAAGTCGAACAGCACATTGTCGCCGAAAGTCACCTTCACGGCGGCCAGGCCGTTGTTGTCCGTCACCTGCTCCACCTGTGCCTCTTCGATTTGTGCCGCAGCGGCCGCCTTCTTGTCCATCTTCTTGCCGATGATGACGCCAGCGCCTGCACCTACCGCCGCGCCGATGGCAGCGCCTATGCCTGCACCCTTGCCTTTTCCTATCAGTCCGCCGATGATGGCACCCGCCGTCGCGCCTGAACCGCCGCCGATGACGCCGCCTTTGGCCGTGTTGTTCATGTTTTGAAACGAATTGCAGCCCGCCAAAAGTAAGCAGGCGCAGAGAGATAATGCTGTAAGTTTCGTCTTGTTCATAAGCTTTGCTTTTTTAAGTTCGTGTTGCAAATGTAACAATCACCGTCCGAATATGGTTCCCTCCTTCTCGTTTTTTAGGTAATTTTGCCTATTTCCTGCGACAAATCTCCCGGAAAACCGGAGCTGGCCATGCAGATTATCAAAAATGTACCATAAATTGATAAAATGGTGTCATTTTGTTCCCTTCAAACCCCTTACCTTTGCATCCGTAAATCTACCTAAAAAATACAAACGTGACCATGAACCTGAAGAAACGAATGAAGACCTTCGTTGGGTTGTGCCTCCTGAGCGGCGGCCTGTTTGCCCAAAACGTATGCGTGTCCACCCCCAACACCTCGCTGCTGCTGTCGGCGCCCGAGGGCGGCGAGTTGCGAATCCTCTATTACGGCCAGAAGCTGACCGATGCCGACCTCCGGACGTTTGAGGGAGAGCGGGGCATTGATGCCGCCTATCCCGTCTATGGCCTGACTTGCATCACCGAGACGGCCCTCTCCGTGCAGCACGCCGACGGCAACATGACCCTCCAGATGGCTGTGGAGAACGTGGCCACCACCGATGCCGACAACGCCACCGAGACCACCGTCCGCCTGAAGGACAAGGTTTATCCCTTTTATATTGATATATGCTATCGCGCCTACAAAGACGTGGACATCATCGAAGCCTGGACGGAAATCACCAACGGCGAGAAGAAGCCCGTCACGCTCAACCAGTTTGCTTCGGCCTACCTGCCCATCCGTCGTGGCGAGGTGTGGCTGAGCCATCTGCACGGTTCGTGGGCCAACGAAGGCCGCCTGGTGCAGGAGCCGCTCGTCTCCGGCATGAGAGTCATCAAGAACAAGGACGGCGCGCGCAACTCGCACACCGACCATGCCGAGGTGATGTTCTCCTTGGACGGCCAGCCGCGTGAGAACCAAGGCCGCGTCATCGGCGCCGCCCTCTGCTACGGCGGCAACTACAAGCTGCGCATCGACACGCACGACGATGAATACCACCACTTCTT
>DXBX01000001.1 GCA_019116285.1 Candidatus Bacteroides merdigallinarum
AAAGAAAGTAATCAGCAACATGTTCATGTCCACCATCGGCGTGAAGTCCACGCGGACGGTCATTTTTTTCTGTTTGCTGTTGCTTTTCTTATTGCCACCTTCTTGTATTTCAGCCATATTTCACTCCTTTCAATTATTCTTCAGACGTGGTCTTGAGCGAGGTGATCAGGTTGTATCTGTTCTCGCGGAGGTCCTGAAGAGAGTTCATTACATCTTTAATCGTCGAATAAGGAGTGGTGGCGTCAGCCTTGATGGCAATACGCAAATCCTTGTTCACTGAACGCGCATTGCGCACCCAATCCTTAAACTGATTGTCCAAACTGTCGCACGGAATACCGGCTGACTTCAGCACTTCGTTCTGCTTGTCCTCCTCCAAGTCAAGGAAACCCTTCATGGCTTTCATAGGAACACCGAACGTGCTGGCGGTCTTGAACTTGTTAATCTGTTCAGCCGTGAACTGTATGCCGTACTGGTCACCCATAGCTGTCAGCACTTGCTCCAAGTCGCTTTGTCTGTCCATGCTCATGAATACCTTGCCGTCCGGAGCAATCAGAATCTGGAGGATATCCGTCTCAGGAATTTTGATTTCGGACACCGAACCCGGGGTGTTCACCTTCACGGGCTCAGGCTTCACGAATGTAGAAGTCAACATGAAGAAAGTCAACAGCAACACTGTCACGTCACTCATCGCCGTCATGTCGATGAATGTACTTTTCTTTTTTACTTTGACTCTACCCATAATCTGTAAATTTTAAACTTGAAAAACTTAAACCGGAAACGGCGGAAGACCTCGCAAGAGACTTCCTGCCTCTCCCTTTCAATTTACTTATTAGTGAGTAGCGGCAAATGTCTGTACGATAGAGAAGCCTACTTCGTCGAGAGCGAATGTCAGTTTATCAATCTTGTTCGTGTAATAGTTGTAGAAGATAACGGCCAATGCACCGGTCAAGATACCGAAGGCAGTGTTGATCAAGGCCTCAGAAATACCTTGTGACAGAGCCATGGAGTCAGCAGAACCACCGGCAGCCAGAGCGGCGAATGAACGAATCATACCGATAACCGTACCGAGCAGACCGAACAACGTACCCAGCGTCGTGATGGTACCGATGATAGGCAGGTTCTCCTGCATCATGGGCAACTCCAGTGCAGTAGCTTCTTCCAGTTCCTTCTGGATGGCCAGCTGCTTCTGATCCTTGGACAGAACCGTGTTCTTCTCCATTTCAGCATACTTCTGCAGCGTAGCACCTACAACGTTAGCCACGCAACCGCGCTGCTTGTCGCACAGGTTCTGGGCAGTAACCATGTCGTTGTTGGCCAAAGCCACCTTGATGTTGGCAACGAACTTAGCCAAAGAGCCACGGCCGAAAGCGGCACGGATAGCGAAGAAACGCTCGATAGCCAAAGCGATAACGGTCAGCAACAGGGTCTGGATCACAGGCACAATGACACCACCTTTATAGATGGTACCCAAGAAGTTACCCGGCAGCGGGTGGTTGTTGGGGTCATTGTTCATAAAGTTGGCGGGGTTACCCAGCACAAACTTGTAAATGCAAACGGCTACGATAAAGCAGCATACGATTACAATCCACGCGGACTTAATACCTTTGAAGCCTACGTTCTTTTTTTTGTTTGTTGTTTCCATAACAAATAAGATAAATGAAATTAATTAATAAAATAAATATAGGAACATTTGTTTCTCTATCTCAGTCAGTCAGCGCACCTCCGGGAACAATCCCTTGCAAAGGCCCTTGAATGGCAAAACATACACCCTGCCTTGGCGAAACAGTGTTCTCCACATAAGTAAGGTTCCAAAGTAAAGAGTGTGTCCGGCGGACACATCTCCCGACAACAGTTTTTTCCATCGGACTTCCTTTTAGAAGGTTTGCATTCTTAAATTATTAAAATTTCAGGCCGCTTTTCAGTTGCTGAATACCCGACACAACGATATAACGGCATCTAAAACGCGACAAATTTAACCCATTAATTCAGATATGTCAAACAAAATATCCAGGAATTTCCACGATATAGCATATTTTAACGCATCAGAAACGATTTCTTCATAGTACTACAAGCGCAAAACCGACCGTTGACCTGTATCAACGGACAAGAGCACCCTTCCGACCGGCTACCTGCAATTCCCGGATGAGGTGGCCCGCCTTGCCATATTTATCAATAATAAACAAAACATAGCGGATATCCACTCCTATCGTGCGTTGCAACTCCGGCTCATACAAGATATCACTGCTCATCGCCTCCCAATTGCCGTCAAAAGCCAATCCCAACAGCTCTCCCCGCTCGTTGAACATGGCACTGCCCGAATTGCCGCCCGTAATGTCGTTGTCCGAGATGAAGCAGACTTTCATCTGTCCGTCCTCATCGGCATAACGCCCGAATTTGCCGGACGAGAGCAGCTCCAACCACTCGGGCTGCACCCGGAAGTCGGGATCGTCCGCATAGGCTTTCGCCTTCTCCAGCACGCCCCGCGCAGTGGTGTAATAATCGTATGCCGCCCCGTCAAACGGCTCATACCCGCGCACCGTACCGAAGCTCAGCCGAAGAGTCGAATTGGCATCCGGATAGAAATTGCGGTCATCGTACATACGCCGCACGGCGGCATTGAGCAGGCGCTCGCCCCGTCTGATCTCCCGCGAAGCGCTATACCCCTGATAAGTCAGCTCGAACAGTTTTGTTATCAGATCAATGCCCAGCGTCATGGCCGGATCCTCATAAAGATTATAGGTAGAGTCCCGCTCCAGAAAACGTTTCAGCCCTCGCGGCGTGGTGATTTCCGACCGGGCATAGAGGTCATCCACATAGGCACGGCTATCCCCGCCGAACAGCGAATCGATGGCATGGTACATAGGCGGCAGATAGGTGGTATCCACCTTCTCCCGATAGACATCCAGCAGTGCGGCAAAGACTTCCTTATCAATGTTCAAATCCAGGTTGGCATAGCGCTCCACCAACGCCTCCAGGTTGGCTACCACCTGCTCCTGCTCGGCCTCGAAGTCAAAGTTCAGTATATCCAGCGCCAACTGCACCAGTTCGGGTCCGTTCAGGAAAGACTCTATGAAGTAAGCCTCCGCCCTATTCGTTTCCCCCCGCGCAAGGTAGTTCTTCTCCAAGTCGGGCAACAGATAGGATAACCGCTTCCGCTCGCGGGGCTTCGACTCAATCCATTGTTGCAATTCCCGCTCCAAGGCACGTTTCTTGTCCAATACGTGCAGGCGGCGGATAGCCCGGTTCATGCCGATGCTGTTCTTCCAATAGTTGGAACTCTCGCTATACTTGGAGGCATACATCAGACGGATGCTGTCGCGACGATCCATCTCCCGCTTCCAGATGGCCTGCTTCACACCACGCACGTCTATCTGTGCCTGATTGGTATTGAGCAAACGCTCCTCGATGCCGAAGGAGGACAGGTAACGCTCCGTACTGCCCGGGAATCCCAAGGTCATGCAGAAAGAGCCTTCCCGGTAGCCGTCCAAGGAGATGGTCGCCACACTGGCCGCCCGATAAGGCACATTGTCGGGCGAATAAGCCGCCGGCCGGTTGTCCTTGTCCGCATAGATGCGGAACACGCTGAAGTCACCCGTATGGCGCGGCCACTCCCAGTTATCGCGGTCCCAACCGAATTTGCCTATCGACGAGGGGGGCGCAAAGACCAGCCGCACGTCGTTATAGTCCCGGTAGACGGAGAGCCAGAATTCATTGCCTCCATAGTAGGCATCCACGGCCCCCACGGTGGTGGAATCTTCCTCCATCGCCTCGCGGCTGATGACCCACATCACCGAGTCGATGGCCATGGAGCGGTCGGACTCATCCATACCGGGCCGGACAACGGAAAGCACGCGCTTCGTCACGTTCTCCTGCCGCACCAGGAAGCGGACAAACAATTCGGGGCAAGGCAATTCCTCTGCACGCGAACAGGCCACAAAGCCGTCGCGCAGATAGTCGTGCTCCACCGTGCTGCGCTGGCGGATGCTGCTGAAACCGCAATGGTGATTGGTGAACACCAAGCCGTCCCGGCTGACCACCACGCCCGAACAGAACCCGCCAAAACTGACCACGGCGTCCTTTAACGAGGGATGACCGGGATTGTAAAGTTGCTTGGCCGTCAACTCCAAGCCCAGCTCCTTCATCGCACGGCGTGTCTCCTTATTCAGATCACCCAGCATCCACATGCCCTCGTCGGCATGGGCCAGCCCGGAAAAGGCCAGACAGAGCGCCCCTATCAGATACTTCAGTCTCATAGTCCTATCATTTCTTGACAAAACGGTTAATCACAGGGATGTGGGCCAGCGGCAAATCGCGCTTCACCACGTAGGCCACAAATGCCAGCAAGAGCAACGTCCGCCATGCCAGGCATACCCACCTATTCTCAATGGGCAAATATTCGCCCGCCGCATACAGCACGGCAGCCAGCAGGACATAGCCGCCGATAGATTTCAGGTCATATCGGATAGGATACCTCCGTTGTCCCACAAAATAGGACAGCAGCATGGCCACCCCATAGCCGGCAAATCCGCCCCAGGCGCAAGCCATGTAGCCGTAATGCGGCACCAACGTCACATTGACCGCCACCAGCACCACACAACCTGCCAGCGAGAACCAGGCCCCCCAGCGCGTCTCGTCTATCAGCTTGTACCAAAAAGATAGGTTGAAATAGATGCCCATGAATATCTCCGCCATCATGACGATGGGCACCACGCGCAGCCCCTCCCAATAGTCGCGCCCGATGAGGTGCTTCAGAATGTCCAAGTAGAACATCACGGCCAGGAAAGCCAGCAGCGTGAAGATGATGAAGAACTTCATGGCCTGCGCATAGACCTGCCGGTTGTCCTTGTCACGGCTCTTGCCGAAGACGAAAGGCTCGTAGGCATAACGGAAGGCTTGGGTCAGCATGGCCATGATCATGGCTATCTTGCTGGCCGCCCCGTAGATGCCCAGCTGCACCACCGCCCCGGCCTTGTCCGGATAGACGTAAGGGAAGATGATCTTGTCCGCCACCTGATTCAGGATGCCGGCCAAGCCCAGCACCAGCAGTGGAAGACAATAGCGAAGCATCCGCCGCAACAGGGCACGGTCCAAAACGTAGCGGAAGCCGCGCAACTCGGGCACCATGCACACCATCACCGTGGAGGTGCACACCAGGTTGAAGAAGAAGGCATAGCCTACCTCATCCCCGTCCATGCCTACATAATATATAAGGTTAAGCGCGATGTTCAAGAAGATGAACAGCAGTTTCAGCGCGGCGAACTTCAGCGGGCGCTGCTTATAGCGCAGGTAAGCGAAGGGAATGCTCTGCACGGCATCCATCGCCACGACCATCATCATCATGCCCACGTACCACGGGTGCTCCCCGTAGCCCAGCCATCCGGCAATGTAGGGCAGGAAGCCCAGCCCCAGAGCCAGGAAGGCCAACGCCCCCGTGCCCACGGCCAGCAAGGTGGTGGAATATACCCGCATGGGCTCCTCCCCTTCCCGATTGGCGAAGCGGAAGAACCCCGTCTCCATGCCGCAGGTCAGCAGCACGAGCACCAGTGCCACCCAGGCGTATATGTTGGTCACCACCCCATAACCTCCGGACTCCACCGACATGGCCAGCGTATATACCGGCACCAGCAGATAGTTGAGGAAGCGGCCCACGATGCTGCTCAGGCCGTAGATGGCGGTGTCTTTTGCAAGACTCTTCAGATTAGCCATATTTTATTCCTTTATATATACTGATTCAAACGATTATCTCCTAAAAAAATCTCCGACAACCTGCCGGGTGCGGAGCGGGGATACCGGCGAGCACGCTCGGGGATACCGACGAACGCGCTCGGAGATACCGGCGAATACGCTCGGAGGTATCCCCGCACAGAACGACGGAATCCACCCCTCAAAAGCCGGACTTTCACGCCTCGCCAAACAGGTCCCGCTGGCTGGTGTACCGGCTTCGCCCCAGGTGTTTGTACGCCAAGTCCGTCACCTCTCGCCCGCGGGGCGTTCGCTTGATGAAGCCCTCCTTGATGAGGAACGGCTCGTACACCTCCTCGATGGTGCCGGGGTCCTCGCCCAGGGCGGTGGCTATGGTGGTCAGGCCGACGGGGCCTCCCTTGAACTTGTCAATGATGGTCGTCAGCAGCTTGTTGTCTATCTGGTCCAAACCGTAGCGGTCGATGTTCAGCGCTTCCAGGGCGTAGGTAGCGATGTCCGTGTCAATGCTTCCCGAACCTTTGACCTGCGCAAAGTCTCGCACACGCCTCAGCAAAGCATTGGCGATACGGGGCGTGCCGCGGCTGCGCGAGGCAATCTCCTGTGCCGCCTTTGTGGAGCACGGCACGTTCAGGATACCCGCCGAACGGCGCACGATGCCTGCCAGTACCTCATTGTCGTAATACTCCAGGTGCAGGTTGATACCGAAGCGTGCCCGCAGGGGGGCCGTCAGCAGTCCGCTGCGCGTGGTGGCGCCCACCAGCGTGAAGGGGTTCAGGTCTATCTGGATGCTCCGCGCCGAGGGACCCTTGTCTATCATGATGTCGATGCGATAGTCCTCCATCGCCGAGTAGAGGTACTCCTCCACCACGGGCGAGAGGCGGTGTATCTCGTCGATGAACAGCACGTCGTTCGGCTCCAGGCTGGTGAGGATGCCGGCCAGGTCGCCCGGCTTGTCCAGCACGGGGCCGGAGGTAATCTTGAATCCCACGCCCAGCTCGTTGGCAATGATGTTGGACAGCGTGGTCTTGCCCAGTCCGGGAGGTCCGTGCAGCAGCACATGGTCCAGCGCCTCGCCACGCAGGCGGGCCGCCTTGACAAAGATGCGGAGGTTGTCCACCACCTTGTCCTGGCCGCTGAAGTCCTCGAAACGCAGGGGGCGCAGCACGTTCTCGTAGTCGCGTTCCCTCCCGCTCAGGGGCTGTTGGTTTCGTATGTCGAATGATTCGTCTTCCATGCTTCGTCAGTTTGGGTGCAAAATAACGAATTTATTTCCAAAGTTCCGCAAAAACATTCCCGCATTTGCCGGAAATCACTAACTTTGCGCTATCATCATCCACTAAAAAGAGACAGTATGGACAGACTTTATCCGATAGGCATACAGACATTCGAGAAGATCCGCGAAGGTGGCTTTTGCTACGTGGACAAGACCGAACAGATTTACCGGTTGGCGCAGTCCGGACAATTCTACTTCCTCAGCCGCCCGCGGCGCTTTGGTAAGTCGCTGCTCATTTCCACCTTGGAAGCCTATTTTCAAGGGAAGAAAGACCTGTTCACGGGACTGGCTTTGGAAAGACTGGAGCAGGAGTGGACGGAATACCCCGTGCTGCACCTGGATCTGAATGCGCGCAACTATGTAAACGCGGATTCCCTGCCTGCCACCCTAAACCAGCATTTGGAACGCTGGGAAGCCCGCTATGGGGACGAGAAGAGAGACCGCGCCCCCGAAGAGCGATTCGCCTACTTGATAGAAAAGATCAGCCAAAGCACCGGGCGAAACGTCGTGGTCCTGGTGGATGAATATGACAAGCCCCTGCTGCAGGCACTTGACAACGAAGAACTGCTGACCTCCTACCGGCAGCAACTGAAAGCCTTCTACGGCGTGCTGAAGAGCGAAGACGCCCACATCCGCTTCGCCCTGCTCACGGGGGTGACGAAGTTCAGCAAGGTCAGCGTATTCAGCGACCTCAACAACCTGCAGGACATCTCCATGGATGATGAGTATGCCGCCCTCTGCGGTGTCACGGAAGAGGAACTGTCGGACTATTTCGAAGAAGACATCCATCGGCTCTGCCAATTCAACAAGACGGACCTTCAGGCAGGCAAGCTTCAACTGAAAGAATGGTACGACGGGTATCATTTTTCCCCCAATAGCCCGGACATCTATAATCCGTTCAGCCTGCTCAATACGTTCAAGAGAAAGGACATTGGCAGCTATTGGTTCGAGACAGGCACCCCGACCTTCCTCATCCAACTGCTGAGGCAAGGGCACTATGACCTCCAAGACCTCACCAACGAGCAGGTTACCCAAGACATGCTGGGCGACATCGACAACATAGGAGGCAACCCCCTGCCCATCCTTTACCAAAGCGGCTATCTCACCCTCAAAGGCTACGACCGGGAGTTCGGCACGTACACCTTGGGCTTCCCCAACCGCGAGGTAGCCGAAGGATTCAACCGCCACCTGCTGCTGGGCTATGCCAAGGTACCTTCGGGCAATCCCGCCTTCCAAATCCGGAACTTTGTGCTGGAAGTGCGGCGGGGCGACACTGATGCCTTCCTCCGCCGCCTGCAAAGTTTCTTTGCGGACACGCCCTACGAGCTGGCGCGCGACCTGGAATTGCACTACCAGAATGTGCTGTTCATCGTCTTCAAGCTGCTGGGATTCTACGTGCAGGCGGAATACCACACCTCGCAGGGGCGCATCGATCTAGTGCTGAAAACCAAGGATTACGTCTACGTGATGGAGTTCAAGCTGGACGGCACGGCCGAAGAAGCTCTGCAACAGATTGAGGACAAACAGTATGCCCTGCCCTTCGCCACAGACCCGCGCCGGGTGTACAAGGTGGGCGTGAACTTCAACAACCAGATGAGGAACATTGAGAAGTGGCTGGTGAGGGAAGCATAAATGACCATCCCGCCTACCCTCTTCCTCTTCAACACGGTCTCCGGCTGGATAATGCTCCGTTTGCACTTCGGCTCAAAAACGGACTTGAAACGGAGGTGAGACGAAGGGGAAACGGGGAATGTGGCAAGAATGTTACAAATCCTCCTAATCCCTACGGAAAAACTCCCCGATACGCGGGAGAAAGTTCTCCTATCCCACTAAGATTCTTCATTTCCAGCCTGAAAATGTACATTTCCAGCCTAAAAATGTGTATTTCCAGCTTAGAAATATACATTTCCAGGTTGGAAATACAGAATTCAAGCGGCATCGGGAACTTTTCCGGCGGGATAGAGCGGTTTTTTCCCGTACCTATAGGGGATTGCCTCAGCGCTTCGGCCGATCGCCCATGACGAACTCCAGCTGCGCGCCGTCCGCAATGTCCTGATGGGTGAAGAACGGCGTGTGTAACTCTTTACCGTCCAGCAGGATCTGCTGCACATATTTGTTCTCCGGACTGTTGTGGCGGACGGTGATGACCAGGTCGCGCCCGTTGCCCAGGTGAAGCACGGCACGGTCGAACAAGGGGCGGCCAATGGAATAGAGCGGTTCTCCCGGACATACCTGGTAGAAGCCCAGGCTGTTGAGGATGTACCACGCCGACATTTGGCCGCAGTCCTCGTTGCCGGACAGGCCGTCGGGGCGGGCGGTATAGAGCGTGTGCAGCACCTCGTCCACCACCTCCTGCGTGCGCCAGGGCTGGCCCACGTAATTATAGAGGTGGGCAATGTGGTGGCTCGGCTCGTTGCCGTGGGCATATTGCCCGATCAAGCCGGAGATGTCCACCGACACCATCTCGCCCTCCATGTCGGAAGGAGCCGTGAACAGCGAGTCAAGCTTGCCGATGAAGGCCTCGCGTCCGCCCATCAGTTCCACCAGGCCCGCTACATCGTGGGGCACGAACCAGATCCATTGCCAGGCAGTGCCCTCGCAATAGTCGTCGTTGCGGTGGTTGGACGAGCGGGGATTGAAGGGCGTGCGCCACTGCCTGTTGCTGTCCAGGCCGCGCATGAAGCGGGTGGAGGGGTCGAAGTAGGTCTTGTAACCTTGGGCGAAGGCGGCATATTGGGCCTGTACGGAGTCATTGCCCAGGGCCTCGGCCAACTGGGAGATGCACCAGTCATCGTAGGCATACTCCAGTGCCTTGGCAACGGCCTCGTTGTCCTTGTCGCAGGGGATGTAGCCAATCTTGTTTTTCCAATACTTGGCGGCGGGCATCAGGAAGGGCACCATCCAGCGCACCGTGTGGATGCCCGTAGTGTCGTACTCCGCCGTGCGCAGGCAGGCGCGGAAGGCTTCCTGCACGTCGAAGTCGCGCTGCCCCTTGGCGTAGGAATCGGCTATGAGCGAGGCGGCGTGATAGCCTATCATCGTGCCCGTGTAGTTGGCGGCCAGTTCCCACTTGGGGAAAACGCCGCCCTCCCGCTGCTTGACCAGCAACGAGCGGATGAAGGCCTGGTTCTGCTCCGGACGGATGAGGGTCATCAACGGATGGAAGGCACGGAAGGTGTCCCACAGGGAGAAGGCCGTATAGACGGGATCGGATACATCGCCTTGATGAATCTGCCCGTCCATGCCGCGGTGACGTCCGTCCGCATCGGTGAAGAGGTAGGGCTGTATGCCGGTGTGGTAGAGGGCGGTATAGAAGATGGTGCGTTGGTCGGCATCGTCCGTCTCAATGTCTATGCAGGACAGATAGTCGTTCCACGCCTGCCGGGCCGCGCGACGCACTCCGTCGAAGTCCCAATCCGGAATGTCCGCCTCCACATTGCGCCGCGCGCCTTCCATATCAACGGCCGAGACGCCCACCTTGACCAGCACCTGTTCGCCGCGGGCGGTGGAAAATTGCAGCAGGGCCTTGCACACTGCCTGGCGGGGACCTCCGTCTTGTGGCGCGACTGAATCGGTCAGCAGGGTGCAGGTGAAGGGTTTGGAGAAACGGGCGTAGAAGGCGATGTATTGGTCGGGCAACCAATAGGCCGTGCGCTTGTGGCCGCGTAGTTCGGTGTCGCTCACCACCTCGATCACCATATCGCGGTTGGTCTGATGCTGGATGCTGTAGTCCAGGTCCAGGATGAAGCCCGCATCCTCGGCTTCGGGGAAGGTGTAGCGGTGGATGGCCGCCCGCGCCGTGGAGGTCAGCTCGGCCTGCACGCCGTAGCGGTCCAGGAAGACGGAGTAATAGCCCGGCTCGGCCACCTCACGCTCGTGGGAGAAGGCGGAGCACCAGGGCAATTGCTGGCTCTTGGCGGAAACGAGGCGGACATCCTGAGCACCCACGGTGGGCATCAGCAACACATCGCCATAGTCCGCACAACCCGTGCCGCTGAGGTGGGTATGGGAAAATCCATTGAGGGTGCTGTCCGCATAGTAATAGCCGGAGCAGGCATCCCACTCGTCAATGCGGGTGTCGGGGCTGGGCTGAATCATCCCGTTGGGCACCACGGCTCCGGGATAGGTATGTCCGTGCCCGCCCGTGCCGATGAAGGGATCGACGTAGGAGGCATAGTCTTGCGGGGCAGGCGTACAGGCGGCGGCCAGGCACAGCAAGGCGGCAGCCGAGAGGGAAAGGAGGGGGAAGTTTGTCTTCATAAGGAGTAATGATTAAGTGGCGTTCAACGTTAAATGATAATTTATCGGGGTATTTTTTAGACGCGGATTTTGCGGATTGAACGGATCTTAAAGAAGGCTTCACCTTGATTTGTCGTCCGTATTTAAAAGAAAAAATAAATCCGCTTAATCCGCAAAATCTGCGTCTAAAGAATTAAATTCCTATTTAATGGTCAGTAGAGAAGGAATACGGGCGGTCTGCCTTGGCCGTGCCACGCTGCAGATTGGGCCGGTCGCTCATCTCGAAGAGCAGGCGGCCTCCTTGCAAGAGGTCGGCGTGGCGCAGGTAGTTCTTGGTATAGGGGGTGCCATCCCGCAGGAGGGCCTCCACGTAGGGGCTGCCCTCCCCGTTGTCCGGCGCCTCGATGACCAGCGAACGGCCGTTCTCCAAGTGCAAGGTGGCCTTGCGGAACAAGGGAGTGCCCAAGACATATTCGTCCGTGCCCGGACAAACGGGATAGAAACCCAGGGCGGAGAACACATACCAGGCGGAGGTCTGTCCGTTGTCCTCGTCGCCGCAATAGCCGTCGGGCGTGGGGCTGTACATACGCTCCATCACTTGGCGCAACCAATACTGGGCCTTCCAAGGACGGCCGGCATAGTTGTACAGGTAGATGGCGTGCTGTATGGGCTGGTTGCCGTGGGCGTAATTGCCCATATTCATCACGGTCATCTCGCGTATCTCGTGGATGACCTGTCCGTAATAGCTTTCATCGAACAGGGGCGGCACGGTAAACACCGAGTCCAGCATCTGCACGAAAGCCTCCTCGCCTCCCATCAGGTCTATCAGGCCTTGCGGGTCGTGGAAGACAGACCAGGTGTAGTGCCAGCTGTTTCCCTCGGTGAAGGCATCGCCCCACTTCAACGGCGAGAAAGGCGACTGGAAGGTGCCGTTCTCGTTGCGGCCCCGCATCAGGCGGCTTTCCTTGTCGAACACATTCCGATAGTTCAACGCCCGCTTGGCGAAAAGTTCCTGTTCCTGCTTCGGACGGTTCAAAGCCTTGGCCATCCGGTAGATGCACCAGTCATCGTAGGCATACTCCAGGGTACGGGCCACATTCTCGTTGATACCTACATCGTAGGGGATATAGCCCAGTTTATTATAATACTCGTGTCCCAGGCGGCCCGTGGAAGAGACTTCGGGATGAACGTTTTCCGTCCCGTGCAGCAGTCCTTCGTACAAGGTCTCCGCATCATCCACCCGCACACCCTTGATCCACGCATCGGCCAGGACGGAGGCGGAATTATTGCCCACCATACAACCCCTGTGGCCCGGACTGGCCCATTCGGGGAAGAAGCCGCTCTCCCGGTAGGCATTGAGGAGGCCTTCCTGTATCTGACGGTTCACCGAGGGATACATCAGATTGAGCAAGGGGAACAGACAACGGAAGGTATCCCAAAAGCCGGTGTCCGTGTACAGATAGCCGGGCAAGACCTGACCATTATACGGACTGTAATGCACGGCCTGTCCCTCCGCATCGCATTCATAGAACGCACGGGGGAAGAGCAACGAGCGATACAGGCAGGAGTAGAACGTGCGCAACTGATCCAGCGTGCCACCGTCCACCTCTATCCTACCCAATACCTTGTTCCAGGCTTCGCGCCCTTTTGCCACCAGCTCGTCGAAAGATTGACGGCCCAGCTCCTGCAGGTTGCGCTCCGCCTGCTCCCAGCTGATGAACGAGGATGCCACCCGGGCATGCACCACCTCTCCCTTGCGGGTGCGGAAGCCGATGATGGCACCGGCATGTCCGGCCTGTTGCTCCAACCGGCCTTCCGTCAGCACACTGTCGGCCACGGAAGCGCGGTAGGTGAAAGGCTTGTCGAACTCCACCACGAAGTAGTTCTTGAAGTTGGCGGGCACTCCGCCGCTGTTGCGCGTGCTATAGCCCACAATGCGATTGTGCTCCGGCTCAATCCGGATGTACGAGCCGCGGTCGAAGGCATCGACCACCACATAGGACCGCTCACTCTCGGGGAAGGTGAAGCGGAACAACGCCGCCCGCTCCGTGGGCGTGAATTCGGTGAGGATGTCATAATCGGCCAGGTAGACCTTGTAATAATGAGGCTGAGCCACCTCGCCTTTGTGGGAAAACCAACTGGCGCGCTTGTCCTCATCGAACTCCGGCCTCCCCGTCATCGGCATCAGGGAGAACTGCCCATAGTCATTGATCCACGGGCTGGGCTGATGCGTCTGCTTGAAGCCCCGAATCTTATGTGCCGTGTAGACATATTGCCACCCGTCACCCATCCGCCCCGTCTGAGGCGTCCAGAAATTCATGCCCCAAGGGCGGGCAATGGCAGGATAGGTGTTTCCCGCCGACAACTCAAAACTGGACGAGGTGCCCATCAACGGATTGACATACAGCACCCAGTCGCGGGCCTGCAAAGAGGCCGCACACAGCCACACGGCTATCCATACTACTAATTTCGTTCTCATAAATGATAATTTATTAGCTACGAGTTACAAGCTACGAGCTACGAGTAAAGTTACTTAGTTCTTGGTGTGTAGCTACTTGTAGCTCGTAGCTTGTAACTTGTAGCTGCGGGGCACCGCCCCGCTAAATTCCTATTTAGCGTCCTGCTCCCATCTCCAGTTCCAGCAAGCCGCCCGACATAATCTGCTCGTGCGTGATATACGTCTTGTCGTACAGCTCGCCGTTGTATTTCACCGATTTGACCAGCCAGTTCTCGCGGCTCACCCCATTGGCTCGCACCGTAAAGGTCTTGCCATTGGCCAGGTGAAGCTTCACTTCCGGATACAGGGTCGTGCCCAATTCATACCTTCCGCTTACGGGATCCACGGGGTAGAATCCCATCGCGCTGAAGACATACCAGGCCGACATCTGCCCGCAATCCTCGTTGCCGCACAACCCCGCCGGGGTATTCCGATAAAGCTCGTGCATCACCTGCGCGGCATACCGTTGCGTCTTCTCCGGCTGCCCCACCGCATTAAACAGGTAGATGACGTGATGGCTCGGCTCATTGCCATGCGCATATTGCCCAATCATGCCCGTGCTGAAGATGGGCAGTTCGTCATCCTCTCCGGGATGATAGGTGAACATACTGTCCAGCTTCTGCGCAAAGCGTTCCTTGCCGCCCGCCAAAGCTATCAGCCCGTCCACATCGTGCTGCACCGACCAGAAGTATTGCCAGCCATTGCTCTCGCAGATGTGCGGCATATAATCGTCCGGACTGAACGGCTCCACGAAGTTCCCCTTGTCATCCCGGGGCTGCATGAAACCGCTTTGCGGATTATACACGTTGCGGTAATTCCGCGAACGCTTATAGAACTCCTCCGCCACGTCCGTCCGCCCCATCTTCTCGGCCATGCGGGCGATGCAATAATCATCGTAGGCATACTCCAGGGTTTTGGAGAGCGACCAATTGTCCGCATTATACGGGTCTATCAGGTTATAGGGGACATACCCCAATTCTTTATAAGCGCCGATGCCCCGATAATCATCCAAGTTGGCCGTGGCCACGCAAGCCTCCAACGCCTTCTCCGCATCAAAATCGCCGATGCCCTTCAGATAGGCGTCCGCAATGACTGCCACGGCGTGATAACCAATCATCATATCCGTCTCGCTGCCCCACATATTCCACACCGGCAGGCGTCCGTTCTGCTCGTAGAAGGCGATGAAGGACTTCACCATGTCGTTCACCCGCTCCGGCGCCACATAGGTATAGAGCGGATGGGCGGCACGGTAGGTATCCCACAAAGAGAACGTGCTGTAGTTGGTCCAGCCATCGGCCTGATGCACCTGCTTGTCGGGGCCGTAATACGCTCCGTCCACATCATTATATATAGTAGGAGCCAACATAGAGTGATAGAGGGCAGTATAGAACTTCTTCCGCTCGTCCCGGTCCTCGCATTGGATTTCTATCTTGCCCAACTGCTTGTCCCAGTCTTTTCTGGCCAAGGCCAGGTACTTGTCGAAATCATCATCCGGCACTTCCGCCTGCAGATTCTTCATCGCCCCCTCCATGCTGACGCCGGACAAGGCCGTGCTGACCACCAGTTGCTCGCCTTCCTCCGTCCGGAAATCCAGGCGTGCCACCACGGACGTACCTATCCGCCTACCTTCGCGCAGAATGGCCGCCGTATCCAGCCTCATCGCATCAAACGGCCGGGAGAAGCGGGTACAGAAGAAGACGCGCTGTCCCCGCGCCCATCCGTCGGAGAAGCGATAGCCGCGCAGGGTGACGGAATCCACCTGCTCGATGTGCGCATCCTCCGTGGCATCCCAGTTCATGGCCTTGCGCAGGTTCAGGAACACCGCCGCCTCGGCCTTGGGAAAAGTATAACGCTGCACCCCACAACGCGGAGTGGCCGTCAGCTCCACCTCGATGTCATAGTCCGACAAATGCACCCGGTAATAGCCTGCCGAAGCCGACTCTTCCTCGTGCGAGAATTTGGAGTGAATGCCCAGCGACCCTTTGGCCTCCCGATAGGGCAAGGTGACGGGCATGAAAGAGATGTCGTACAAATCTCCGGCACCTGTCCCCGACAGATGGGTATGGCTGAACCCCGCAATCGTACTGTCCGGCCAGAAATAACCGGCAATGCGGTCCCAACCGGGCAAGCCATTGTCCGGGCTGAGCTGCACCATGCCGAAAGGCACTTGTGCCCCCGGATACGTGTTCCCCGTGAAGTCCGTACCGATAAAAGGATTGACACAATCCGCCAGACACTCCGCCCGATCCTCCTGTCCCGCCGACGTACAAGCAGTAAACGCGCCCAAAAATGATAATAAAAACACAAACTGACCTAACAATTTCTTCAATCGCATAATGATTTATAATTAAAATTGCACCGACTTCATCGGATACCGCACAAATGTAGCAATAAAACCTTCTCTATCCCACAAAAAAGGCGCGGATTTTGTCAATCATACAGAAAACCACTCGGAATTATCTGTAAAATTCACGCCATCCGCGCCTAATCTCAGGAAGCCTCAGTTATCGGCATCCCTCCTCCGGGAAATACCGGGAAGCTTCAGATTATCCGAAAGTACCTTCCTCGCCTTCCCCCTCTTCGCCGGTACCGCCGCCGGACTCTTCACCCGGCTCTTGCACGGCCTCATCATCCTGCAGGCAGACACTTCTCGTCACAGCACTGTCATCCACACTCCGGAAACTCAAGTAGACTGCCAGTGCTTCATCCTCCCAAGTAGCCGGCAACGTCAGCTCTGCCGTCCCTTCACTCCGAGTAGCCGCCTGCAAGTCATACACAGCCTCCTGCCGATCCTTGTTATAGGCCAAGACCATGACGGCATCCGTCGCCTTGGCACTGCCAATACCACTATTATCCGTCCAGGTGAACGAAGCCTTGCCACCCGCCACCTCCACGGCGGCATCCGCAACGCCCGTCAAGCTACCCTGACTCACCAATGCCTTCGAGAAATCCACTACGGCTTCTTTGCCACAACCTGTCACGGCATTCTTCAGCGCAAACGACGTCGCCGTACTATAAGGCGATTGCCCCGCCTCGCAATTCCGGAAGCCGACCCTCAAATACGGTGCAATGTTTTTCACGAAAGCCACCACCGCCGCAAATCGTCCCCGCTGGCATACCTGCCGCTCCGTCTTCGCATCGCTATAGCTGTCTGCCAACGAGCGCATATAGCTGATTGAGTTCCACGAACCGCCTACCACGGTTCCCACCTTTCCCGAGAATCCTCCCAGGATACCTTTTTTAATTGTTCCCATAGTATAATACAATTATTTTAAAAAATTAAACTTCTACACTTCCATATTCCTCCATATAAACAAATTCCGCGGCAATCATTCATACAAGTTCACAATACAGAAGCGTATTTGCTTTTGTTTCGTGTGCAAATGTAGGGAGTCTTTGGGAGATGAAAAAATAAAATCAGGCGTTTTGATAATCTTTTTTAGGCCCTCATCACCAATCTGTTCATTTATAGCATAGTAACCTCTCTGTTCTACTCCTTGGTACCCGTTTAGGGCAACTTTTATTCCAAAAAACCGCCAAAATCTGCCTGCCAAACCTCCCCCAAAAGAGGAGATGAACTTATAGGTCACTAACAGTCCGATGACGACCTTATATAAGTTTCAAACTTTTGGCTATCCGGCAGGCTTCGACAGAATTAGAGGCGCATAATTTCGACAAGATATTCTGCCTATGTCTGCTTACTGTATGAATACTGATAGATAGTGCTTCTGATATTTCCTTGCTCATCTTACCTTGCTCTATGAGCTGCAGGACCTCCTTCTCCCTGTCAGACAGCATTCCACTGTAGTCCTGTTGCTCCAAAGGAACAACCGTGCCGTCAACCGAGTTGTAAATACGGCTGACGGTTTCCGCCTCATCCGTCAGGTTATACAAGCACAATGCCAGTCTTATGCTTCCGTTCGACTGTATATACACATAAAAGATCCGATGGCGGACAACATATGCCCGACCGTCCTTCCCCCTTATCTGTAAGGTATTTGCAAGATAAAAGTCTGTGTAATTCCGTTTGGGAATATTCTTCAGGTAATAGACGAATTTCAATTCGTCACATTGCTTCCTGTCCATGTATTCAGGAGCAATATATGCGAATACACTTTCTTCCCAAATAGACTTGACACAACGATACTCTCCCTTTTGACAGATACCCAAAGTCTGTGCCATACCCCCATAATAAATATGACTGACGCGCTCTTTCAAATCGCTTAATACCGCAATGGCATTCTCCGTCTGCGCATAGCCAGCGGCAATTAATTTGTATTTGTCCAAATATCCTGCTACCCAGTCTTTGTCCGTGAAGTCCTGCAACAGGAATTGGTCATCCAGTTCGTCTTTTACACTCATATCCCTACCTGAAAATGGTTATTAATCAGTATTGCCCGTTAATCAGCAACACTTTACCTTTGCAAAGGTAATGATTTCAAATGATTATTCATGAGAAAATACATCCACTCGATATTAAATAAGTCAACAGATATACTGCAGACAATCATTAAAAACCAACATTACTATGATGAGAACAAGTAAATTCATCGCCGCAACGATGGCATTCATGCCTATCTGGGCATCAGCTTCAAATCCGGTTATCCCGCGTGATGAAGCAATCGAAAAATAACACCGCTTCCCCCAAACTCGCCCCAAAGTCGCCCCTCCTCCCTACCTTCTCCCTGTCTATACACAAGGACTTGGTAGGGAGCAGGTAGGCGGCAAGGGCGACCGGAAAGCGACTTTGCAAAAAGATTATCAGAACGGCCCAAATGCCCGGCCTGTTTGAAAAACATTCCCTATCTTTGCGCCTGTAAAAACTATGAAACTCTCTAAACACACATGCATTATGGCAAGAATCGAATCGGAACAGCAAAAAACAGTCAGAGGAAGAATAGGCAATGTGGTGGCCTGCACCTGGCGGGGCATCCCCTACCTGCGTACCCTCCCTGCAAGAGTCAAGAATCCGCGCACCCCTGTCCAGCAGGCCCAGCGCACACGCTTCTCCGTGGCCCTGTCCCTACTGCGGCCGCTCACGCCCGTCCTGCGCGCCGGCTTCCGGGAAAAGGCGGTGCGGCAGAGCGCCTTCAACGCCGCCATGTCCTACACGATGCGCTACGCACTGAGGGAAACGGCGGAGGGCATCGGGGTAAACTACCGCAACGTATTAATTTCGCAAGGTTGCCTGACGGGAGCCGCGGAAACCCGGGCGGTACCGGCCGATGGAAAGGTGGTTTTCACGTGGAACAACTGTTGCAAATTCGAGAATGCCTCGCCGCGGGACTATGCCCTGGCGGCTGTCATCCACAAACCGACGCGG
The DNA here is from genome assembly GCA_019116285.1 of Candidatus Bacteroides merdigallinarum. Lineage (GTDB taxonomy): Bacteria > Bacteroidota > Bacteroidia > Bacteroidales > Bacteroidaceae > Bacteroides > Bacteroides merdigallinarum. The sequence continues at coordinate 19,036 of DXBX01000001.1, forward strand.
ATGGCTGTATGCGAGGCCTTCGGCGCACTCCGTGGCGAAGGACGGACGGAGCTGGCTTATCCCAAGGACTGGCGGACGGAAGACCTGGCCATTTACCTGGGTTTCTGGAATCCACAGAGAAGGACAGCGAGCATCAGCGAATGCCTGTGGGGCGGGGAATGAACCCGCGGAGGAAAAGAATGCGGGCATCCCCCTTGGATATATGTCTCAAAAACCATATCTTCGCACAACAGAATCAAGAATCCATCCTAACACATAACTCTATGGAGATTATCCTGGCAACCCTTATAGGTCTCCTGGCAGGCATCCTGATCGGCGCACTAATCGCGCGGAACAAAAGCCAGGCCTTGCGCACCCGGACGGAGGTGCTGCAGGCACAAGTGGAAAACGAGAAAGAACAGGCGCAGGCCAATGTCTCGGCGTGGCAGCGTCAAGTCGAGGAAGTGAAGGCCGCTTCGCGAGAGCGAGTGGAACAACTCCAGGCAGAGGCCGAACGCCGGCTGAGAGAGGCCAAGGAAGAATGGAACCAAATCGCCGAAGAACGGCTAGCCGCCCAGGAAAGGCGTTTCGACGAGGCAATGAAGACGATGAAGGCACAGGTGCAGGCGGCCACGGACGAATTGCTGAAGCAACGGCAGAAGGAGTTCACGGAGCAAAGCAACACCAACTTGGGACAGATTGTCACCCCCTTGCGGGAAACCATCGACCGGATGAAGAAGGCCTTGGAGGACAACACGCTGAAGCAGACCTCCATGAGCAGCGAAATGCGGACGAACCTGGAGCACATCATCCGCCAAAGCCAGGCCACCCAGAAGAGTGCGGAGGAACTGACCCGCGTCTTCAAGCACGGCAGCAAGGTACAGGGCGACTGGGGTGAGACCGTGTTGGACGAGCTACTGGAGGCCCAGGGACTGACGCGCGGCATACACTATGACACGCAGGCAGTGATACGCGATGCCCAAGGACAGGCGGTGAAGTCGGCGGAGGGAAGCCTCCTGCGACCGGACGTCATCTTGCACCTGGACCAGCGGCGCGAGGTCATCATCGACTCGAAAGTATCACTCACGGCCTTCATGGACTATGTCAATGCCGAGACCGAGGAGGAACGGCAACAGTACCTCAAGGCGCACATCGCCAGCCTGCAAGGGCATGTGAAGGAATTGTCCGCCAAGGATTATTCGTCCTACATCCAACCGCCGAAAGTACGGATGGATTATGTCATCATGTTCGTGCCCCACACCGGTGCCTTGTGGACGGCCATGAATGCACAGCCCGACCTGTGGCGCAAGGCAATGGACAAGAACGTATTCATCGCCGACGAGCAGACGCTCTTCGCCGCCCTGCGCATCATCAACCTGACCTGGACACAAATCGCCCAGGCACAGAACCATGAGAAGGTATATGCCCTGGCCAACGAGATGCTGGACCGCGTGGGCCAGTTCATGAAGAAATACCAGGCTATCGGCAAGGCCCTGGACAGTGCGGCCAAAGCCTACGAAGACGGAGAGAAGAAGCTGCAACCCACCGGACAAAGCATCCTGCAGACCTGCGCCAAGCTGAAGAAGCTGGGAGCCAAGCCGAGCGACCGTAATCCCCTGCCGCAACTGACGGAGGTGGACGGCCTCGAAGCCCAGGAAGAAACTTCTGCGCCGGAAGCGGACTGACCGTCCGCCCGGACCTATTCAGCATACTTCGAGGGAGGCACGCCGAACTGGGCAATGAAATGCTTGCGTAATGTACGCACATCGCTGTAGCCCACCAGTTCGGCCACTTCCTGCAAGCTGTAACGGTTCTCCAGGATGAGTGTGGCTGCCTTGCTCATGCGCACGCTGCGAATCATATCGATGGCATTCAACTGACTGCGCTGCTTGATTTTCCGGTACAGCGTGGGCTGACTCATATGCAAAGCATCGGCCAGGGACTTCACATTGAAATTCTCGTCCGCCAGGTTGGCCTCGATGACCTGCAGGACCTGTTTGAGGAAGTAGTCTTCCGCTTCCCCGCCCTTTTCCTCCTCGTGCTTCAGCCTCAGAGTTCCGGCATACAGCCTCTTCAGCCTTTCCCGTTGGCGAAGCAGGCTGGTCACCTTCATCTTCAGCATTTCCGGATTGAAGGGCTTCATCATGTAATCGTCCGCACCGATCCGCAAAGCCCGGATGGCGTCCGCGTCTTCCGACTTGGCCGTGAGCATCAGGATGGGCACCGAGGCTGTCCGCGGATCTTCCTTCAATGCACGGCAACACTCCAAGCCGTCCATCACCGGCATCATGATGTCGCAAATGATGAAGTCCGGAATGTGTTCGTTGGCCCGGCGCAGGCCCTCCTCCCCGTTTTCCGCTTCGTCTGTCCGGTACTGGGCAGAAAACAGGTTGCAGATGTAACGCCGGATATCCGCATTGTCATCGATAACCAGCAGGCGCCTTTTTTCTGCATCCGTCCCGGCAGAAATCTCCGGCAATTGCCCGGCTGACGGGCCGGAAACGGGAGAGGCCTCCCCTGCTCCGTCGTTGAAGTGGGCATTCCCTTCTGGGATATACAGGCTGAAGACGGTACCTCCCCCGGGTGCATCGTCCACCTTGATGTAGCCATGATGCAAGTCTACGATGTTCTTTACGATGCGCATCCCGATGCCTATCTGCGTGGAATATACCGGAGCCCGCGACCCGGTCCGATAGGGTTCGAACAGGAAGTCCTTCACCTCCTTCGGGATGCCGCGGCCGTTGTCACTCACCACGAAGCAGCAGACCGGATAACCGTCCATCACCGCTTTGTGGACGGAGAGGCGCACCGTGCCCTGCGGACGGGTGTACTTGAAGGCATTGGACAGCAGATTGCGGAGGGCACTCACCAGTTTCTCCGCATCGACCCAAAGCGTGCAGGGCTCCGGCAATCCTTCCACCTGAAACTGGTAGTTGCCAGCCTCGACCACTGCCTGGAAGGGACAGCTCGCTTCCTCCACCAGGCGGGAGGCCTCTGTCTCCTCCACACGAAGCTTCAGCATATTGACCTCCATCTTCCGCAGATACAGCAACTGGTCCATCAATGCGTGCAGCAAGCGGCTGTTTTCATAGGCCATACGGACTTTGTGGCCCACCGGCGAGGGCAATTCCACCGTATGCAACAATTCATGCAACGGGGCCATGATGAGTGTGAGCGGGGTGCGCAATTCGTGCGTCATTTCCGTGAAAAAGCGCTCTCGCTCCATCCGCAGTTTCTTCTCGTTGTCCCTTTCCACCTGAGCCGCAAAGACCTCATGCTCCAACCGCATCTCATGCTCCAGCCGCTTGTGCCTCAGTTGGAGACGCCTGAGCACGGCATAGAGCAAGAGGGTGGCGGCCACAATGACCAGGATGCGGAACAGCAGGGTGTCCGTCCAATGCGGCTCAACAGTCACATGCAAGGTAGTCACCTCGGCCGTACTGTCCACCGCGTTGTCCGAGGAAAGGCTCTTTACTTCGAAGGCATAGTCCCCCTTCTTCAGATTGGCGTAGGATATCTTCTCCTCGCCACGGGTATATATCCATTCCTGCTGGTAGGGATACAGGCGGTAAGCGTACATCTGCTGCTCATCCGAATAAGAAAGGTTGCTGAAAGTGAGCGAAAAATTCCGGTTAGCATGGTTCAGCCGGACAGCGGACGTATAAGAAACGCTGTTGGACAGGATGACTTGCCCGTTGATTTCCTGCCGGATGGCCACCGAACGGTTATTAACCTCCAAATCGGTAATCAGCGTCTTTTGCCGGTTGGGGAACTGCTTGAATTTCCGCAAATTGAAATAAGTGAGATTCTTGTTGTTGCCAAAGAACAGAAAATCATTCCAGAAATAAGCGGAACGGTTGCTGCCCGATACATAATAATTATAGAACAACTGCTGCCGCTTGTCGAAACGGGAAACACCTGAATTGGACCCCAGCCAGATGTCTCCGTCCCCGTCTTCGGTGATGCAACCGATGAAATTGTTGCACAAGCCGTCCTGCGTGGTATAGACCCGCAGGATTTTGTCTTCCTCGGGAGACAGTACGGCGAAAGCCGTCATATAACCGATGTACAGGCGTCCGTCCCGGGAAGCGAAGAGGGAACGCACCGACTGTTCCGCCATGCCTGCCCGCCGTTCATAGCCGGTTTCCAGCCTATTGCCTTCCCCGGCATACCTGCATACTCCCAAGGTAGTGGTTCCCAGCCATAGGCAGTGGTCGTTGGTTTCGGCCAAGGCCCTGATGTGAAACGGAGCAAGCGGCTTGCCGTCGTCCCCGGTCAAGGGAACCGGCCTGCATATCCGGGTGGTGTCATTCAAGGTCAGCAACCCTTGCGAAGTACCTATCCAGATGCGCCCCTTGCTGTCGGCCAGCAGACTCCAGACAGCCGCCTTGTTGCGGAAACCTTCCCCATCGCCCAATTCCATCTCCTCAAAATGCCGGTTGTGCGGATTGTATCGGGTCAAGGTGCCGTCGGCATTCCCGAACCAAAGATTACCCTGCCGGTCCTTCATGCTGCACAGCACGGTCTGCTCCTTCTTTTCTCCGGGATGGCCTGTCGGCAAGAAATCCAAATCTTCACCGGGTTTGAAGGGAGCACGGCTACGCATGATACCTTCGTGAAAAGTGGCCAGCCACACATAGCCCCGGCCGTCGTCCAAGATAGAACAAATCTCGTTGTGCCGGTCCTGGTAGAAATGCCGGAACAGACGGTTGCGCAGGTCTGACCAGATACTTCCTCCGCCATCCGTTCCTATCCACAAGATACCTTTGGGATCATAATAGACAGACATCATGCGGGTCTCTATGTCACGGAAGACAGAGGAAGTGGTATTGTTGAAAATCCTGGTTGTTACCCGGTCCGGCTGCTCCTTGTCCTGGATTATCAGCGTATATCCATTCCATGTGACAGCAAGGTAGATGTACGGCTCCAGGCGAACCACCCCAAATGCGTCCGTATGCGACAGCTGGTTGGGGACATGCTTGCCCCGATAAGTCAGCCGGAGGTTGTGCCCGGTCTTCGTGTCATGCCGGATGATGCCATGTCCCAAGGTGGACACCCAAACATATCCGTCCTCATCGTAAAAGAGGTGGGTGATGTTCAACTTCTGCTTCATACCCAGGTCTATCAAGGAATAGTGCTCCGGCCGGTGCAAATCGGCCACTACCAGCCTGCCGTCCACATCCGCCACACACAGGTGATTCCCATCTGCACTCAACGAAAATTCAAAGAGTTTGTCGCCCAATCCTTTCCAATCGGCATACCGCCCGATGGTTCGGAGCCTGAGGGTATCACCGTCTGAAGACGGCTCCTGCTCCATCAGCAATAGCTCGGAGGGGGTCAGTACCCATAACGTATGGTTGCGTCCCGACTGGATATCGACCGCATGAAGGGCGCGCCCCTCAGTCGTCCGTACCGGCAAAAAATGTTCGCTCCGCAGGTCGAAGGACGAGAGCGTGTCCCTGCTTCGGAAGCACAACAACCCCGGAAACGACTCTGTCAAATCCGAGACTCCATGGAGTTCCCCCATGAAAGGAAAAGACCTGACCCGCTTGCCGTCGAAGCGATTCAAGCCGTTTTGCGTACCCAGCCAGACAAAACCCTGGCTATCCTTGCAGATGGCATGAACGGTGTTGTCCGACAAGCCGTCTTTCATGGTTAGCAAGTGCATGTCCTGCTCAAAGAATGCATGACAAGGCATCTGTACGCACAAGGACATGAAAATAATAAACAATATGTAGATTCTCGGTTTCATGTGTGCAAAGGAACAAAAAATAAGGTATTCTAAGAAAATAAAAAGGAGAAAAACACGGGGTAGCATCCCTCTTTACGCACAAAAGTCTGCAAAGAGGCCCTCTAAGAGGCGTTTTGTGCGAGGCAATAGTGCTCGAAGTGCGGATTGAATTAAACGTGATGCGTATATGAAATGAACATGCAGGGGGAGAAACGGGCTTCCGCGCTACCTTTGCCTGCGAACAAACTATCAACCTAATCAGTAACCTAATTAAAAAGAAAAAACATGAAAAGAAGCCTTTTTGTCTTTTTAATGCTTTTGGGCAGTCTATGCATCTATGCCCAGCATTCGAGCATTACCGGCAAGGTCACAGACCGGCAAAATGAGCCTATCATCGGCGCCAGCGTCGTTGTGAAAGGAAGTTCCCAAGGAGTCATCAGCGACATCGACGGAAACTTCACCCTCAAGGATGTCCCCTCCGAAGGGACCCTTCAGATTTCCTATATAGGATATAAAACTTCTGAGGTGGACATCAATCCCTCTACCAGTTTCTATGCCATCACACTGGAAGAAGACAACCAGCTACTGGACGAAGTGGTGGTGGTGGGTTTCGGTACCCAACGCAGAGCCAACCTGACGGAAGCCGTAGCCACCGTAGACACGAAAGCCTTGGAATCGCGCCCGGTAACCAGCCTGGGACAGTCCCTGCAAGGCACCGTGCCCGGCTTGAACCTCTCCGTGGGCAACATGGGTGGCCAGCTGGGTCAGTCCATGGACGTCAACATCCGAGGCACAGGCACCATCTCGACAGGTTCCACGGCTGCCACGCTGGTATTGATTGACGGCATCGAAGGAAACATGAACAACTTGAATCCGGACGACGTGGAGTCCATCTCCGTGCTGAAAGATGCGGCAGCCAGCTCCATCTACGGTTCGCGCGCGGCCTTCGGCGTAATCCTCATCACGACCAAGAAAGGAAAGGCGGGAAAAGCCAGTGTCAGCTATGCCGGCAACGCCCGTTACTATGGTCCGCAATCCCTTCCTAACCTGATGAATTCCTGGGATTTCGCCAACTACTTCAACGAGGGTAGCGCCAATAGTGGCGGCACACCCATTTTTGATGAAGACACCATGCAGCGTATCCAACAATACATGCGGGGTGAAATCACCACCAGCACCGTCCCCAACACCAACGGCAACTGGCAGTTCCACCAATTGGCCAACGACAACGTGGATTGGTATGACAAGCAATACAAATGGTCGTGGGCGCACGAACACAACCTGAACATCAACGGCGGTTCGGAAAAGATGCAGTATTATGTGTCGGCCAACTACCTGGGGCAGGACGGAAACCTGCGTTTCGGCGACGACTCCTACGAACGTATCAACACCAACGCCAAACTGAACGCGCAACCCTTCAAGTGGCTGGACGTAGAGGTGAACGTGAAGTATGTGCACACCAACTTGGATAATCCGCTATACACGGACTTGGGAGGCCTGCTCTACCACGACATCGTGCGCATGTGGCCCACCATGCCGTTCAAGGATCCCAATGGCCACTATATGCGCAACGGCAAACTGGCCCAACTGACCAACGGCAGCCGCTCCGTGACAGAAAACGACAATATGTACCTGCAAGGCCAGCTGGTGTTCCATCCGCTGAAAGGCTGGAATATCTACGCCAACGTGGGCCTGCGCACCATCAACGAATACCGCAAGCAGAACTTGAACAAGGTTTATGAGTACAACGTGAACAACGAACCACTGCTCCTGGCATACGGTGGCAACTATACCGAAGGACAGACCGGAGCCATGCAGCGTTGGTTACGTGCCAACCACTTGACAACCAGCCTGTATACAGACTACGAGTTTAACATCGACCAGGACCATGTCTTCAAGATCATGGCCGGTATGAACACCGAGAAATACAACAACCGCGTGCTGGATGTGCAACGCATGGACCTTATCACGGAAAGCGTGCCTGAAATCGGCGCAGCCACCGGCGAAGATGTCATCAACGAGGCTTCAGCCTATTCTTGGGCCACAGCCGGTTTCTTCGGACGTATCAACTATGACTACAAGGACCGCTATTTCATTGCCGCCAACATCCGTTATGACGGTTCGTCCCGCTTCCTCCGCAAAGACCGCTGGGGCACCTTCGGCTCCTTCTCCTTGGGTTGGAACGTGGCCCGCGAAGAGTTCTTCCCCTTGGACGAAGAGCTGATGAGCCAACTGAAGCCCCGCCTGTCCTGGGGTACACTGGGCAACCAGAACACCACTTCCTACTACCCCATGTACCTGCTGCAAAACGTAGCCACCAACAGCGGCAGCTGGCTGATGAACGGTGCTTTCCCCGCCGTGGCCAGTGTACCGGGCACCATCGCAAGCTCGCTGACGTGGGAGACCATCAAGTCGCTGAACGTGGGCTTCGACCTGTCCATGTTCAACAACCGCCTGACGGCCAACTTTGACTATTTTATCCGCAAGACGCTTGACATGGTGGGTCCTGCAGCCGAAATCGCACACATCTACGGCACCGGCATGCCCTCCACCAACAACACCGACCTCCGCACCAAAGGTTGGGAACTTGCCTTGAACTGGCGTGACCAGATAGGCAAAGTGAACTACCACGTAGGTTTCAACATTTCGGACGCACGCACCTACATCGACCGTTATCCTAATGAGTCCAAATCGTTGTCCACATACTATGAAGGACAGGAACTGAACGACATCTGGGGATATGAGACCCACGGCATCGCCAAGAGCCAGGCGGAAATGGACGAATGGCTGGCAGCAGGCAACCGCCCCTCCTGGGGTTCCGGCTGGACGGAAGGCGACATCATGTATGTGGACAAAAACGGAGACGGCGTCATCAACACAGGAGCCAATACTCTGAGTGACCCGGGCGACCAGGTGAAGCTGGGCAACAGCACCCCGCGCTTCCGCTTCGGCCTGAACCTGGGACTGGAATGGAACAACATCGACTTCAGCATGTTCTGGCAGGGCGTGGCCAAACGGGATCTGTGGCTGGACGGACCGGTATTCTGGGGACTGAACGGCGGCCTGTGGCAATCCACCGGCCTGGAAGAGCACTTGGACTATTACCGTCCGGAAAACACGACCTCCGTGTTCGGACCCAACACCGATGCCTACTTCCCGCGACCATACATGGACAGCGACAAGAACCAGCAGGTGCAAAGCCGCTACATGCAGAACGGTGCCTATATGCGCCTGAAGAATATCCAAGTGGGATACACGCTGCCCAAGCAAGTGCTCAACAAGATAGGTATGGAATACCTCCGCTTCTATGTCAGCGCGGAAAACATCTGGACCATTTGCAGCCTGCCTAATGGTTTTGACCCCGAAACAGCCTATTCGGGCTATACGCAAAACAATTCGGGAAAAACTTATCCGCTGCAAGCGACTGTATCCTTCGGCGTGAATGTGACATTCTAATAACAGACTAAAAACAAAAGTACATACAATGAAAAAGACCATATTCTATTCCATGTGCATCGCAGGCGGGCTGAGCCTGGCCTCGTGTAACGACTTCCTGGACCTAGAGCCCATCACCGACGTGGCTACCACGGAATACCTGTATGCAGAAAATGACCTGGCTGCCTACGCCGCCAACCTGTATGCCTTCGACCTCGGCTACGACAACTTCAACGGCAAGGGGAACGTGTGCCTGCCTTCGCACGGCACGGGTTACAATTTGGGCCTGTTCGATGATGACAACGGCACCGACAACCAGACAGCCAACACCCCCAGCAAGCTGTTCGTGACCGGACAGACCTATGTGGGCGACTACAACCTGTGGAACGACTACCTGACCGCCATCCGTGCGGCCAATTACTTCCTGGAAAGGGTGCCCCAACGCAACGAGAACGGGGAAATCAGCGGCACACCCGCCAACATTGACCACTACATCGGCGAGGTCTATTTCTTCCGGGCCTGGTTCTATACGCAGGCTTTGGAGAACCTGGGAGACTTCCCCATCCTGACCACCACGCTGAGCGAGGATTACAACGAGGTGCGCGAAGCCTCCCGGCGCCGCCCGCGCAATGAGGTGGCCCGCTTCATCCTCGAAGACCTCGACAAGGCCTACGAACTCATGCTGCCCACACCGCCCATGAGCAACCGCCTGACACGGGATTGCGCGGCATTGCTGAAAAGCCGGGTGGCGCTGTTTGAAGGGACATGGGAAAAGTACCATGCCGGCACCGCCTTCGTGCCCAACGGTCCCGGATGGCCCGGCGCGGACATGGACTACCTCAGCGGATACAGCTATGATGCAAACACGGAAATACAATATTTCCTGCAACAGGCCGTCGAGGCCGCAGACCTGGTGGCACAAGGACACGGGCTGTATGGTGACTATGCCGCCATGTTCAACTCCATAGACCTGAGCGGCATGGACGAAGTCCTGTTGTGGCGCGCTTATGGCGTGAGTTCCAATGCCACGGTCTTCCACCACGTGGTGGACTACCTGCAACGCAACGGCAGCGGCAACACGGGCTACACACGTTCGATGGTGGATGCCTTCCTGATGGAAAACGGGCTGCCCATCTATGCCAGCGGTTCCGGCTACCAAGGCGACGACACCTATGAACATCTGTTCAGCGGACGTGACCCCCGCATGGACATGTGCATCCTGAAGACAGGCGACCTGCTCTCCGACGGTCCCAACCTGGTGGACTATATCAAGGAGGAAGACGGTTTTGGCTACTTCTACCGGGCCCCCATCTTTGAGGGACAAGTGGAAAACGGCAACCCGACCGGCTACAGCCTGCGCAAGGGCTTGAACACATCAGGGGAGATGAAGACCACCAGTCCCTCCTATACGGGATGTCCGGTGTTCCGCGCAGCCGAGGCTTACCTGAACTACATCGAGGCTTATTATGAACTGAACGGGAACCTGGGAGGCAACTGCGATGCCTATTGGAAAGCCCTGCGGCAACGTGCCGGCATGTCCACCGACTACCAGCTGACCATCAGCAACACCGTCATGGCCAACGAACGCGCCGACTGGGGAAGCTACTCCGCCGGGCAGCAGGTGGACGCCACCTTGTACAACATCCGCCGCGAACGGCGCATTGAACTGATATCGGAAGGATTCCGCCTGGCCGACCTGAGACGCTGGCGCGCGCTGGACCAAGTGAAGAACGTGCACATCCAGGGCTTCAACTTCTGGGACAGCATGTACCAACTCTACACAGACCCGAATCCGGAAGGAGCAAGTGCTAAACTGACCGAGATTACCCTACAACCTTACGGTTCCTCCAACGAGCCAAACATATCCGCCCAGGATGACCCCTATGCAGAAGGCAAGTATTACCTGCCTTACCGCAAAAGCGAAAGCAACATCGGATTCAACGGACTGAACTGGACAGAAGCCAAGTACCTGTACCCCATCAGCAACTACGAATTCCGCCTGACCACGGAACAAGCTGGTTCCAATGACTTCGAGACTTCTTCCATCTACCAGAATCCCGGATGGAGCATGATGGACGGCACGTTACCTGAAGGCGAATAACAACAAACAGTCTTTAAGTCACTGACATGATGAACCTTTGGGCGTGTCTGAATGAAAAATACAACCATTTTCATTTCGGCACGCCCTTTTTACCACAAAATAGCTATCTTTACAACCCAAATCCTTCGGAAGAGTTTCTTCCTTAAAACGACACATATGAAAAAGACCTTATTCGCATCTTTCATTTTAGGAGCCGCCTCTGCCGGACTTTATGCCCAGGAAACGCCTTCACCCAACATCGTGCTGATATTGTGCGATGACATGGGATTCTCTGACATCGGATGCTATGGCGGAGAGGTGGAAACGCCTTGCTTAGACAGCCTGGCGCGCGAGGGGGTACGCTTCAGCCAATTCAAGAACACCGGGAGGAGCTGCCCCACCCGTGCTTCCCTGCTGACCGGACGTTACCAGCATGAAGTAGGAATGGGCTGGATGACCGCCGTAGACGAGCACCGACCCGGATACCGGGGTCAATTGTCCAAAGAATATCCCACCATCGCCGAAGTCTTGAAAGACAATGGATATGCCACCTATATGAGCGGGAAATGGCACACCACCGTGGACGGGGCTTTCCAGGCTCCCAACGGAAGTTATCCGGTACAACGGGGATTCGACCGTTACTATGGCTGTCTGAGTGGAGGAGGGAGCTACTACAAGCCCAAACCTGTGTACAACGACCTGACACCTGTCACGGAGTTTCCGGAGGACTACTATTATACAACAGCCTTAACGGACTCTGCCATCAGCTTCATACGCCAATGCCCCGACACAAAGCCCATGTTCCTCTATATGGCCTATTACGCCCCGCACCTTCCCTTACAAGCTCCCGCGGACAGGGTGGAAAAATGCCTGGAACGTTATAAGGCCGGCTATGACGTATTGCGCCGCCAGCGTTTTGAGCGACAAAAAGAAATGGGGCTCATCCCTGCCGACATGGAATTGCCTGTCTACACCAAAGAATTCGGAGGCAAACGGCCGGCTTGGGAGGAGCTGACGGAGGAACAACGCCAACAATGGACAAAAGATATGGCCACGTATGCAGCCATGATAGAAATCATGGACGAGGGCATCGGCCAAATCGTCGATGCTTTCCGGCAAAAAGGAACACTGGACAATACGGTCTTCCTGTTCCTCAGCGACAATGGGGCCACCTTGGAAGGGGGACACTTGGGACAACTAATGGCCGACCTATCCAATACACCCTACCGCAGCTACAAACAATGGTGTTTCCAAGGAGGCACCAGCACGCCCTTCATCCTGACCTATGGTGACCCACAGAAAAACCGGATGAAAGGAAAAATCCTCCCGACCATGACCCATGTCATCGACCTCCTGCCCACCTGCATGGATTTGGCATCAGCCACTTGGCCTGCCCGCTTCAAGCATGCCGACTTGCCGGGAAGGAGCCTCCTGCCTGTATTGGACGGCAAACCAGCGGACGAGCGCACGCTATTTTTCGAGCACCAGAGCTCTTGTGCCATCATCAAAGGCTCCTGGAAACTGGCACGTGCCAATCAACACGAACCTTGGGAATTGTTCGACCTGCAAACCGACCCATTCGAAACGAAAAACCTCGCCGGCCAACAACCAGAAAAGGTGAAAACCTTGGAAAACGAATGGAACGCATGGGCCAAGGAAACGCACGTATTCCCTTTGGAAGACAAACCATGGGGGCAACGCATTGATTTCTACAAGAAACAGAACAGCGACCAGGACGGGGTGGATAACCCTGTGCCGGCCTCCCGCCAACTGAAATGGCACGAAGCCGAGATGGGCGTGGTGTTCCATTATGACCTGCACGTGTTCGACGGGCAAGTTTATGGACAAGGCAACAACCGTATCAACCCGGTAGAGGACTACAACATCTTCAATCCCACACAGCTGGACACCGACCAATGGATAGAGGCGGCCAAGGCGGCGGGAGCCAAGTTTGCCGTATTGACCGCTACCCATGAGACCGGCTTCGGCTTGTGGCAAAGCGATGTGAACCCTTATTGCTTGAAGTCCGTGAAATGGCGCGACGGCAAGGGGGACATCGTGCGCGACTTTGTCAATTCCTGCCGCAAATACGGCATCCAGCCGGGCATCTATGTGGGCATCCGCTGGAACTCACTGCTGGGCATCCACAACTTCAAGGCCGAAGGTGACGGGGAGTTCGCACGCAACCGCCAAGCCTGGTACAAACGCCTCTGCGAGAAGATGGTGACGGAGCTCTGCACCCGCTACGGAGACCTGTTTCTGATCTGGTTCGACGGCGGAGCGGATGACCCGACCGGGCTGGGACCCGACGTGGAACCCATTGTCAACAAGTATCAGCCCAACTGCCTGTTCTACCACAACGTGAACCGGGCAGACTTCCGCTGGGGAGGCTCGGAAAGCGGCACCGTGGGCTACCCTTGCTGGTCCACCTTCCCCACTCCCTACAGCCACAGTAACGCCACCGATGGTGTGCAGGCACACAACGTACTGCTGGCACACGGAACCCCGGACGGTGCCTACTGGGTACCTGCCATGGCCGATACTCCCTTACGGGGATACAATGGCCGGCACGAATGGTTCTGGGAGCCGGGCGATGACGACAAAGCCCTCTACCCATTGGATCACCTGATGGACATCTATGAGAAGTCGGTGGGAAGAAACGCCACTCTCATCGTCGGGCTGACCCCCAATCCGGACGGAGTGCTGCCTGCCGGAGACGTACAACGGCTGAAAGAATGGGGTCGGGAAATCGACCGACGTTTTGGACATCCCTTGGCACAGACTTCGGGTCATTCATCCGAACTCCAACTGTCTTTGGAGAAAGCGCAAGATGTCTGTTACTATATTCTTCAGGAGGACATCCGCCAAGGCGAAAGGATACGCTCCTACCGGATAGAAGCCAAGGTAGGAGGAAAATGGGAAACCGTAGCACAAGGCACTTCCGTGGGACACAAGCGCATCGGGACGTTCGACACGCTCAAGGCATCAGACTTCCGTGTAGTGGTAGAGCAATCCACGGACACGCCCTGCATCCGCAACTTCAGCATCTACGGTGCCGGAGAGGATTGAATAGGAAAGAGTTATAGTATAAACCATCGACGATTGATCACATAAACAAAAAGCAAAAACATATGAACAAATACCTATTGTCTGCCATCTCATTGGCATCCGCGATCCCGGCAACAGCCCATCCGGGAGACCACACGGCGAATACGCAAGAAGACAAGCCGCAACGCCCCAACATCATCCTCTTCCTGGTGGATGATATGGGATGGCAGGACACCTCGCTGCCTTTCTGGACAGAAAAGACCCCTTACAATGAAATGTTCGAAACGCCCAATATGGAACGGCTGGCCTCCCGGGGCATGATGTTCACCCAAGCGTATGCCTGCAACATCAGCTCAGCTACCCGATGCAGCCTCATCACCGGAGCCAACAATGCCCGCCATCGCGTGACCAACTGGACCTTGGAGCGCGACAAGACGACCGATCGCCCCAGTTCCACCCTGGACTTACCGGACTGGAACTACAACGGTGTGAGCCAGGTGGAAGGCACACCCAATACCTATGTGGGCACCTCTTTCGTGGATCTGCTGCGCCAAAGCGGCTACCACACCATCCACTGCGGTAAGGCCCATTGGGGAGCCATAGACACCCCGGGAGAGAATCCCGCCCACTGGGGCTTCGAAGTGAACATCGCCGGACATGCCGCCGGAGGACTGGCCACCTACCTCAGCGAACAGAATTACGGGCACACACGCGACGGAAAGGCCTATTCGCTGATGTCCATCCCGGGATTGGAGAACTACTGGGGCACCGGTACCTTTGCCACGGAGGCCTTGACCCGCGAGGCTATCAAGGCATTGGACAAAGCCAAGAAATACAACCAGCCTTTCTACCTGTACATGGCCCATTATGCGGTGCATATACCCATCGACAAAGATATGCGCTTCTTCCCCAAGTATGTGCGCAAAGGACTGAGCGACAAGGAGGCAGCCTACGCCTCGCTGGTGGAAGGCATGGACAAGAGCCTGGGCGACCTGATGGACTGGCTGGAAAAGAACGGCGAAGCGGACAACACCATCTTCATCTTCATGAGCGACAATGGCGGACTGGCTGCCGAACCCGCCTGGCGCGACGGGGAGCCGCATACCCAAAACACGCCCTTGAAAAGCGGCAAAGGCTCGCTGAACGAAGGCGGCATCCGCGAACCGATGATTGTCAGCTGGCCCGGCATAGTAGAACCCGGCACCCGGTGCGACAACTACCTGATGATTGAAGACTTCTATCCCACCCTGCTTGAAATGGCCGGCATAGACCCGAAGGAGAGCACGTCTCCCTTGGATGGCATCAGCTTCCTGCCGTTGCTGAAAGGCACCGGCAATCCCTCGAAAGGGCGCGCCTTGGTATGGAACTTCCCCAACATCTGGGGAAACGACGGGCCGGGTATCAACTTGAACTGTGCCATCCGCAAGGACGACTGGAAACTGATTTATTACTACGAAACGGGCAAAAAAGAGTTGTACAACATCCCGCAGGACATCGGCGAGGCGCACGATTTGTCTGCCGAACATCCCGACATCGTACGGAAATTGTCCAAAGAGTTGGGTGAATACCTGCGCCGGGTAGACGCACAACGGCCTTCATTCAAAGCAAGCGGAAAGCCCTGCCCCTGGCCGGACGAGGTGTAGCTTGATTTTTCAGGCGCGGATAACGCAGAGAGCACAGATTCTGCGTTATCCGCATCCCATAATATGCAATTGGGCATTAAACGGACATATACTTCTTCTTGTCCTCCGGCGAGAGTTTCTCAATGGCATAACGCAGCATTGTGCGGGGCATCCTCTCATAAAGGACATCCAAAAGACACTTCAGACTGTCCTCATCCTGTTTGCCCACTTCACGCAACATCCAGCCTGTAGCCTTTTGGTTCAGATCATGCAGGCGCGTGGCATTCGGTTTGGCATTCGGATCATCATAAACCGCGTGCTCGGCAAGCAGGTAAGGAACCAATGTCAGTATAAGCAAATCGTAGCCCCGGCGAATCATAGGAAGGTTGGAAACGATCTGGATGCGCTGCTCCCAGATGGAGGGACTCTTGTAATAATTCCAAAAACGGG
Organism: Candidatus Bacteroides merdigallinarum; assembly: GCA_019116285.1. Lineage (GTDB taxonomy): Bacteria > Bacteroidota > Bacteroidia > Bacteroidales > Bacteroidaceae > Bacteroides > Bacteroides merdigallinarum. The sequence continues at coordinate 35,381 of DXBX01000001.1, forward strand.
CCTTGAATTTCTGGTAACGGCGGGGATTCTTCCAGGCCTCTATTATGGATTCCCCCATGATGTGAGGTGCGCTGAGGTCCACCAGATCCCAGTTGTTGATATACTTGGTATGATCCATGTAGAAATAGACAATCTCCCTGCGTTCTTCCGGAGTAGCCTTCTTGAAACGCTCCACCAGCATCAGCAGGGCGCAGAGACGGCACTCGTGCCACTTGCTCTTCAGGAGGCACTTCACCACCGGCAGGGGTTCGTCCTTGTGGGCCTTGGCCACCCGGCGTACATCGGGCACCACGATACCCAGGAATTTATCCCCTTCGCCATACTCGCCTTTCCCGGTCTTGAAGAAGCGGGGCAGGTATTCGCGTTTTTCAGGATTTACATAGGTTTCCAATTCACTTTGAATGGCCGCGGCGCGGAAGGCTGTGTCGGCGGCTGTCTGATTCAATGAAGGCATTTTTTTAACGTTATAAAGTTATTTATTTATATGGACCTTCAAAGGTAAGCATAAATCACAAATTATAGCTACATTTGAACAAAAAATTCAAGCATACATATTGCACTATGGGCAAAGGAGAAGCAAGTCGCCAAATGATACTCATGGAGGCATTCAAGCTGTTCGCCACGATGCCGTATGACCGCGTGTCGTTCAGCGTCATGGAGAAGGAAATCGGCATCAGCCGCGGCTCCATGGTCTATTATTTCAAGAACAAGGAGGGACTGTTCAAGGAGGTGGTATATACTTTCGTCTATGGAGCTTCTTCCATAAAAGCCGTTCCTGATGCTTACAAGCTATCCCTTTGCTCGTTTTATAACTACTTCATCGAAATCCTGAAGCGCGAACAGGAGCAGATGTCTCGCCGAGACATTGCCAATGTCAATGAAGCACTAATGCGCATCGAAAGTTCTGCCTTGACCTATCTGCCGGATTTCAAGGAACAGACCGCCCAATGGTATGAGGAAGAATTGCAGATTTGGAAATCCGTCATTGAAAACGCAATGACCACTGGGGAAATCAGCCGGCGGATTGACCCGGTAGCCGTCAGCCGCTTGTTTGAAGATTGCTACCTGGGCAGGGCGTTCAACGGCGTATTTACAAAGACTGGATATGACATAGACAAGCTGAAGCAAACGTATGACCAACTGTATGCGCTGCTCACTTCTTCAGACATTAATCCAGACTAAATTTATAACTATCATTCTAATTCCTTTTACCACCCCCCTACCAGGACCTCGTGCCTTCTAAGACAGCGAAAACACAGTTCGTTCGCTTCACCTTCGTTTCACCTCCGTTTCAGGTCCGTTTCAAGTCCGTTTTTTGGTTTTTCTGCAAACGGAATCATACTACGGGCAATGACCTTGAAGAAGGGCAGGAAGGGACTATGCAAAATTCTTTTATAAGAAAGGCAAGCAAATGTGTAATAACACAAAGGCATAAGCCTCCATACAGATGACGTACAAATTTCCAAATAGGAAGACTCCGAATTGTTTTATCTAAAAGTATTTCCTACATTTGCAAGCAAAACCATTGCCTTTTAAAAACAAACGATATGTACAAGAAGATTTTGGGAACCTGCTGTCTCCTCACCACCGTGCTGGGCGTGCAGGCGCAATCGCCCTTGGAGAAAGGATTGCAAAGCATCAATCGGGACAAGGCGGAAGCCATCGTGGAATTCCTGGCAGACGATAACTTGCTGGGACGGGAAGCCGGACAACGGGAGTCGCGCATCGTGGCACGCTATCTGGCCTCGGAACTGAAGGAGGCAGGTATCCAACCCTTGCTGGACGACACGTATTACCAACCGTTTGAGGCATGCGCGGTGGAGCGTCAGCAGAAAGGACGCTGGCAAGTACATCCGGATTCGTTGGCGCGGCTAAAAGCAGGTACGCACCGCAGCTTGCAGCTGGCCAATATACTGGGCTGGATTCCCGGCGAACGGGCGGATGAGTATGTGGTCATCGGGGCGCACTTCGACCACCTGGGCATTGACCCGACCCTGGCGGGAGATCAAATCTACAACGGGGCGGATGACAATGCATCGGGCGTATCGGCGGCTTTGCAGATTGCACGTGCCTTTGCCGTGTCCGGGCAGAAGCCGTTGCGCAATGTCATCTTCGCTTTTTGGGATGGAGAGGAAAAAGGGCTGCTTGGCTCGAAATATTTCGTGCAAAGTTGTCCCTTCGTGAAGCAAATCAAGGGCTATCTGAACTTCGACATGCTGGGTCGTAACAACAAACCGGAGAAGCCCCGGCACGTGGTTTATTTCTATACGGAATCACATCCGGTATTCGGACAATGGCTGAAGGATGCCATCAAGGAGCATGGCCTGAAGCTGGAGCCGAACTACCGTCCTTGGGACCGCCCCGTGGGAGGAAGTGACAACGCTTCGTTTGCCTTACAGGACATCCCCGTCATCTGGTATCACACGGACGGGCATCCGGACTATCACCAGCCGTCCGACCATGCAGACCGCATCAACTGGGAGAAGCTGACGGACATCACCCGCGCGGCTTTCTTGGGCATGTGGAACCTGGCGAACGAAGAAAACTACTGACCGACGACATGATACTGAACTATATCTGGGTAGCGTTCTTCGTCATCGCCTTTCTGGTGGCACTGGGGAAATTGCTGTTCTTGGGCAATACGGAGATTTTCACCGAGCTGGTGAACTCCACGTTCTCCTCGTCAAAGAATGCCTTTGAAATCTCCTTGGGATTGACAGGATTGTTGTCCCTCTGGATGGGCATCATGAAGATCGGGGAGAAAAGCGGGATGATCAATGCCTTGTCCCGCTGGCTCAGCCCGGTGTTCTGCCGGCTTTTTCCCGACATTCCCAAAGGGCATCCGGCCATGGGCTCCATCTTCATGAATCTCTCGGCCAACATGCTGGGACTGGATAATGCCGCCACGCCCTTAGGACTGAAGGCGATGAAGGAGCTTCAGGAGCTGAATCCGAAGAAGGATACGGCCACTAACCCGATGATTATGTTCTTGGTCATCAACACATCGGGACTGATTCTGATTCCGGTCAGCATCATGATGTACCGTGCCCAGATGGGGGCCGCACAACCGACGGATATCTTCATCCCCACCCTGCTGAGCACGGCCATCTCGACTACAGTGGGCATCCTGACCGTCAGCATCAGCCAACGTATCAATCTGTTCTGCAAACCGATTCTGATACTGGCCGGGGGCATTAGCCTATTCTTTGCAACACTCATTTGGGTATTCATCCGGGTGGGGCGCGACGAGATGGGCCCCTACTCCACCCTGACAGCCAATATCATCCTGTTCAGCATCATCCTGCTGTTTATCGTATGGGGATTATGGAAGCGGACAAATGTTTACGATGCCTTCATTGAGGGTGCCAAGGAAGGGTTCGGCACAGCCGTGCGCATCATCCCCTACCTGGTAGCCTTTCTGGTGGGCATCGCCGTGTTCCGCGCTTCAGGAGCCATGGATTTGCTGGTGGGCGGCATCGAATGGGTGGTGGCCGCGTGTGGCATCGATACCAACTTCGTAGGCGCTCTGCCCACTGCCTTGATGAAATCCTTGAGCGGCAGTGCAGCCAACGGGCTGATGATAGACACCATGGAGCAATATGGTGCCGACTCGTTCGTGGGCCGGCTGAGTTGCGTGGCGCGCGGAGCCTCGGATACAACATTCTATATCCTCGCCGTGTACTTCGGCAGTGTGGGCATCACCCGGACACGCAACGCCGTGACGTGCGGACTGATTGCCGACTTGTCGGGCATCCTGGCGGCTATCTTCATTAGTTACTTATTTTTCTTCTAAACGATATGATCACTTACCAGACAGACGGCGTGGAAATGCCTGCCATAAACAAGCGGGAAACTACCGAATGGATAAAAGCCGTGGCGCAAAGCTATGGCAAACGTGTGGGCGAAATAGCCTATATTTTCTGCTCGGACGAGAAGATTCTCGAGGTCAACCGACAGTACCTGCAACACGATTACTACACAGATATCATCACCTTTGACTACTGCGAAGGCAACCGCCTGAGCGGTGACCTCTTCATCAGCCTGGACACCGTGCGCACCAATGCCGAACAATTCGCCGACGGCGACTATGACCGCGAGCTGCACCGTGTCATCATCCACGGCATCCTGCATCTATGCGGCATTAATGATAAGGGACCGGGAGAGCGGGAAATCATGGAAGAGGCAGAGGAGAAGGCATTGGGAATGCGCCTATAAAACCCTTGTCCATCTGCCTCTGCCTTCCTCATTTCTATTATTTTCCTACTGAGAACTTGAAAATGCAATGGCTGTCATATTGCTCTCCGGGACGCAGGAGAGCAGAAGGCCATTGGGGTTTGTTGGGTGTGTCTGGATACTTCTGCGTCTCCAGACAAACGGAAGCACGACAACCGTAAACAATACCCCGTTTGCCCCGAAGTGTGCCATCAAGAAAATTTCCTGTATATACTTGAATGCCTGGCTCATTGGTATATACCTGCAAACGGATACCCGTACGAGGTGAAAAGAGCGTAGCACAGGGGCGTGTATCATCGCCACGAGTGTTGAGCACCCAGTTGTGATCGTAACCCAAGCCATTCTTCAACTGTTGGAAGTCATCATCAATGTGAACACCTACGGGAGTAGCCTGCCGGAAATCCATCGGTGTACCTTCTACGGGAAGAATTTCGCCGGTGGTCATGAAAGTACTATCCACGGGGGTATAATTATCTGCATCTATGGTCAGCAAATAATCCGAATTATTCCGGGAAGGATCGCCGTCGAGATTGAAATAGGAATGGTTGGTCATATTCACCACCGTTGGACGGTCTGTCTCGGCAGTATAGCGAATGTCCAACGCATTGTCCTCTGTCAGCGTGAAGAGAACCCGACAAGTCAGATTGCCGGGAAAACCCTCTTCTCCGTCCTTGGACAAATAACTCAGACGCAGCGTATGGTCATCCAATTGCTGGGCGTCAAACACACAGTATTGAAAGCCATGAGGGCCTCCATGCAAGGTGTGGCCATAGTTGTTGATGGGTAACTGGTAGTTCACACTGTCAATAGTCAGGTGACCATGACCGATACGGTTGGCATAGCGACCGATGGTAGCGCCAAAATCCGTAGGATGTTTCAAGTAGCCTCCGATAGAATCGAACCCCAGGACCACATCGCGCATGACACCCTTGCGGTCAGGCACCATCAGCGAGACGATGCGTCCGCCAAAGTTTGTGATGCACACCTCCATACCTTGACTGTTCGTCAATGTGTAGAGGTCGGTGCGCTTACCGTCCACCTCCGTGCGGAAGTCGGCCGGATTAAGTCCGGAAGCCGTTTTTTCAGACTGACCGGCACAAGCCGTCAACAGCAAGAACAGAGCAAATACCCAATTTATCAAACTTTTATTCATACATTTTTTGCATTTAAGTAGACATAATGCTTAAGAATGTTGGCTATCAATAGGCAGACCTAAGAAAATAGCCAAAATCTCATAGACTAAAAGATAAGAATTATTCCTGTTCCAATGAACGGCAAATACGCTGATTAACCTCGCGCACACGCTCTTCATCTACTTTCAAAACCTTGCGGTCATAAGTCATCAGTCCATTCACTTCCACTTCCACATCGGAGGTCTGTGTGTAAACGGCACCCGAGAAGCCACGCTTGATGAGACTGAGAAGCATATCGGCATATTTCACGTATTCATCCGTTACTTCCTTTGAAGAATTAAACTGCACGTAACCCCAGTTACGGTCAGGTTCCCATATATGATCCTTCAACACCAGTCCGATGCCGCCATATTCGCCCAAGACATTGGCACGTTGCGCATCATATAGATACATCTCCGGAGCAGGATAGTTATGCAGATCCAAGATATCTCCACAAGTATAATGATTACCTCCACTGGCAGGATTCACCAGGCGCGTAGGATCGTATTGCTTGGTCCAGGCTGCAATCTCAGGCGTCTTGAATTGTCCCCAAGCTTCATTGAAAGGTACCCACACACCGATGCAGGGATAGGAATAGAGACAATCGATAATTTCCTTCCACTCCTTACGGTAGATGGCTTCAGATTGTGGTGTACGCGCCAACTCCACACCGACAAAATATTGGCGATTCTGCCATTCGGGATTACGGTCGCCACTGGGCATGTCTTGCCAAACGATGATACCCAAACGGTCGCAATGGGTATACCAACGGGCGGGTTCCACCTTGATATGCTTGCGTATCATATTGAATCCTAATCGTTTAGCCATCTCTACATCATAACGCAAGGCCTCGTCGGTAGGAGCGGTGTAAAGACCGTCGGGCCACCAGCCTTGATCCAGCGGGCCGTATTGGAAGAGGGGTTGATTATTCAGTGCAAGACGCACAATACCATCCTTATCCCGTAAGGTAGAGAACTTACGCATGGCGGCATAACTACTCACCTTGTCCACGATACGACGACCGTCTTTCAGGCGAACTTTCAAGTCGTAGAGGGCAGGAGAATCGGGAGTCCAAAGCTTCACGTTGGCCGGCATACGTATTTCCACGGGCTGCCCGTTAATGCTGCGTCCGGTAGCCACAAGTTGTCCGCCGTCATACACCTCCACCTCAGTCAGGAAAGAAGTCGCAGAAGTGACGGGTTGAACGGTAAGCAAATTACGATCTACGTCAGGGGTAATGCGAAGACTCTCTATGTAATCAGTAGGCACAGGCTCCAGCCAGACAGTTTGCCAGATACCGCTAACAGGCGTATACCAAATGCCTTCCGGACGATTCACTTGCTTGCCACGAGGTTGCGGACCATGGTCGGTGGGATCCCACACACGCACGGTCAGCGTGTTTGCAGTACCCTTGCGCAAAGCAGCGGTAATATCAAAAGAGAATGGAGTAAATCCACCTTCGTGACTACCCACTTTCACCTCATTCACCCAAACATCTGCTTTCCAATCCACGGCACCGAAGTGCAACAGGATGCGCTGCCCGCGCCAATCGGAAGGAACGGTAAAGGTACGAGAATAGACCAATTCTGAGTTTTCACCTAACCGACGACCGACACCTGACAATGACGACTCGATAGCAAAAGGAACCAGGATTTCGCCCTCGAACTCATCAGGCACTACAGCATCCTTGGAGACGACGGCGTATTGCCACAGACCATTCAGGTTCTGCCACCGGGCACGCTCCATCTGCGGACGCGGATACTCGGACAAGACGTTGGAAGGATCTACATCTTTAACCCATTTCGTTTGGATTTTATGGCCCGCGGGAGTCCATTGAGCCCAACAAATGTCTGCCCATAGGGCAAACAACAAGACGGAAAAGAAAGAAAGTTGTTTCATAGGTATATATATAAATGTGTTTGTTTATATCCGCAAAAATAGGCCTTTCCTTCCACATTCATTGAAACAATATTTGCAATCTTTACCTCATTCTGTGCAAATAACCTCAATGTCCGAACCCCGGCACGTCCGGCATGATCGTTGGCCCTTCCCTATGCCCTCCGCCACGGTGCTTCTCGATTACCCCGCGGATGACTTCAAACAAGATAGGGCCAAAGTCCATTTGCAGCTTGAACTTGTTGAACTTGTAATAAGGTGCCACGACGGGCAGCACTTCCCAGCGCCCCGTCAGGGAATTGTAGTAGCTCTGCGCGCCCATCTCCATCCCGAACCGCTCGGTGACATCAAAACCGACCGTACCGCCGAAGCCGTAAACCGGACGTCCACGGAAATCACCGAAGCCCATACCCCCGAAAGTGCGGAAGTAAAGCCGGTCTTGCGCTTGCCAAAACATTTGCCCGGACAAGCCGAAAGATTGACCCGTGAAATGTGCTGTATTGGACTTCACGGCATCAGCCATCACCTGCAACTGAAGGCGGTCGTTCAACTGCTTCTGCCATCCCAAAGCGACGGCATTGAAACGGCCGATACCCGGCACGCTGATCTGCGAACCGGCTCCGACAAAGTAGCCTCCGCCGGCACGTCCCAACACGCCCGATGTGGAATAATCGCCCCGAAACATCGGAGAAGGATTGAGATAATAAGGAGGGAAAGGACCTTGATACCAATTGCGGGGAGAAGAAGGCGCATCGCGCAAAGGGACATGACGGACAGCAGGCAACTCTTCATTAAGAGAAGATAAGCTGTCCGACGAAATCATAGGTTGCCCCACCCCGACCGGAGCAGGCACAGTATCGCAGCGCACCCGCAAGCTATCCGTTTGCTGCGCAAAAGCACTCTCGCCACCCGCCAACAACCAAATGCACACGAGGAGCGGACAAAACCAATTCCATATGGACAAACGACCAACCATCAGCTAACGCTCTCTATTTCTCCTTTTTTGTTGGTAACAAAAGTACGAAATCTGCCGACTTCCACCAAAATTGGTAAGACTATTTAAGAAACCTCAGAAAACTGATGGCATCCTCCCCGCTTTTGTGTATATTTGCACAGATTGTTTATTAAACCAGTTATCGTATGAAAAACTCAAAGTTCTTTGTGGGACTATTATTAGCCTCCACTCTTTGCATCAGCAACCCGCCGCTGCATGCACAAACCGTTATCCCCGCCCCGCTGGAAGCGGAACAAGCGGAAGGTTCATTCACCCTCAACGCCCAGACCAAGTTGGGCTGCAACCTTATAGGCAGCGAACTGGAACAGTTGCTGGCCTACATCAAGCAGCAACCGATGTTGAAGCCCTGCCTGAAGGACAATAACACCGCCGACTACAAACAAGCCGGCATCTTCCTGCAAAAGCTGGACAATGCCGGCACCCGCACGCCGGAGAGCTACGAACTGCGCGTGACACCGGAACGCATACACATCACCGCCTGCACGGATGCCGGCCTGTTCTACGGCCTGCAGACCCTGATGCAGCTGGCCACCCCGACAGTCGAAGGTTCCTGGAAGGTAGCCGCCTGCCACATCACGGACGAACCGCGCTTTGCCTACCGCGGCTTCATGATGGACGTTTCCCGTCACTTCCGCTCGAAGGAATTCGTCAAAAAACAGATAGATGCCATGGCCCGCTTCAAGCTGAACCGGCTGCACATTCACCTGACCGACGGTGCGGGCTGGCGCATCGAGATCAAGAAATATCCCCGCTTGACACAGTTTGCCGCCTGGCGTCCACAGGCCGTGTGGAAGGACTGGTGGTTCAAGGGCGGACGCCAATATTGCGAGGAGGGTACGCCGGGTGCCTACGGCGGCTACTACACGCAAGATGACATCCGCGAGTTGCTGGCCTATGCCGCCGAACGCCACATCACCATCATCCCTGAAATAGAAATGCCCGCCCACTCCGAAGAGGTGCTGGCCGCCTATCCGGAGATGTCCTGCTCCGGCGAGCCGTATAAGAACGCCGAGTTCTGCATCGGCAACGAAAAGACCTTCGAATTCCTGGAGAATGTACTGACGGAAGTCATGGAACTCTTCCCCTCGGAATACATCCATATCGGCGGAGACGAAGCCAACAAGAATCCTTGGAAGGTTTGCCCCAAATGCCAACAACGCATGAAAGACGAAGGCTTGAAGGACGTGGACGAACTACAGAGCTACGCCATCCACCGCATGGAGGTTTTCTTGAATCAACACGGCCGCAAGCTGCTGGGCTGGGATGAAATCATGCAGGGAGGTCTGGCCCCCAACGCCACCGTCATGTCCTGGCGCGGCGAGGAAGGCGGATTGAAGGCCGTCCGTTCGGGCCATCGCGCCGTGATGACACCGGCCGAATTCTTCTACCTGGACTACTACCAGGATGCCCCCATCAGCCAGCCGGAAGCCATCGGCGGATACGTGCCGCTGGAGAAAGTGTACTCCTACGACCCCGTCAAGGCCGATTTCACGCCCGAAGAAAAAGCCTTGGTCTATGGCGTGCAGGCCAACCAGTGGGCCGAATACATCCCCTCGGACGAACAATATGAATATATGATGTACCCGCGCTTGCTGGCCGTGGCCGAGGTGGGCTGGAGCGAACCGGCACGCAAGGATTTCGCCGACTTCCGCAACCGCGCCTTGACGGCCGTGGATTGGATGACTGCCAACGGCTACCACCCCTTCCCGCTGAAGGATGAAGTAGGCCATCGCCCCGAATCGCGCGAGCCTATCAAGCACCTGGCCCTGGGCAAACCCGTCACCTACAACGCACCGTTCAACGAGTCTTATAAAGCTGCCGGCAACAAGAGCCTGACAGACGGGCTCCGCGGCGACTGGACCTACTCGGACGGACGTTGGCAGGGATTCATCTCGCGCAACCGCCTCGACGTAACCATCGACCTGGGCGAAGAAACACAGATAGGCAGCATCGGCGCCGACTTCATGCAAGCTGCGGGACCGGAAGTATTCCTGCCTGCCGAGGTCATCATCTCCGTTTCCGACGACGGCCAGAAGTTCAAGCGACTGAAACGCGAGAAGCATAAAGTGAGCCGCGAGCCGGGCTTCGCTTTTGCCAACCACACATGGAAGGGGAAGACCAAGGCACGGTACGTCCGCGTCCAAGCACACTCGGGCAAGGAACTCGGCGGCTGGATCTTCACAGACGAAATTGTGGTGCTTCCGCCCAGCGCAAGCAAATAGCTTTGTACAGGCATACCGCCGAGCGCAAACAACGGTATCGATAAGCACGCTCGGCGGTATCCACGAACACGTTCGGCGGTACCGCTGATTGAAAGCCCTTCAAATGGCATCTGATTGCCGCCGATTCCACGATGACGAGCGGAATCACAGAAACTGTCATTTTGAAAGGGGAATATCCTTCCTAAAGCGATTATCAGCAAGCATAAGTCTGCACATCCCTGCATTTCGGGAATATTCAGCAGATTTATGCTTGCTTTTTGTTCTGCCCTAACGCATTTTGGCTGCAATATTTCCCGCCGCACGCCCCTCCGTACGCAAATAAAGCCGGGAAAATGCAAGAGAGCCGGGCTGATGCCCCACATTCCCCAACTTTTTCTTACCTTTGCACGTACAAAATAGAATCGGACGAATGGAATTCAATTACGACGTTATTGTGATAGGCGCGGGCCACGCCGGATGCGAAGCCGCTGCCGCGGCCGCCAACCTAGGCTCGAAGACTTGCCTCATCACCATGGACATGAACAAGATTGCCCAAATGAGCTGCAATCCCGCCATCGGCGGCATTGCCAAAGGGCAGATTGTGCGCGAGATTGACGCCTTGGGCGGATATACCGGCCTGGTGACCGACCGCACTGCTATCCAGTTCCGCCTGCTCAACCGCTCGAAAGGGCCGGCCATGTGGAGTCCCCGCGCGCAGTGCGACCGCAACCAGTTCATCTGGGCCTGGCGCGAAGTGCTGGAGAATACGCCCAACCTGCACATCTGGCAAGACACCGTCCGCCAACTGCTGGTAGAGGACGGCGAAGTGCGAAGCGTGCTCACCGTATGGGGCGTGACTTTCCACGCGAAATGCGTGGTGCTGACGGCCGGCACCTTCCTCAACGGACTGATGCACATCGGGCGCGTGATGCTTCCGGGTGGACGCATTTCCGAGCCTGCCTCGTACGAATTGACCGAATCCATCGCACAACATGGCATCGAATACGGCCGCATGAAGACGGGTACTCCCGTGCGCATTGACGGGCGGAGCGTGCACTACGAGGACATGGAGGCCCAGGAGGGCGAGGACGATTTCCACAAGTTTTCCTTTCTCGACACGGGCCGGCGTCCCCTGCGCCAACTGCCTTGCTGGAGCTGCTTCACCAACGAAGCCGCGCACGAAGTCCTGCGCAAAGGATTGCCCGATTCTCCCCTTTTCAACGGACAAATCCAGAGCATTGGGCCGCGCTATTGCCCCAGTATCGAGACAAAGATAGTCACCTTCCCGGACAAACCGCAACACCAGCTCTTCCTGGAGCCGGAGGGCGAGAGTACCCAGGAATACTACCTCAACGGTTTCTCCTCATCCCTGCCGATGGATATCCAAATAGAAGCGCTGAAGCAGATTCCCGCCTTCCGCGACCTGGTCATCTACCGTCCCGGCTACGCCATCGAGTACGACTACTTTGACCCCACGCAGCTGAAGCATACGTTGGAATCGAAGAAAGTGCACAATCTCTTCCTGGCCGGACAGGTTAACGGAACCACAGGCTACGAGGAGGCAGCCGGTCAAGGCATTGTGGCAGGCATCAACGCGCATATCAATTGCCACGGTGGAGCGCCCTTCACCTTGGGTCGCGACGAAGCCTACATCGGCGTCCTGATAGACGACCTGGTGACCAAAGGAGTGGATGAACCCTACCGCATGTTCACCTCGCGCGCCGAGTACCGCATTCTGCTTCGCATGGATGACGCCGACATGCGACTCACGGAGAAATCGTGGAATTTGGGTTTGGCAACCGAAGCAAGATATACCCTGTTGCAAACCAAACGCGAAGCCATCCGCCGCATCGTGGACTTTACCCGCACGTTCTCCGTCAAGCCGGCTCTTATCAACGGTTTCCTCGAAACATTGGGCACCACTCCCCTGCGCCAAGGCTGCAAGCTGGTAGATCTCATCAATCGCCCGCAAGTGACGCTGAAAAACATCGCGACGTGCATCCCCGCCTTCCAACGCGAGCTGGACCGGCTGACGGACCGCAAGGAGGAAATCATCGAAGCGGCCGAGATTCTTCTCAAATACGAAGGCTACATCGGACGCGAGCGTATCATCGCCGACAAGCTGGCACGACTGGAATCCATCAAAATCAAGGGGCGCTTCGACTACAACAGCCTGCAGTCGCTTTCGACCGAGGCCCGACAGAAGCTGACGAAGATTGACCCGGAAACCATCGCGCAAGCCAGCCGCATTCCGGGAGTATCCCCCAGCGACATCAACGTCCTGCTCTTGCTTTGCGGGCGCTAGGCGCGGCTGCGTTCCACGTGAAACAAAAGATTGAATAAACCCTATAAAACGACTGAATATGAGCAAAGAAACACTTTTGAAAAGCATCCGCACGATACCCGATTATCCAAAGCAAGGTATCTTGTTCTACGATGTGACAACCCTCTTCAAAGATCCTGTTGCCCTACACAATGCGGCCGATATCCTGTACGACATGTATAAGGACAAAGGCATCACGAAGGTAGCCGGTATCGAATCACGCGGCTTCATCTTGGGAGCTATCCTGGCGGAACGGCTGGGGGCCGGATTCGTCATGGTCCGCAAGCCGGGGAAACTTCCTGCCGAGACGATTGAGATCAGCTACGAGAAGGAATACGGGAAAGACACCATCCAAATCCACAAAGATGCCATCGGCCCGGACGACGTGGTACTGATGCACGATGACCTGCTGGCCACGGGAGGCACCATGCGTGCCGCCTGCGAGATGGTGCAAACCATGCACCCCCGGAAGGTGTACGTCAACTTCCTTATCGAACTGAAAGCCCTCCATGGACGCGAAGTATTCGACAAGGACGTTGAACTGGATACCGTACTGGCCCTCTAACTAAATTTGGCGCGGGTTATGCGGATGAAACGGATTGCTCACCACACTGAAACACCCATTCCATCGGCGTAATCCGTGCCTAAAACAAACCATCATGGACGAACTGAAGACCAACGATTATCTGCGGGGGATTGTACAGAATCTGCCGGAAAGTCCCGGAATCTATCAATACCTGAACGACGAAGGCACCATCATCTACGTCGGCAAGGCCAAAAACTTGAAGCGGCGCGTGTCGTCGTACTTCAACCGCGAGCACGAGTCGGGCAAGACGCGCATCCTGGTCAGCAAGATTGTGGACATCCGCTACATCGTGGTGAAAACGGAAGAAGACGCCCTGCTACTGGAGAATAATCTCATCAAGAAATACAAGCCCAGGTATAATGTCCTGCTGAAAGACGACAAGACATACCCCTCCATCTGCATACAGAACGAGTGGTTTCCCCGCGTGTTCCGCACCCGCAAGGTTGTCCGCAACGGCTCCACCTATTTCGGTCCCTACAGCCACGTGCCTACCATGTACGCCCTGCTGGATCTCATCAAGCATCTGTTCCCCCTCCGCACCTGCCACCACAACCTCAGCCCGGAGAACATCCGCGCAGGCAAATACCAGGTCTGCCTGGAATACCATATCAAGAACTGTGCAGGACCTTGTGTCGGCAAGCAGACCCACGAGGAGTACATGCAGAATATCGCCCAAATCAAGGAAATCCTAAAGGGCAATACCCGTGAAATCGAGCAACAGCTCTACCGGCAGATGCAAGACCTGGCCGCCGAAATGAAGTTTGAGGAAGCACAAAAGGTTAAGGAGAAATACCTGCTGTTGGAAAACTATCGGTCGAAATCGGAAGTCGTCAGCCACGTCCTACACAACATCGACGTGTTCTCCATCGAGGAAGATGCCGATGAAAACGCGGCTTTTATCAACTACCTGCACATAACGAACGGAGCCATCAACCAGGCCTTCACCTTCGAATACAAGAAACGGCTGAACGAAAGCAAAGAAGACCTGTTGGCCATGGGAATCGTCGAGATGCGCGAACGCTACAAGAGCCGTTCCCGCGAAATCATTGTTCCCTTTCCACTCGACATTGAGCTGAAAGACGTCGTTTTCACTATACCGCAACGAGGCGACAAGAAGACCCTGCTCAATTTGTCTATCCTGAATGTAAAGCAGTATAAAGCCGACCGCCTCAAGCAAGCCGAAAAGCTGAACCCGGAACAGCGTGCCACCCGCCTTCTGAAGGAGATACAAGCTACACTCCACCTGGACCGCCTGCCTATCCGCATAGAATGCTTCGACAACTCCAACATACAAGGTGCAGACCCCGTGGCAGGTTGCGTGGTTTTCGTCAAGGGGAAACCGTCCAAGAAGGACTACCGCAAGTATAACATCAAGACGGTGGAAGGACCGGATGACTACGCCTCGATGCAAGAAGTCGTCAGACGCCGTTATCAGCGCGCTGTAGAGGAGAACTCCCCATTGCCCGACCTCCTTATCACCGACGGTGGAAAAGGCCAAATGAGCGCTGTTAAAGAGGTCCTGGACGAGCTTCATCTGAACATCCCGATAGCCGGACTGGCCAAGGACGACCGACACCGCACCTCGGAACTTCTATTCGGCTTTCCGCCCCAAGTCATCGGCATGAAGCAGACCAGTCCCCTCTTCCAATTACTGACGCGTATCCAGGACGAAGTACACCGCTACGCCATCAGTTTCCATCGCGAGAAGCGCAGCAAGCGACAGATTGCGTCCGAACTGGATGGCATCAAGGGTATCGGCCCCAAAGCAAAGCTGGCACTGCTGAAGGAATTCAAGAGCGTGAAGCGCATCCGCGAGGCTACCCACGAAGCCTTGGCCGCCGTGGTGGGTGAGGCCAAAGCCAAAGCCCTGGAAACCCATTTCGGTACAATTTCCGCCCCGGCTGCAACCGCCGCATCCAAAGAATTCGTAACTTTGCCCGCTGATCATCCTAACCAACAACCAAACTGAAATGAGAATAGTCATACAACGCACCACCCATGCCTCCGTCACCATCGGCGGACAGCAGAAATCGGCCATCGGCCCGGGCATGCTGATATTGGTCGGCATCGAGAACGCCGACGGCGCAGAGGACATCGACTGGCTTTGCCGGAAAATCGTCAACCTGCGTATCTTCGACGATGAAAACGGCGTAATGAACCGATCCATCCTGGAGACCGGGGGAGACATCCTCGTAGTCAGCCAGTTCACCCTGCACGCCTCTACAAAGAAAGGCAACCGTCCATCGTACATCCACGCCGCACGGCCCGAAATATCCGTACCCCTCTACGAACAGTTCTGCACGGAACTTTCCTTGGCTTTAGGAAAACCCGTCCAGACAGGTGAATTCGGCGCAGACATGCAAGTGGAGCTACTGAACGACGGCCCCGTCACCATCTGCATGGACACCAAAAACAAGGAATAATGACACTGGAAGAAGCACAACAACAAGTGGACGCCTGGATACGCACCTATGGCGTACGCTACTTCAGCGAACTGACCAACATGGCCGTGCTGACCGAAGAAGTGGGCGAGTTGGCCCGCGTCATGGCCCGCCGCTACGGCGACCAATCGTTCAAGGCCGGCGAGAAAGACAACTTGGAAGAAGAGCTGGCGGACGTACTGTGGGTCCTGCTCTGCATTGCCAACCAGACGGGCGTCAGCCTGACGGACGCCTTCGCAAAGACCTTGCAGAAGAAGACCGACCGCGACCGTACCCGACACATCAATAACCCCAAACTGAAAGGAGACAACCATGCCAACGAATGAACCTACCCAAAGCAAGTATGATGCCGCCCTCGGCAAGTACAACACCCGACTGGACGATAGCACCGTCGCCACAGAAGTGGCCGCACTCATCGCCCAGAAACGTGAAGGATACAACACGCCGGACGTGAAGAAGTTCCTCTTCAACTGCATCGACCTCACTACCCTGCGTTGCGAGGACAACGACGAAAGCGTGATGCGCTTCACGCAAAATGTCAACCGATTCGACGAAGAGTATCCTGACCTGAAGAACGTAGCCGCCATCTGTGTCTACCCGAACTTTGCAGAGATTGTACGCGACACACTGGAGGTAGAAGACGTACAGATTGCCTGCGTATCAGGCGGATTCCCCTCGTCGCAGACCTTCACAGAGGTCAAAATCGCGGAGACGGCCATGGCCCTGGCTGACGGCGCCACAGAGATTGACATTGTTATTCCGGTGGGCAAGTTCCTGGCCGGTGACTACGAGGCCATGTGCGATGAAATCGAGGAATTAAAGGAGACCTGCAAGACGCATCGTCTGAAGGTGATTCTGGAGACGGGTGCACTGAAGACCGCAGAGAATGTGAAGAAGGCTTCCATCCTGGCCATGTATGCAGGCGCCGACTTCATCAAGACCAGCACGGGCAAGCAGCAGCCGGCCGCCACGCCGGAAGCCGCCTACGTGATGTGCCAGGCCATCAAGGAATATTACGAGCTGACCGGCCGCCGCGTGGGCTTCAAGCCGGCCGGAGGCTTGAACACCGTAGAAGACGCTCTCACCTACTACACCATCGTCCGCGAAGTGCTGGGCGAAGAATGGCTGAACAACTTCTACTTCCGCTTGGGCACGAGCCGCCTCGCCAATCTGTTGCTGAGCGACATCCTGGGCCGGGAGACAAAGTTCTTCTGATTCGGCAAGGCCACACACAAAGGCGCGGATTTCGCAGATTTCACGGAGCCAAGAGCAATCCGTGTCATCCCGCGAAATCCGCGCCTCTTTTGTATGGAAATGTATTAAAAAGCCGTTTATTTCTCCCGCTCCACCACGTAATTGATATAGGCGGCAAGCGCGTCTTTCACCTCGTTGGCCGGCACAAAGGACAGCAGTTCCAGCGCCTTGTCCCGCTGGTCGTTCATCGTCCGGATGGCATATTCGATGCCCCCCTGTTGCTTGGCAAAGGCTATCAGCCGGCTGATTTCATCGGACGTGGCCTTGCCCGATTTTACCCGCAGGGCTATGTCGGAAGCTTCCCGGTCGTGCGTGGAATTGAGGGCATAGAGCACCGGCAGGGTCAGCTTGCCTTCCAGCATGTCGTTGCCCGTAGGCTTGCCCACACCCTTGTTCTCGTAGTAATCGAAGATATCGTCGCGGATCTGGAAGCAGAGGCCGATGTACTCGCCGAAACGACGCAGGAACTCGGTCTTCTCCGCATCGGCTTCCACGGAGAGGGCACCCGCCTTGGTGCAGGCGGCAAAGAGGGCAGCCGTCTTCTTGCGGATGACCTCGAAATAGACCTCCTCGGAGAATTGCTCGTTGCGGACATTGGAAAGCTGCAAGAGTTCCCCATCGGCCAACTCGCGGCCCAGGACAGAGATAAGGTCGATGATGCCGAGGTTGCGCGTCAGCCCGGCCTGAACCAACGCCGTAGCCAAAAGATAATCGCCGGTGAGCACTGCCACCTTATTATTATAGATAGCATTCACCGAGAGCTGACCACGGCGTTCCGTGCTCTCGTCCACCACATCGTCGTGGACCAGACTGGCCGTGTGCAGCAGTTCGAGTGAGGCAGCCGCATGGAGCGTGGCAGGTCGAACCCCGCCCAACAACTTGGCGGCCAGCAATACCAACATCGGGCGCATCATCTTCCCCCTCTTCTGCCGGATGTGCGCAATGACATTTTGCAGCAAAAGATTGGAGCTGGAGAGAGACTCCTCGAACAGGCGGGTGAAGTCTTCCATCTCCCCGATAATCGGTGAAATAATTAAAGATGAACGGTCCATATACATAATTTGTGCACAAAAGTAATAATAAAAAGGCGAATACTGTATTTTCTTTGTACTTTTACCACGAAAAAAAAGACTATTCTATGAATTCTACCGACAAACTCTTCTTATTAGACGCCTACGCGCTGATTTACCGCGCCTATTACGCGTTCATCAAGACCCCCCGCGTCAACTCCAAAGGCTTCAACACTTCGGCCGTCCTGGGCTTCGTCAACACCCTGGAGGAGGTGCTGAAGAAGGAGCAGCCCACCCACATCGGCGTGGCGTTCGACCCCGCGGGACCCACCTTCAGGCACGAGGCCTACACCGAATACAAGGCCCAGCGCGAGGAGACGCCCGAGACCATCCGACTCTCCGTGCCCATCATCAAGGACATCATCCGGGCCTACCGCATCCCCATCCTCGAGGTGCCCGGCTACGAGGCCGACGACGTCATAGGCACCCTGGCCACGGAGGCCGGACGGAGAGGAATCGACACCTACATGATGACCCCCGACAAGGACTACGGCCAACTGGTGGGCGGCAGCGTCCGCATGTACCGGCCCAAGCACACCGGCGGCTTCGAGACCATGGGACCCGAAGAGGTGAAGGCCAAGTTTGGCATCGAGCGCACCGACCAGGTCATTGACATGCTGGGACTGATGGGCGACGCGGCCGACAACATCCCCGGCTGCCCCGGCGTCGGAGAGAAGACCGCCCAAAAGCTCATCGCACAGTTCGGGAGCATAGAGGCACTGCTGGAGCATACGGACCAACTGAAAGGCGCCCTCCGCAAGAAGGTCGAGGACAACCGCGAGCAGATCACCTTCTCCAAGTTCCTCGCCACCATCAAGACCGACGTGCCCGTCGACCTGGACATGGAGGCCCTGGCCCGACGCGAGCCCGACGCCGAGGCCCTCCGGCAGATTTTCACCGAACTGGAGTTCCGCACACTGCTGGACCGTGTACTCGGACGGCCCTCCCCCACCCCGACGGCCGACGCCGGACCCCTCTTCGCGCAAGAGGCCCCCGTGCAAGGCGATTTGTTTGCGATAAATCCGCCCGGGGGGACAGCCGCGCCGGAAAATCCGATTCTCGACACCCTGGACACACGGCCCGTGGACTACCAACTGATTGATACTGAGGACAAGATACGCGAATTTGTTCAAAACATCCTGACAGCGGAAACCCTCGCGATAGACACCGAGACCACCGGCACCGAGCCGATGGAGGCCGAACTGGTCGGCGCCAGCTTCAGCAACGCCCCGGGGCGCGCCTGGTACGTCCCCTTCCCCGCCGACCGCGACGAAGCCCTGCGCCGCATCAGCCTGCTACGCCCGCTGTACGAGAACCCGCGCAGCCTGAAGGTCGGACAGAACATCAAGTACGACCTCATCATCCTCCGCAACTACGGCGTGCGCGTCGCCGGCCCCCTCTTCGACACCATGCTGGCGCACTATGTCATCCAGCCCGAGCTGCGGCACAACATGGACTACCTCGCCGAAGTCTACCTGCACTACCGCACCATCCACATCGACCAGCTCATCGGACCCCGCGGCAAGGGACAGAAGTCCATGCGCGACCTCCCCCCGGCGGACGTCTACCGCTACGCCTGCGAGGACGCCGACATCACCCTGCAGCTGAAGGCCGTGCTGGAAAAGGAGATGGAGACCCACCGCGCCGCCCGCCTGTTCCACGACATAGAGATGCCCCTCGTCCCCGTCCTCGTCAACCTGGAGTGCAACGGCGTGCGCATCGACACCGACGCCCTGCGCGAGACCTCCCGCCTCTTCACCGCCCGGCTCAACGACATCGAGCAGGACATCTACCGCCTCGCCGGACAGGTGTTCAACATCGCCTCCCCCCGCCAGGTGGGCGAAGTCCTCTTCGACCGACTGAAGATTGCCGACCGCCCCAAGAAGACCAAGACCGGCCAGTACGTCACCTCCGAAGAAGTCCTCGAATCCCTCCGGCAGAAGCACCCCGTCGTCGGCCGCATCCTCGAGCACCGCGGCCTCAAGAAGCTGCTCGGCACCTACGTCGACGCCCTGCCCCAACTGATCAACCCCCGCACGGGGCGCATACACACCTCCTTCAACCAGGCCGTCACCGCCACCGGGCGACTCAGCTCCAGCAACCCCAACCTGCAGAACATCCCCGTCCGCGACGACGACGGCAAGGAGATACGCAAGGCCTTCATCCCCGACGACGGCTGCCTCTTCTTCTCCGCCGACTACTCGCAGATCGAGCTCCGCATCATGGCCCACCTCAGCGGCGACGAGCACATGATCGAAGCCTTCCGCAGCGGGCACGACATCCACGCCGCCACCGCCGCCAAAATCTACCACGTCAGTCTGGACGCCGTCACCCCCGACATGCGCCGCAAGGCCAAGACGGCCAACTTCGGCATCATCTACGGCATCTCCACCTTCGGCCTGGCCGAGCGCATGGGCGTGTCCCGCCAGGAGGCCAAGGAACTGATCGACGGCTACTTCGAGACGTACCCCAAGGTGAAGGCCTACATGGAGCAGAGCATCGAGACGGCCCGCGCCCGCGGCTACGTGGAGACCATCTACGGGCGCCGCCGCTTCCTGCCGGACATCACGTCGCGCAACGCCACCGTCCGCGGCTATGCCGAGCGCAACGCCATCAACGCCCCCATCCAGGGCAGCGCGGCGGACATCATCAAGGTCGCCATGGCCCGCATCGACCGCCGCTTTGCGGAGGAGGGGCTGAAGAGCAAGATGATCCTCCAGGTGCACGACGAACTCAACTTCAGCGTCCTGCCCGACGAGCGCGACCGCGTCCAACGCATCGTGCTCGAAGAGATGGAGAACGCCTGCCCCATGCAAGTGCCCCTCCGCGCCGACTGCGGCTGGGGCAGCAACTGGCTCGAGGCGCATTGATGTGCATATATAATATGAGAAAAGCCCGGCTTGTGCCGGGCTTTTTCTTATAAAACATGAAACATTTCACGCAAATAGCGGAAAAGGAAACCAAACATTCACTACCTTTGCCTCATTCAAAAGCCAAAACAATGGAATACATCAACGAATTTCATAAAGAATGGATAGAGCGTACACGCCGGTCGATAGCCTCCTGGAGCAAGCAGCCCGCATCGTTAGAAGAGAAAAAGAAACAGCAGGAACGGCTGAACCGCCAGAAGGCTATAAGAGAGGGCAGACAGAAAGGCTTATAGCATTCGCCAGTGACAATCATCTGTGGGTCTCCCCGGCAGAGATGCACTTGGAATTTCTCAGCAAAGGCGGAGAAAACGAAGTCTATACGGGCAATGAAGATGACATTGTTGTCAAGCTGAACAACTTCGAGTATGCCGGCGATGACCTGGAAAACTTCTTTATCCGGATAGCTGCCCATAACAGGTTCTTTGCCAACGTCCCCTACCGAATGACAGGCTTCGCCTATAACAGCCGGCAGGAATTCTGCGCGGTTCTCACCCAGCCCTATATCAAGGCAGAGCGCGAAGCCACCGAAGACGAGATAGCCGCCCATATGCAAGCCCTCGGCTTTAAGATGGACTACTATGACGAATTCCACAACGGGGAATACAAGGTGTTTGACGCGGCTCCCAACAATGTGCTCTACGGAATTGACGGGAACCTGTACTTCATAGACACACAAATCCGGAAATTACAAAGGATACATTACTAGACCGGCCTGCACAA
The DNA here is from genome assembly GCA_019116285.1 of Candidatus Bacteroides merdigallinarum. Lineage (GTDB taxonomy): Bacteria > Bacteroidota > Bacteroidia > Bacteroidales > Bacteroidaceae > Bacteroides > Bacteroides merdigallinarum. Next base: position 57,222 of record DXBX01000001.1, read on the forward strand.
CAAAGGCGCGGATCGCGCGGCCCCACCGGAATCCGGGTCACCGCGCCATCCGCGCCTTATACCTTTTCTATATATACGCCGTCAGGCCTCTTTCGCGGGCATGGGTTCGATGCCCTTGCCGGCGTCGCGCTTCTTGCGCATCATGGCGTAGGCGATGGGCGAACCGATGAACAGGGACGAGAACGTACCGATCACCACGCCCAGGATCATCGCGAAGGAGAAGCTGCGGATGCTCTCGCCGCCCAGGAAGAAGATCACTACCAGCACGATCAACGTCGACGAACCGGTGAACAAGGTACGTGTCAGCGTGGAGTTCAGCGAATCATTGAACAGTTGGTAGCTGTTGCGCTTCGGATACAGGTGCAGGAACTCGCGCACACGGTCGAAGATCACCACCTTGTCGTTGATGGAGTAACCGATGGCGGTCAGGATGGCACCCACGAACGTCTGGTCAATCTCCATCGAGAACGGCAGCACGCCCCAGAACATGGCGTAGATGCCCAGGATGCCCAGCGTGTCGAAGGCCAGCGCAGCGATGGAGCCGATGCTGAACGCGATGTTGCGGAAGCGGAACAAGATATACAGGCCGATGGCTATGAGCGCGAAGAATACGGCCCAGAAAGCGGCCACGGTGGTATCGTCGGCAATGCTCGGACCTACCTTCTGCGAGCTGATGATGGTGCCGCCCTCCTGGTTGTCGCGGTCGACGAACTGCTCCAGGGTGGTGCCCTCGGTCAGCAGGGGCTTCAGGAGTTCATAGAGCTTGGCCTCGATCTCGGCATCCACGTTGGCACCCTCTTCGGCAATGCGGTAGTTGGTGCTGATACGCATCGTGCGGCCGTCCGTACCGATGGCGATGACGCTCACGTTGGCATCGTCCAGGTTGCCTTCCAATACCTCGCGCAGCTGTTCGGGCTCGGTGGGCTGGTCGAAGCGCACCTGGTAGTTGCGGCCGCCGGTGAAGTCAATGCTCTGGCTCAGTCCGCGGATGCCCAGGAAGCCGACCCACAGCACCACGAATACGATGGTGCCGATGGCCCATTTCTTGTTGTTGCCCATGAAGTCGAAGTGCGTATCCTGCAGGACGCCGCGGGACAGCTTCGTCTCGAACGTCAGGTGCTGCCACTTGTCCTTGCCCATGAAGTAGTCATATACCAGGCGGGTCAGGTAAACGGCCGTGAAGAACGAGATGGCAATACCGATGATTTGCGTCGTGGCAAAGCCGCGGATGGGACCCGTACCGAAGTAGAACAGGATGATACCCGTAATGATGGACGTGAAGTTAGAGTCGAAGATGGCGGAGAAGGCGTTCTTGTAACCGTCTTGCAGGGCCTTCTTCACGGTCTTGCCGTTGCGAAGCTCTTCCTTCGTACGTTCATAGATAAGCACATTCGCATCGACCGCCATACCGATGGCCAGCACCATACCGGCGATACCGGACATCGTCAGCGCAGCCTGGAAGGAAGTCAGGATACCGAAGGTGAAGAACACGTTCAGCAGCAGGGCGCCGTTGACCACCATGCCGGGGATGAAGCCGTACATGGAGCACGTGTACACCATCAGCAGGATGAAGGCCACCACGCAGGAGATGAAGCCTGCCTGGATAGATGCGGCACCCAGCGAGGGACCCACGATGTCCTCCTGCACGATATGTGCCGGAGCAGGCATCTTACCGGAACGCAGCACGTTGGCCAAGTCCTTCGTCTGGTCGGGCGTGAAGCTGCCCGTGATGACGGAGCTGCCGCCCGTGATCTCGTTCTGCACCGTCGGCGCGGAATATACGTAACCATCCAATACAATGGCGATGGAACGGCCGATGTTCTGCTTGGTCAGCTGAGCCCAGCGGCGGGCACCGTCGTTGTTCATCGACATGTTCACGCAAGGCTTGCCGTACTGGTCGTAGTCATCGCTGGCGCTGGAGATAACGTCTCCTTCCAGCGGAGCACGTCCGTCGCGTTGCGTAGAACGGATGGCATACAATTCAAAGGTTTGCTTCTTGGGGTCATATTCCGAAGGAGCCACACCCCACTTCAGGCGCAGGTCTTTGGGGAATTCGGCCTGGATTTCGGGCATCGCCAGATAGCGGTTGATATCCGCCGTATCCTTATAATTGGCAAAGGCGACGATGGGGCTTTGCGCACTGGGGTTCACTTGCAGGATGGCCAACAGGGGGTTCTGCTTCTTGAAGGCCTCCAAGTCGGCGGCATCGGCGGTCTCGCCCTTCAAGGCAGCGGCCAGGCTGTCTGCCGTGCTGACGGTCTTCTCTTCTTTCACGGCGGTAGAGTCTTTCTGTGCCTCTCCGTTGCCTTCCTCCAGGCTCAGGAGGTTATGCAACTTGGTATCAGCCGTCTGCAGATAGGGGACGACGTCTTTGGCGTTGTAAGTTTCCCAGAACTCCAAATTCGCAGATCCTTGCAGTAATTTTCTTACACGTTCAGGCTCCTTGATACCCGGCAACTCTACCATGATGCGGCCCAGGTTGTCGGACAAGCTCTGGATGTTGGGCTGAACCACACCGAAACGGTCGATACGCGTGCGGAGTACATTGTAGGAGTTGGCGATGGCGGCATTCACCTCTTCGCGCAACACCTTCTCCACCTCCGCGTCGGTGGACTGTTGGTTGACTTTATCTTTCAGTTGTTGGGTGGCAAACAGACTGGCCAGCGTGGCATCCGGAGCCAGCTTGTGATACTCCCGCACGAACAGGGTAATCACATCCTCCTGGCTGGTCTTGGCCTGCTGGGCAGCATTAGCCAAAGCCTGGTTGAACGCCTCGTCCGGTTTGTTATCGGCCAATACCTTGATGACATCAGGTACCGAAACCTCCAGGATGACGTTCATACCACCCTTCAGGTCCAAACCTAAACTGATTTCCATCTCACGACAATCTTTCAGGGTCCAGTTGCCGAAGTACACTTTCTCATTGGCCAGCGAGTCCAAATAGTCCTGCTCCAACTGTGCATCCCCTTTCGCGTACTCCTTCGCCTTGTTAGTATAGTGGCGAGTCACAAAAGAGAAGGACAGGTAGAACAGACACACCAGTGTAAGCAATACCGCAAAAACCCTTACAAATCCTTTGTTTTGCATGTTTTTGTTAGTTTATTATGATTACTATTTCGATTAATTTCTGCTGTCTACAAGGCTGCAAATATAGTTTTTTTTTCACAAAACTAAGTCGTTGACACATTATTTTTTACCTTCCTCCATTTCCCGCGACAAGCTGCATACGATCGGGTAATGGTCCGATGCCCGGATGCTACGGTCTACCCGGCAATGCCAGGCTTTCAATGCGGGACTGTTCAGGATATGGTCGATACGAAAATAGAATTTGTTGCGATTATACGAGATACCCAGGCCACACCCCGAGTCGGCGAAAGCATCCTCCAGCCGTTCCCCGATGACGCGGTGCGCATAGGAGATGGGCGAATCATTGAAATCGCCGCATACCACTATATACCGGTGAGACGAACGTCCAATCTCGCGGGCTATCGCATCGGCTTGAGGCGCACGCAAGGCAGAAGCCTCGGCCAACTTACCGCCCAACAAGCGGGCACCGCTCTTCACCTTCTCCTTGCCCGGATCACTCAACATATCTTCATAGACCTCCTTATCCTCGTGCGTCAGCTTGTTGGACTCCAGATGATTATTGATAACCAACAGCGTATCCTTGCCCCAGGCCAGTTCATAGAGCCAACTTCCGTTAGAAGCACTGGCATACTTCACGGGGCGGGCCGAAAGAATGGGCAGCTTCGAATAGCAGGCAATCCGATTGGCCTTGTTCTCCCCCACTACACCGATATGATGATAAGGATAGTCAGCCAAGGCCCTTTCCACCTCCTTCTGCGAAGGATGACGAGCCGTCCGCCCGGTGGCATACTCCTGGAGGCATAGGATATCCGCCCCGCTGGCTTTCAGATAAGCCAGGACGGGATTCTCCTTATCTTCCTTTGCCTGGATACCGAAGCCCATGATATTATAGGACAACACCTTGATACTCTCCTCCGGCACCTCATCCGACTGAAAATGGAGAGGAAAATACGTGCGTATCTGCGACAGACAAAGCAAGAATCCGGCCAAAGGCAACAAAGCATACCGATATTGCCTGACTACCACCCAAAACAACAGGAAAAGCCCGTTCACCAACAGAAAGACGGGAAAAGCCAACCCCAGACACGACCACACCGGATGCTCCACCGGCTGAATATACGGACTATAAGCCGCACAGAGCAACATCCCTGTAAAGAGGAGATTGACACCCGCTATCAGCAAAACCACAAATCTACCCAGATGTCTCATGCCCGTTTAGCGTTTGCTGGCATCGAACAGACTCTTCTTCTCATCCGTCGTCAGACTCTCGTAGCCCGATTTCTTCAGTTTGTCCAGGATGCGGTCTATCTCATCCGACTGCGCCTTCCGCCGGGCATTGTAGTCATAATCTTTCTGGCGGTCGGCATTCGCCTTGTAGTGGACCTTCATCTTCGGCTTCCGCGAACGAGGACGGAAAAGCCCTGCCACCCGGTCGGCCACGAAGTTAATCCATCGCGTGAGGTCCGTCCCCTTGCTCAGGCTGGCGGCAAACCACAAGCCGGCCAATGCTCCACCCAAGTGGGCAATATGCCCGCCCGCATTGTCGGACGTAAGGAACAAAACATCCATGCCGATGACAACCAATGCCAAGTATTTCAACCGGATAGTGCCGATAAACAAGAGATTGATCGGATAGTTGGGTTCCCTATAAGCCGTAGCCGCCACAATAGCCAATACGGAAGCTGAAGCCCCCAGCAGGAAAGAATAGTCGGCCATCGGACGGAAATAAGGAAACACATTGTAGGCCACCATATAGAGCAATCCGCCACAGATGCCGCCCAGCAAGTATAGCCCCCGCAAATGCTTGGCCGAAAAGAAGCGCAAGAAGAGATCGCCAAACCAGAAAAGCCACAGCATATTGAACAGAATATGCAGGAAGTCGGCATGCAGGAACATATACGTCAGTATCGCCCAAGGCTGCACGACAAAGTTCTGCAAAGAGGCCGGCATCTCAAAACATTGGACAAAACTTGCAGGCGCCAAGTTGAAAAGCCTCAGCACGATACCTGTCAACGCCACCACCAAGAAGACGGCAGCATTGATGTAAATCAGCCGGATATGCACATTGCCCCGGCGGAAATTATTCTTCAGATCAGTTATAATAGTAGCCATTTCCTCTGTTGTTCTTTTTCCAATACAGTATCAAGAAGAAGCCGAAAATCATGCCTCCCAGGTGGGCAAAATGCGCCACGTTGTCCGCCGGATTGTTGGCCAATCCCGCATACAACTCAAGCACCGCATAGCCGATGACGAACCACTTCGCCTTGATGGGGAAAGGCAGGGGGAAGATGAACATCCGCTCATTGGGAAACAACATGCCGAAAGCCAGCAGGATACCATAGACCGCCCCCGATGCACCCACCGTACTGCCGTTCAGCACGATGTTCAGGTTAGCCATCACAGGGTCTATAAAATTCATGTTCTGCTGCAACGCCTTGCCGCCCTCACTCATCACGGCCTCCACGGCTTCGGGCGATAATCCGGCCTGCAACGTGTAATAATGGATGCCCGTCACCAGCTCTTGGATAATGCCCGCCCCGATGCCGCACACCAGGTAATACGTGAGGAAGCGTTTCGGCCCCCACACCTGCTCCAGGATACGTCCGAACATCCATACGGCAAACATATTAAAAAACACATGCATGAATCCGCCATGCATGAACATGTACGTAATCACTTGCACCGCATTGAACCGGTCGGAAAGAATAAAGTGCAGGCCCAGGTAATCGCCCAAGTCGAAACCATAGCGTTCGGCCACAAGCGCACCGAGGAACATCAGCACGTTGATAATAAGCAGGTTTTTGGTGACTGTCGGTAGTAGGTTCATAAAAATAAAAGCATTTGCGCGGCAAAAGTACGAATAAATTCTGTTCTACAGCAGAAAAAACAGCCCGTATTCCCACAAAATCAGCTTTTTCGGACTGTTTTTTCGTGTTTTTATTTGATATTCAGAATTATTACCCTATTTTTGTCGCACCGCACAAGTGCCCGCGTGAAACTGGCGGGCAGGGATTGCACAGGCTTCCAAGTGGGGAGAGAGTGGTTACATTTTTTAAATCATTAATAGCTATACATTATGAATAAGTCAGAATTGATTAATGCGATGGCAGCCGAATCCGGCTTGTCGAAGGCAGATGCCAAGAAAGCGTTGGATGCATTCATTGCCTCCGTTACCCGCGCCATGAAGGAAGGCGACAAGGTAGCCTTGGTAGGTTTCGGCACTTTCTCTGTGTCTGAACGCGCCGCCCGCACGGGTATCAATCCCTCCACCAAGCAGACCATTGAAATCCCTGCCAAGAAGGTGGTGAAGTTCAAACCCGGTGCCGAACTGGAGTTGGCATAAAAGACAGATGCCGGACAGGCAAAGCTTGTGAAAGAAACGCCCGGAGATGTGCAGTCATGTATATCTCTGGGCGTTCGTTTGACCTACTTTGAATGAAATACTGAGGAATACCACCTTTGCAAACCTTCGGAAATAGAAAGACCTCTATCAAACAATCCCGATAAAAGTCAATCACAACAAGTTTTTATTCAATCCACCGATTTTTTATGTACCCAACCGATTTCAGATTCAACAGAAGAATAAAAATATTCTTATCGTCAACCTTTAAAGATATGAATAGTGAAAGGGATTACCTCAACGCATACATATTCCCGAAAATAAAGGAATACTGCAAAAAACGGTACATTGACTTTATACCGGTAGATTTACGCTGGGGCATCACCGAAGAAGAAAGCCGAAACGGATTGGTACTCACTACTTGTTTAGAAGAAATAGACGATTCGCGTCCTTTCTTCATCGGTCTTTTAGGTTCCCGTTATGGCTGGCAACCTACCGTGGATGACCTGAAAAACCTTCGCCCTTCTTTATCCGACCAAAAGGGATGGATTGAGAACATGGTGAAAGAATCGGCCAGCATAACAGAAATAGAGTTTGAGTATGCAGCATTACGAGACATGAAACTACCCTACGCATGCTTCTTTATGCGTTCAGAAGGGGTGGACATTCCCGAAGAATTCAAAGAAAAAACAGGCTCAATGCCCGAACAAAAACTGAACAAACTGAAAGAAAAAATTCTGTCTCAACACAACTATCCCGCCTACCACTATACTTCAAACAAAGCATTAGGCGACATACTCTATCGGGAAATCACAACCATGGTGGACAAAGAATTTCCCATAGACGGCCACAATGGTTTAGATGCGATCTTATGGAAACAAGAACAGACGTTGAAGAAACGCCTGGACACCTCGTTCTATATGAATGACATATGTGAACATATTGACCAATGGATTCAGAGTGAAGAAAAATTGTTATTAATAAAAGGAGATAAAGAGGGGATCGGATCCTCTACAAGTTTGTGCTACGGAGTAAAATATTTACGGAATAAATATAACAACCCCATTGTATATTTCGATTTCGGCACTATTCCTCCTGAACAAGACAAATTTGAAACATTCTACCACTTCCTTTCTTTGGATGCCTGCCGGATACCTACCGGCCAATGGGGAATCATAGCCATTGACAATGCCCACTTTGACTCAGATGAACTCACATCCATTCTCACTTGGCTGGACTCCCTACATAATGGCATCCATGTCATATTTTCGACCCATTTCTATTCGACATTATATGACACTATTGCCTTCAGATATAGCTGTCCTGTCATCTCACTTCATGAAAGAAACGATACTGAAAAATTTATAGACAACTATACTGCCAGATATGGCAAAAGATTTACCCAGGAACAAAAGGAAATCATCATTGCACAAAAAAGCACAAGAAACCCTACCTATCTGAAAATCATCCTCAACAATCTTATAAATTTTGGTTCATATGAAAAACTGAATGAGCGAATAAAAAAGCTGGTCTCCCAAGGAGAAGACTTTATTTTTCTGTACCTGATGCAAGAGGCCAACACCTTGTTTCACACTATCAACCTACATACTACATATCCCAAATATATCTGTGCCATATCACTCTTTCAAGGCATCTATGAGGATGAACTCTTGAACATGTTGAATATCTCACGTTCAGAATGGAGCGTGATACACCCTTGGGTCATGCAATTCTGCAAAGAAGAAGAAGGCAGATATACCCTGATAAATCCAGATTGGGGGCATCAAATCAAGAACCTGTACCCTACCCCCGAAATTGCCCAATTGGGAATGGAAATGATAGATTGGTTCCTCAAAGACGATTCACTACTGAAAAGAAGCATACATGCGGCACTAAGCATCTATTTAAACATCTGGCATTTACCGTTCACGGAAGAAGCATACCAAAAACTCCATGGCAAAATGTTGTTTATAGGCACTTCTCCGATTGCTGTCAATTATTTATCTATCAATAAATTATCTACTTTATGGAGACTACTCCGCAAACACCGGATGACCGATAAACCCACATTCTGGCTGGGATGCACCATTTCTGAATTGAATACAAAAGAAAAAATAGAATATTTCACCAAATTAGGAAAGGTAGCCTCCGGCCTATGCAGAGGAACCGATGCATCCTATTGCTATACACAGATATATCAGATCAAATCGACAAAAGGGGAAAATGATGCTATTTTATATCACGCCAAATCGTTGATGGAAATAGGACAAATGGAAAAAGCTATCGAAATCATAAATCACTGTAGTCAATATTCCGGATGGACACCTATCAATCCCGGCAATATCTTCAAGAAAATCCACAAAAACGACAAAAGACTAAGCCTCAAACTCATAAACCTGAAAATCAACGCTTATAAGGAAATCCTTAACTACAAGGCATGCGACAAATTATTCCAGGACTATATAAAGCTTTTGGAATCTCTTGATGATGACCAATACAATGCCATAAAGGAAGACGCCACAAAAGGCCTGATGACTTTGATCGAGATAGGAAGTTTCGACGGAAACCTCGACAATCTCAATACGGCTATTGACTACTCCAATATGATTGCGGATTTTATCAAAAGCCTGGGGATAGGACATCCATTATCTTATTTATACAACTTGTACGGCACTATCCGTCAACTAAGACAGAAAAGATACAGCGATATGTTGAAATGGACCACTTGGACACTCAAATCTGCTTCAATAGCATACGGCCAGTCCTCCTATCAATATGCCCGCGCAGAAATACTTTATGTCTATGCTCATTATAAGACCCAAGGTACTCATGGCATATCTCATCAAGCCACTAATGTATATATCCCCCGGAACTATACTAGAAGTTTCGAGACCGAAAACCTGCCCACTATAGAATGGAGCCGTATCTCTCACTCCGTAAAACGGAAACTTATATTAGAAAGAGATTTTTATAAGAGATTGATTCGGGAAATTCAGCCCTATCCCAAGCAACAGGAGATGGATAACGAATTAGATAAATTCAAGGAAAGAATAAGCATGGATATATAAGTCGGATTCCAGTCCCCCCTCCTCCCTACCTTCTCCTTGTCTATACACAGGGACTTGGTAGGGAGAAGGTAGGGAGGAGGTACGACTTTGGGGGGACTTTGGAAAAACAAAATACGCTAACAACCCCAAACGAACGTAAACGAATCTTTAATCCATTTTTCAGAAGAATCCCAAACAATCATCTACCCTATTCCCTTCATTCAAATACATATTGTTCATATACGTCATAAATAAGTATCATTTTGAAAAATCGCACAACAGATTCACCAGTCTGAAAATCGATTCGTATTCTTTCCATTTTAGCTCTCATCCTATAAAATTATAGCACAAAACCACTACCTCGACGGAAATCTGAAAGAAACAATAGGGTCTAGAAACATTTTTTTGCCAAAACATTTTGTGCGTATTGAATTAAGGAGTACATTTGCGGCTAACAAATCTATTACATACTAATTTTATTAATTAACGTGAGTTCGACGAATTCAGAACAATGCAAGCTGTGTGTCAACTGTTCGTGAAACATTGATACACGGCTTCTTTGGAAAGCAACAATATGCAGCAATACCAGAAAGAAGGTTGACGATAAAGTTA